>NZ_JAKLSP010000018.1:0-139246 GCF_022014505.1 Pseudomonas sp. PGPR40 | reverse complement strand
CTGTCGATTGAAGACCGCGCCGGGCAGGAACTGATCTACCTGCGCGCCCAGCGCGATCTGGAGCAGAAGGTGGTCAATGACAGCCGGCTGGAAGTGGGCAACGAGCGTCGGGAAACCATCAAGGGCCCCAGCATTACGCTGCTGGAGGCGGAAGAGCACCGCACGGTCATGGCGGATCGCAAGGTGCAGCTGCAGGCCAGCGACTATCTGCAGGTGGCCGGGAGCAGCCACACGAAAGTCGATGACACGCTGGTGGTCGAAGCCGCTCAGCAGCTGCACATCAAGGCGGGTACCCACCTGGTGCTGGAGGCGGGCGAGAGTATTTCGTTGACCGTGGGTGGTCAGCACATCGTGCTCAATGCCGACGGGATTTTCAGCAGCCGCGCGCTTGAGATCGGCGGCGCTCCAAAGCCGGGTACGGCTGCACATACATTACTGCAGGGGGCAGTCGCTGGCTTGTTGGTCTCCGTCGTGCCTGCGCCTCAGCCGACGGAAGACGAAGCGGCGGATGAGCTGGAGGAAGAAGAGGAAGAAGTCGAAGAGGAAGGGATTACCTTGCGAATCGGGGTGTTCTTCGATGGCACCGGGAATAACCGATCCAACAGTGAGATGGTTGCCGGGTGCTATGCGCGGGATGTGAATCTGCTGGAGGAGGCTGAGGATATTCAGCAGTTTTGTCAGATACATGGGTATGACGGTAAGGGGAATACGCCGGATACCAGCTATGGGAATGGCATGAGTAATGTGGCGAAGCTGTATGAGCTGTATAGCGATGACCGAAATCGGCAATTAGCTGATGATGAAACCATCGGGTACATCCCGGTTTATCTAGAAGGTATCGGTACTAGCAGTGGTGCAGAGGATTCACCTTTTTCACAAATCACTGGCGCAGGCACACATGGGATATTGGGGAAGGTTGAGCAGAGTCCAGCGCTTATTCTCGAAAGGATTGAGCAGTTCAAGTTATCTAATCCTGAACGAAAGGTTGAACATGTTGAGTTCGATATCTTCGGTTTTAGTCGGGGTGCTGCAGCTGCGCGGCATTTTGCCAATGAAATATTGAAAGGAAAACAGACTCCATTGGCCGCCCTACTACCAGCCAACGCGTCGTTGTTCGTCGAGGACTTTTCCTGGCGCACCAAGGCGGATGTCTCCATCAACTTCCTTGGCATCTTCGACACCGTTGCCGCCGTAGCCAGCATGGCCGACGGCGACTTGAGCGTTCACGATGCCAACAACCCCAGTGTCAACGTGTGTCTGGCGCCCGATATCGCAAAAAAAGTCGTGCATCTGGTGGCGCAGGACGAGCGCCGCCACAACTTCTCGCTCAACAGCGCCAGCGCTGCCGATATCGTGCTGCCTGGCGTCCATTCTGACTTGGGTGGGGGGTATCTGCCGAACATCATTGAACGAGTTCTGCTCAGCAAGCCGCGCTGTAGCCGCGACGTGGATTTTGATGTGCCTTCTACAGCGTCAACCGCCTATCGCTGGGCTCAGCAAGAGCTGGGTCGCCTTCAGGATCAGCTCAATCTGTATGGGCTGACATTGGCGGTGAAAACCTGGGCGGTAGAGACTACTAGCAACGTCAAGGGCGATAGATCAAAAGGGAAAAACGTCTATGCGGCGGTCCACAGCGAGCGCACCGTGCGCAACGATCTGGCCTTGATTTATCTGCGCATCATGCGTGAGTTGGGGGCCAGGCACGACGTTCCATTCAAGGTCATTGACGACGAGGATCAAAAGTACGCATTACCGCTGGAGCTGAAACCGATTGCCGAAAAACTGATGGCTTATGCGCTGGGCGAGACCCGTCGCGCGGGCTTGAACGTGTTCGAGGAGGAGTTGCTCTCTCAACGCTACATCCATCTGTCTGCCAACTGGAATGCTGCCAAAGGCTGGAACAACAGTGATCTGAACATCGTGTTCATCGATCGACCCGCCGAACACTATGTTCGTAAGGTGCATCCCAATGTGTAAGCGCTCATTCATGCTCAAGACCGGCTTTACGCTGTTACTCGCGTTGCTGTTGGGAGGATGTGCCTTGGGTGAGCACAGATCATTACCTTATGACGCCTGGAGCCTCGATTTTTTTGCCCCCGACTACATGGAGGTCTGGATTGAAACGGCGGACGTCGTGGATATCAATGAGCGTGTGTTTCGAGGTGCAGGTAGCGGGATACCCTCGACTGGTTATCCCCGTGGGCTGAGTAAAGGCATACCGGCTCACTTCAAGGGCGATGCGAAGGGGTGGTTTGAGCACCCAGTAGGAAAGGGCCGGCATGTAACAGGTGCTGACCTGCCCCGCTTGGTCTATGTACGCTGGCAATCCATGGCCGAGCCGCAGACTTATGAAGCGTATATAGAGATCCCAGAATCGGCGCGATACACCATGCTCCATAGTGAAGAAGCTTTTTGCGGTGCGGTAGGCAGATGGAAAACCGATTACCGAAAGCTGTTGACTGTCGGCCTGGCGCCGGGAGGAATCGCCAAGGTGTGGTTAGGCGGACCCTGCCTGAAATCGGTCGAAGTCACTCGCGTCCAAGGCACGATCAATCCCGAAGGCCCCTACGGGGGTACGTCCAACGGAAAGCATCGACCCCTTTCAGAAGAATCCAAAGCCTACATCGAAAAATTCGGCATTCCTTATGGCTCCTGGTAACCCATGAACTATCAGCAGAAACCACGACCAGAAGGACTTTCAGTTGAAGGCCTCATTTCTATTAAAGCAGGCGGTGCAATGGTGCTAGCGCTCTTCTTGAGCGGATGCGCCAAGGACCATCGCAAATCTTTGCCTTATGCAGCATGGAGTCTCAGATTTTTTTCAATTCTATGTTGAGTCGGTGCGGCTCAACCAATAGAGCACTCAGCATTATTATGACTAATCGACACAGTAAAAAATCGGCGGTGGCCTTAGGGCGGTACTGGGTTGCCATGTTCACACTTGTAGCTAGCGTCTCTGTTCGAGCGGAAGGTTGCCATGGTGTTGGCTGCCTATTAAACGGTGGCCCACTTGAGTTCTCGATGCTGACGGGGATCGGGTTGATCTATACAACTGTCGGGCCGTTTATTTCGACCTCGGACGCCACAAAAGATGGCCCATCGAAACACTACACACAGGCGGTGAAAGACGACGCCGCCGCGTATCTTGCTACCGACGGCGATATCCATGGGCCGATGCTGGAATCTGCATGGCGTATGTACCTGGAACAGCAGGCTGATCTTCAGCCAAGCAAGAAAGCGTTCGCCCACCTGGTCCTGGCTATGGATGAACAACCAAGCTCCATCAGCCCTATCGGGCCGACGTTGCCGACTATGTAGCCCTGTAGCAGCCCAACGCAGACTCGCCAGCTGCCACAGGATTGAGTGATTGGGGTTGCTTTCGTCATGCATAAAAAAATGGGTACCCAACTTCGCTGGCGTGCCCATTTTTTATCCCGCTCACCCGCCAGGCGGGCAGTCGGTGTGTGTTACGGATTAACGCTGTCTTTCAACGACTTGCCCGGCTTGAACGCAACAGTGTTGCTGGCCTTGATTTTGACGGGCTCACCGGTCTGCGGGTTTTTGCCGGTACGTGCACCGCGATGGCGTTGCAGGAAGGTGCCGAAGCCGACCAGCGTAACGCTGTCTTTGCGGTGCAGGGCGCCGGTGATTTCTTCGAGAACGGCGTTGAGAACGCGGTTGGCCTGTTCTTTGGTGAGGTCTGCTTTTTCTGCAATGGCAGCAGCGAGTTCTGGTTTACGCATTAGTGAAGCCCCTTTGACGGTTTTTTTGTTGTTATGTCCGTGCTGTTCTCGTTGGAACAGCGCCCAACGCGCCGCAGTGCTCTACTCTGCGGCAGACGGGAATGAGGATGGCACGCGCGCAGGTGCGGCGCCAGTCTCCCCGCGACGTTTGTAGCGGCAAAAACGGGGTGATTCCGACAGAACGACCAGTATTTACGCCAACAGGGCTGGAAGCTCTTTGTTCAGGGCGAGTTTTTCCATTACCGCAGTGCCTGTCAGGGCATAGCCCAGCAATTGGCCGGCATCGTCGCGGCATAGCACTTTGATGTCCGCCCCCTGCCCTTCGACCGTCCAGACGCCTTCCGCGCCCCTTGGTGGCGGTGAAACCACCAACGGGCAAACCGGTGTTTTCACAGTGATCGGCATCGGGCCATAACTCACCGCCACAGGGTTTCCGGCAAGGGTCTGGGCCAGCGCTCTCGCACAGCTCATGAGGGGCATGACGTACAACAGATTCAGCCCATCGACCTCGGCGCAGTCGCCCAGGGCGTAGATGTTGGCGTGAGAAGTTTTCAGATGACGGTCGACCACTACGCCACGGTTGACCAGCAACCCGGCAGCGGCCGCCAGATCGATGCGCGGACGCAGACCGATGGCCGAAACAACTACATCGCAAGGGATGACCTGGCCATCGGACAAATGCGCTTCCAGGCCATCAGCCACATGTTGCAAGCGATTGAGCACCGGCCCGAGGTGGAAGCGCGCGCCCAGGCTTTCCAGGCCGGCCTGGACCGCAGCGGCCGCCGCTGGGTGCAGCAAGGTCGGCATGACCTGTTCGCACGGTGCAACCAGTTGCACCTCGTAGCCGCCGAGAATCAGGTCGTTGGCGAATTCGCAGCCAATCAAACCGGCGCCCAGCAGCAATACCCGATGCTTGCCGGCCGCGGCCGCGCGAAAACGTGCGTAGTCTTCAAGATCATTGATAGGGAAAACAGCGTCCGCCGCGTCGCCTTCGATCGGCACCCGCACGGTTTCCGCGCCCCAGGCCAGGATCAGGTCACGGTAGATCACCGCTTCCTCACCAATCCACAGGCGCTTATGGCCTGGATCGATCCCGCTGATGCGCGTGTGGGTGCGCACTTCGGCCTTCAATTGCTCGGCCATGGCGCCCGGTTCGGCCATGCTCAGGCCATCGGCGTCTTTATTCTTGCCGAAGCCGGTGGAGAGCATCGGCTTGGAGTAGGAGCGCCCGTCATCTGCGGTAATCAGCAGCAGCGGGGTTTCGCCATCGAGTTTGCGAAACTCCCGGGCCAGGTTGTAGCCAGCCAGCCCGGTGCCGACGATCACGACAGGTGCGTTCATTCCCTTCCTCCTTGGATTCTTAGTTGATTTCGATCATTTCGAAATCCATCTTGCCCACACCGCAGTCCGGGCACAGCCAGTCTTCCGGCACGTCCTGCCACAACGTTCCCGGCGCAATGCCTTCGTCCGGCCAGCCGTCGGCTTCGTTATAGATCAGGCCGCAGACCACACATTGCCACTTTTTCATTCAGGTACTTCCTCGCAATTCAGGCTTTTGCCGGCGCGAACGGTCGATGGGTGAAGCGCTGCCGTCCGGCTCAGGGCGTTTTGTACTGATCGGGCCCGGCAGATGCAAGCCTGTTCGGCGCAACGGCAGGCCGATCAATCAAAACCGCCGCCTGACATGGTAAGCTCGCCGCCTCATTTGCTGCCAATAATGACTCACTGTGCCGCACTCAAAATCCCCCTCCGCGACACCGGTCTGGCTCCCTCGGAGTCAACTGACGCCCCTCCCCGACACGTCTACGCTCGATTGGCTGTTCGATGAAGGGTCGCTGACCCGGCGACTGATCCGCCTGTCGAATGATGGCTTCAGCGTTATGCCGCTGTTCGAAGGCTGGCAATCGTTGCGCGCCGACGAATGTGCTGCGCTGGAACTGGCCGAAGGCAGTGAAGGCTGGGTGCGCGAGGTGTATCTGCGCGGCCACGGTGAAGCCTGGGTGTTCGCCCGTAGCGTGGCGGCGCGTGGCGCGTTGCAGGGTGATGGATTACATATGGACGAACTGGGCAGCCGCTCTCTGGGTGAATTGCTGTTTTGCGATCAGGCATTCCAGCGCCGGGCTATCGAGGTTTGTCACTATCCTCAAGCGTGGTTGCCGGTGGATGCTCGAGCGCCTGAACTATGGGGTCGGCGTTCGCGTTTCGACCGTGGCGCCTTGAGCGTGCTGGTAGCCGAGATTTTCCTGCCTACGCTGTGGAATGCCGCCCGCGCCCATCCGGAGAATTGCTGATGTACCAAAGCCTGCTCAAGTCCCTGAATCGCTTGAACCCACGGGCCTGGGACTTCATTCAACTGACCCGCATGGACAAGCCGATCGGCATTTATTTGCTGCTGTGGCCAACGTTGTGGGCACTCTGGATTGCCGGTGAAGGTTCGCCGTCACTGGCCAATATCGTGATTTTCGTGCTCGGCGTGGTACTGACCCGTGCTGGCGGTTGTGTGATCAACGATTGGGCGGATCGCAAGGTCGATGGCCACGTCAAACGCACAGAACAGCGGCCGCTGGTGAGCGGCAAGATCAGCTCAAAAGAAGCCCTGGTGTTCTTCGCGGTACTGATGGGTGTGAGCTTTCTGCTGGTGTTGTGCACCAACGCGGCGACGGTCTGGCTGTCGCTAGGCGGTTTGGCCTTGGCCTTCACTTATCCGTTCATGAAGCGCTACACCTATTACCCGCAGGTGGTGCTGGGCGCCGCGTTCTCCTGGGGCATGCCGATGGCCTTCACCGCCGAAACCGGTGAACTGCCGGCGGCGGCCTGGTTGTTGTGGATTGCCAACCTGCTGTGGACCGTGGGCTACGACACCTATTACGCCATGACCGACCGCGACGATGACCTGAAGATCGGGGTGAAATCTACAGCGATTCTGTTTGGCGACGCCGACAGAGTGATCATTCTGACCCTGCAGGGGTTGGCGTTGGGCTGTCTGCTGTTGGCGGGTTCGAAATTCCAGCTGGGTGGCTGGTTTCATCTCGGACTACTGGCGGCGGCGGGTTGTTTTGCCTGGGAGTTCTGGTACACCCGCAGCAGGGATCGGATGCGCTGCTTCCAGGCGTTTTTGCATAATCACTGGGCGGGGTTGGCAATTTTTGTCGGGATTGTGCTGGATTACGCGGTGCGCTGATGATTCGAAAAGATCGTCCGAAGGCTGGGCCGCGTTCGGACGATCTTTTGCAATCACTCAGTGCCGATACATGTGCCAGAAGCCGCCTTTACCGTCACCCTCCATGTCCCCGGGCTTTTTGTCCATTTTGTAGCCATACATTGGCTTGCCTTTATAAGCCCATTGCATCGTGCCGTCGTCACGCTTGATCGGCATCCACTCACCCGTGGGCTTGGCATCCATCGGCGCCATCAGCGGCGGCCAGTTCGTCGCACACTCACCCGTGCACATCGACTTGCCATCTTTGTCCTTGTCAAAGGTATACAAGGTCATACCCTTGTGATCGACCATCATGCCGTCTTTCATCATGGCCGGCTCGGCGGCAAAGGCCAGGGACGGCAGCGTTAGCGCAGCCGTGACCAGCAGGGCCTTCCAGGATTGAGCAATATGATTCATGGAAACCTTCCTCTTGTGGTTGTCAGGATTCGGACTTAGAGCTTAGTTCAGGATCGCGACAATCGCAGGACGGCTAAAATACTGTCACACGACTGCAATAATTCCGTTATCTAATGCGGCGCAAGACAGTTAAATGACAAGAGGATTAACGCATGGTTGGCAGGAGCATTCTGATCGTCGACGACGAAGCGCCCATTCGCGAAATGATCGCCGTTGCGTTGGAAATGGCCGGCTATGACTGTCTGGAGGCAGAGAACTCGCAGCAGGCCCATGCCATTATCGTCGACCGCAAACCGGACCTGATTTTGCTCGACTGGATGCTGCCCGGCACCTCCGGCATCGAGCTGGCCCGACGCCTCAAGCGCGATGAACTGACCGGGGATATCCCGATCATCATGCTCACCGCCAAGGGCGAAGAGGACAACAAGATCCAGGGCCTGGAAGTCGGCGCCGACGACTACATCACCAAACCGTTTTCCCCACGCGAGCTGGTTGCACGCCTGAAAGCCGTGCTGCGCCGCGCCGGCCCGACCGATGGCGAAGCGCCGATCGAAGTCGGCGGCCTGCTGCTGGACCCGATCAGCCACCGCGTGACCATCGACGGCAAACCCGCCGAGATGGGCCCGACCGAATACCGTTTGCTGCAATTTTTCATGACCCACCAGGAACGTGCCTACACCCGCGGGCAGTTGCTGGATCAGGTCTGGGGCGGCAATGTCTACGTCGAAGAGCGTACCGTCGACGTACATATCCGTCGCCTGCGCAAAGCCCTCGGCGATGCCTATGAAAATCTGGTACAAACCGTGCGCGGCACCGGCTACCGGTTCTCCACCAAGGCCTGAGCCGACCGCCAGACTCGCTGACAAGGACGCATATTTTCCGTGAACCAAAACTGGCATGGCACCCTGATTCGCCACATGCTGTTGCTGGTCACCGCCTGCCTGGTGATCGGCCTGATTTCCGGCTACTACGGCTGGAGCCTTGCCGTGGGCCTGGGCCTTTATCTGGCATGGACCCTCAAGCAACTGCTGCGCCTGCACGAGTGGCTGCGCCTGCACAAACCCGATGAAGCACCGCCCGATGGCTATGGCCTGTGGGGTGAAGTGTTCGACAGCATCTACCACCTGCAACGCCGCGACCAACGGGTGCGCGGGCGCCTGCAAGCGGTGATCGATCGGGTGCAGGAATCCACCGCCGCGCTCAAAGACGCGGTGATCATGCTCGACAGCGACGGCAACCTGGAATGGTGGAACCGCGCCGCCGAAACGTTGCTCGGCCTCAAAACCCCTCAGGACAGCGGCCAGCCCGTGACCAACCTGGTGCGCCATCCGCGCTTCAAGGAATACTTCGAGCAGGACAGCTACGCCGAACCGTTGGAAATCCCCTCGCCGATCAATGATCGCCTGCGCATTCAGCTGTACATCACCCGCTATGGCAACAACGAACACTTGATGCTGGTGCGCGACGTGACGCGTATCCATCAGCTGGAACAGATGCGTAAAGACTTCATCGCCAACGTGTCCCACGAATTGCGCACGCCGCTGACGGTGATTTGCGGCTACCTGGAAACCCTGCTCGACAACGTCGAAGAAGTGAACCCGCGCTGGACCCGTGCCCTGCAGCAGATGCAGCAGCAAGGCGGGCGCATGCAGACCTTGCTTAACGATTTGCTGCTGCTGGCCAAACTGGAAGCCACCGATTACCCGTCGGACAATCAACCGGTGTCCATCGACAGCCTGCTGCAATCGATCAAGGGCGACGCTCAGCAACTATCCGGCCAAAAAAACCAGCACATTACCCTGGACGCCGATCCGACCATTCTGCTCAAGGGCAGCGAAGCCGAATTGCGTAGCGCGTTCTCCAACCTGGTGTTCAACGCCGTGAAATACACCCCGGCCGAGGGCAATATCCGCATTCGCTGGTGGGGCGATGATCAAGGCGCACACCTGAGCGTGCAGGATTCAGGGATCGGCATCGACAGCAAACACTTGCCGCGCCTGACTGAACGCTTCTACCGCGTCGACTCCAGCCGCAACTCCAACACCGGCGGCACCGGGCTGGGGCTGGCCATCGTCAAACATGTGTTGCTGCGCCATCGGGCTCGCATGGAAATCAGCAGTGTGCCGGGGCACGGCAGCACGTTTACCTGCCATTTTTCGCCAGCCCAGGTGAGCAAATCCCGCGTCATCAGTGCCGCTGACTGATACCAGTCAGCATTCGCCACTAGGCAATCACTCGGTCAGTCGCTACATTGGCTGACTTGTGCCTGCCCTTCAGGCGCACTTTTTTCTTTCCTTTCGAATTACGGAACCCGCAAAACTCCATCATGGACCCTTCCCCTGGCTTGACCCTCGCAACAATATTCGCCGATTTCGGCATGATTCTTTTTGCTCTGATCCTGGTTTTGCTCAACGGCTTTTTCGTTGCGGCGGAATTTGCCATGGTCAAATTGCGCTCGACCCGGGTCGAAGCCATCGCAGAACAGCACGGCTGGCGCGGGCACATCCTGCGCACCGTGCACAGTCAGCTCGATGCTTACCTCTCGGCGTGCCAATTGGGTATCACCCTCGCCTCGCTGGGCCTGGGCTGGGTCGGGGAACCGGCGTTCGCGCATTTGCTGGCACCCGTCCTGACAGCCGTGGGCGTAGATTCCGCCGAAGTGGTCAGAGGCGTGTCGTTCTTTACTGCGTTTTTCATCATTTCGTACCTGCACATCGTGGTCGGCGAACTGGCCCCGAAATCCTGGGCCATCCGCAAACCCGAGCTGCTGTCGCTTTGGACGGCCGTGCCGCTGTACCTGTTCTACTGGGCCATGTACCCGGCCATTTACCTGCTCAACGCCAGCGCCAACCAGATCCTGCGGATCGCAGGGCAAGGTGAGCCCGGCCCGCATCACGAGCACCATTACAGCCGTGAAGAACTGAAACTGATCCTGCACTCCAGCCGTGGCCAGGACCCGAGTGACCAAGGCATGCGCGTTTTGGCCTCGGCGGTGGAAATGGGCGAGCTGGAAGTGGTCGACTGGGCCAACTCCCGGGAAGACCTGGTGACGCTGGAGTTCAACGCGCCGCTCAAGGAAATCCTGGCGATGTTTCGTCGCCACAAGTTCAGCCGCTACCCGGTGTACGACAGCGAGCGCCAGGAGTTCGTCGGCCTGCTGCACATCAAGGATCTGTTGCTGGAACTGGCCGCCCTGGATCACATTCCCGAGTCGTTCAACCTCGCCGAACTGACGCGGCCGCTGGAACGTGTATCGAGGCACATGCCGCTGTCGCAGCTACTGGAACAGTTCCGTAAGGGCGGTTCGCATTTCGCTGTGGTCGAGGAAGCCGACGGCAACATCATCGGCTATCTGACCATGGAAGACGTGCTGGAAGTGCTGGTGGGCGACATTCAGGATGAACACCGCAAGGCTGAACGCGGGATCCTCGCGTATCAGCCGGGCAAACTGCTGGTGCGCGGCGATACGCCGCTGTTCAAGGTGGAACGCCTGCTGGGCATCGACCTGGACCACATCGAAGCCGAAACCCTCGCCGGGCTGGTCTACGAAACCCTGAAACGGGTGCCGGAAGAGGAAGAAGTGCTGGAGGTCGAAGGCTTGCGGATCATCATCAAGAAGATGAAAGGGCCGAAGATTGTTTTGGCCAAGGTGTTGATGCTCGATTGATGCGCTGATCCAGATCCGCGTCGATCCCTTCGCGAGCAAGCCCGCTCCCACACTTGATCGGCGTCGAACCCTATTTATGTGATCGACGCATAACAAGTGTGGGAGCGGGCTTGCTCGCGAATGCGTCAGACCAGACAACTCATCACTGCTTGCCCAACGCAAAGTTAGGCAACGCGCCTACCGGTTGATTGAACTGGTACGGAATCGACACCAGCCCCAACCCCGTATTGCGCTGTACCACGAAGTGCAGGTGCGGGCCGCTGCTGTTGCCGGTGTTGCCCGACAGCGCCAGCGCACTGCCCACCACCACGCGCTGGCCTTCCCGTACGCTGACCGAGCCTTTCTTGAGGTGCAGGTACACGCCCATGGTCCCGTCATCGTGCAATACCCGCACGAAGTTGCCCGACGGATCATTGCCGCGCCCGGTCTGACGATTCTCGGTTTTCACCACCATCCCGCCGCGTGCCGCGATGATCGGCGTGCCTTCGGGCATGGCGATGTCCATCGCATAACGGTTCTTCGGCCCGTAATGACTGTATTGGCCATTGGCGCCCTGACTCAGCCGAAACGGCCCACCGCGCCATGGCAACGGATATCGATAGGCCATGGCGGCCCCTGCAGGGTCGCCCAGGGAATATTCGAATCTTGGGGTATAGATCAGTGGCCTTCCGGCCTTTGTCGCCTTGAGCAGCGCCAGACGAATGTTACTGCGCGCCGGCAGAACCCGACGAATCGGTCGGCTCGGCGCACCGCTGACGTTACTGAGCCCGGCAAAACTCAGCTCGATCTCAACCGGCGCGTACAGATCGTTGCGCACGAACACACTGTCCATGCCCCTCTGCTTCTTGATATCGAGGTACACCTGCCGCTCAAGGCGCTCGACCATCCGGTCCCGAAAAACGAACACCTTCGCGCCTTTGGTGGGGCGGTCGCTGTAAGAGACCACGCCACTGGCGTCGGTGGAGCGGTAAATCGTCATGGCCACAGCCGAGGTGGAGGCCATGAACAGACCACAGAAAAACAGCAGGCGCGCGAGCATGGGCAAAATTCTGTCGAGTAAGGCCTGGGAAGGAGCCTAGCAGCTGAAATGGACCAGCGTAGTCGGCAGATGTTTCAAGTGATCGTTCCCACGCTCCGCGTGGGAATGCAGCAAGGGACGCTCTGCGTCCCATCCGAAACGGACGCGGAGCGTCCGGGGAGGCATTCCCACGCAGAACGTGGGAACGATCAGCTATCGGGGGGGACGAAGATTATGCGCCCGGCACGAAATGCTTCTGCGCCGTGCCACGGGCGATCAGGCGGGAGATGTAGTCGAGCTTCTGCGCATCCTGATCGACAAAGCGGAAAGTCAGTTGCAGCCATTCGCTGTCAGGTTTCGGCTCGTAGGCGACGATGGCGTGCAGGTAGCCGTTGAGACGGGCAATTTCAGCGTTGTCGCCCTGCTCCAGGTCGAGCACGGCGCTGTCGAGGACTTGCGGCAGGGTGTCGGTGCGCTTCACCACCAGCAGCGCTTCCTTGATGCTCAGGGCCTTGATCACGCATTGCTGAGTGCCGCTCGGCAGGCGCAGTTGACCTTGGCCACGACCGCCAACCGATGCTGCGGAGGCGGCAGGCGCCTTGACCGGCGGACTGTTAAGCAGGCCGCGAGACGGTGCGCCAGCCGGGGCTGGTGCGGCGGCGACAGGTTTGGCAAACGGGTTGACGACCGCTGCCGATGGGGTAGCGATGGCAGCCTTGCCACCGGTCAGCGCGCTCAGGGAATCGTTGCCGAACGCCGAGTTCATTTTGGTCGGCGCACCGCTCATCAGGGCGTCCAGTTTGCCGACCTTGTTCAGGGCCTGTTTGACCTTGGTCAGCAGTTGCTCGTTGGTGAACGGCTTGCTGACATAGCCGGAAACACCGGCCTGAATCGCCTGGACGACGTTCTCTTTATCGCCACGGCTGGTCACCATCACGAACGGCATGGTTTTGAGGTTGTCCTGCTCGCGGCACCAGGTCAGCAGCTCCAGACCGGACATTTCCGGCATTTCCCAGTCGCACAGAACCAGATCGAACGCTTCTTTGGCCAGCATCGCCTGGGCCTTTTTTCCGTTGACTGCATCCTCGGTCCGGATCCCCGGGAAGTAGTTGCGCAGGCACTTCTTCACCAGGTCACGAATGAACGCCGCATCGTCCACGACCAACACACTGATCTTGCTCATCCAACACCCCTTTAAAAATCCCGGCAAGCATAACGCTGGCTGATGGCACTTTGCCAAAACTCTTCAGTCACGCCGGGACTTTTCGTTCGCGGGTGCTGCTTTTCTACTCGGCTTTTCAATTCGAGAGCCTCACGCAAACAAAAACGCCCGGCCAAAGGACCGGGCGTTTTTCTTGGGCAGTCTTACTTATCGTCAGCTTTGCCCGGAACATTAGCGGTTTCGGCACTTGTGCCTTCAACTTCTTCCTTCATGCGCTTGAGGCCCAGGTGACGCACGTCGGTGCCGCGCACCAGGTAAATCACCAGTTCCGAGATATTGCGCGCGTGGTCGCCAATCCGCTCCAGGGAACGCAGCACCCAGATAATGCTCAAGACCCGCGAGATAGAGCGCGGGTCTTCCATCATGTAGGTGGCCAGCTCACGCAGTGCGGTCTTGTATTCGCGGTCGATGATCTTGTCGTACTGCGCCACCGACAACGCCAGGTCGGCGTCGAAGCGGGCAAACGCATCCAGGGCATCGCGAACCATGTTGCGCACCTGATCGCCGATGTGGCGAACCTCGACGTAACCGCGCGGCGCTTCGCCTTCTTCGCACAACTGGATGGCACGACGGGCGATCTTGGTGGCTTCGTCGCCGATGCGCTCCAGGTCAATCACCGATTTGGAGATGCTGATGATCAGACGCAAGTCCGACGCCGCCGGCTGACGACGGGCCAGAATGCGCAGGCACTCTTCGTCGATGTTGCGTTCCATCTGATTGATCTGGTCGTCGATCTCGCGCACTTGCTGGGCCAGGCCGGAATCGGCCTCGATCAGCGCAGTGACCGCGTCGTTGACCTGCTTCTCGACCAGCCCGCCCATGGCCAGGAGGTGGCTGCGCACTTCCTCGAGCTCAGCGTTGAACTGCTGGGAGATGTGATGGGTAAGGCCTTCTTTACTAATCATGTTGGCGTCCTTGGAGCGTCCGGTAAGGTGCGGTGGACCGCAGCGTCAGTTCAGTGAATAACCAACCGCTTGCTAGCCGTAACGACCGGTAATGTAGTCTTCGGTCTGCTTCTTCGCCGGATTGGTGAACAGGGTATCGGTGTCGCCGAATTCCACCAGTTTGCCCATGTACATGAACGCCGTGTAGTCGGAAACCCGCGCGGCCTGTTGCATGTTGTGGGTCACGATAACAATGGTGAACTTGGATTTCAGTTCGTAGATCAGCTCTTCGACTTTCAGCGTGGAGATCGGGTCGAGTGCCGAGCACGGTTCATCGAGCAGCAGCACTTCCGGCTCCACGGCGATGGTGCGGGCAATCACCAGACGTTGCTGCTGACCACCGGACAGGCCGAGTGCCGACTCGTGCAAACGGTCTTTGACCTCGTCCCACAGCGCCGCGCCTTTCAACGCCCACTCGACGGCTTCATCGAGTACGCGCTTCTTGTTGATGCCTTGAATACGCAGGCCGTAGACCACGTTTTCGTAGATGGTTTTCGGAAACGGGTTGGGCTTCTGGAACACCATCCCGACCCGGCGACGCAGCTCGGCCACGTCTTCGCCCTTGCGGTAGATGTTATTGCCGTAGAGGTTGATCGCGCCTTCGACACGGCAGCCGTCCACCAGGTCGTTCATGCGGTTGAAGGTGCGCAGCAGCGTGGACTTGCCGCAGCCGGACGGGCCGATGAAGGCGGTCACGCGCTGTTTCGGGATGTTCATGCTGACGTCGAACAGCGCTTGTTTGTCGCCGTAGAACAGGCTCAGGCCCGGTACTTCGATGGCCACGGTTTCCTGTTCGAGGCTCAGGCTCTGCTTGTCGCGACCCAAGGCCGACATGTTGATGCCGTGAGTGTGTGCTTCGTGCTGCATGGGAGGCTCCCTGTGCTAACAAATTCGGTTCGTTGAACCGCTGGCTTGGTATTCGGGCCAGCGGCTTACTCAAAATCTCTGTCTGACGCCGGTCCCCTGTAGGAGCTGGCTTGCCAGCGAAGGCGTACTCATTGACGCCTCGGCGTGGGCGAGTCCATTCAATTACAGGGTCGGCGGTGATTAGCTATCCAGTGCTTTGTATTTTTCGCGCAGATGGTTACGGATATAAACGGCCGACAGGTTCAATGTCGCGATCACCAGTACCAGCAGCAGCGCCGTGGCGTACACCAGCGGCCGCGCGGCTTCGACGTTCGGACTCTGGAAACCGACGTCATAAATGTGGAAGCCCAAGTGCATGATCTTCTGGTCCAGGTGCAGGTACGGGTAGTTGCCATCCAGCGGCAGCGATGGCGCCAGTTTCACTACGCCCACCAGCATCAGCGGCGCCACTTCCCCGGCGGCACGGGCCACGGCGAGGATCATGCCGGTCATCATCGCCGGGCTGGCCATCGGCAGCACGATCTTCCACAAGGTTTCGGCCTTGGTCGCGCCGAGAGCCAACGATCCTTCGCGAACAGTGCGAGGAATCCGCGCCAGGCCTTCTTCAGTGGCCACGATCACCACCGGCACCGCCAGCAGCGCCAGGGTCAGCGAGGCCCAGAGCAGGCCCGGCGTACCAAAGGTCGGCGCCGGCAGTGCTTCAGGGAAGAACAACCGGTCGACCGAACCGCCGAGCACGTAAACGAAGAAGCCCAGACCGAACACGCCGTAAACGATGGCCGGAACACCCGCCAGGTTGTTCACCGCAATGCGGATCAGTCGGGTCATCGGTCCTTGCCGCGCATATTCACGCAGGTAAACCGCCGCCAGCACGCCGAACGGCGTCACGATCATCGCCATGATCAACGTCATCATCACGGTGCCGAAAATCGCCGGGAAAATCCCGCCTTCGGTGTTGGCTTCACGCGGGTCATCACTGAGGAATTCCCAGACCTTGCTGAAGTAGAAGCCGATCTTGGTGAAGGTGCCCATGGCGTTCGGCTGGTAGGCGTGAACCACTTTGCCGATGCCGATTTCGACTTCTTTACCGTTGGCATCGCGAGCGGTCAGGCTGTCACGGTTGAACTGAGCGTGCAGATCATTCAGTCGCGCTTCGATGTCCTGATAACGGGCATTCAGCTCGGCGCGCTCGGACTCCAGGTCCGCCTGCGCGGAGGCGTCGAGACGGCCGTCCAGCTCCAGTTTGCGACCGTGCAGACGCACACGCTCGAGCCCTGCGTTGATCGCGCCGATGTCGACCTTTTCCAGGGTCTTGAGCTGTGCGGCGAGCTCGTTGACGCGGTCGACACGCGCCTGCAACTCAGGCCATGCGGCCTCGCCTTCAGCGATGACCTTGCCGTCTTGTTTGACGTTGACCAGGTAGCCGTAGAAGTTGCCCCACTCGCGACGCTCGACAGCCATGAGCTCAGGCGGGGTCTTCTGATTAGTCAGCCACTCGCCGACAATCCAGGTGAAATCGGTGCCGTTCAGATCACGGTTGCCGACCTTGATCAGCTCGCGGGTCATGAACTCCGGGCCCTGATCGGGCACCGGCAGGCCAGCGCTTTTCAGGCGCTCGCGTGGCACTTCTTCCTTCTGCACCACTTCGCCGATGACGAGGTGATTGGCCTGGCCCGGCACGTCGTAACTGGCGTGGACCAGGTCCGCCGGCCAGAAGTGACCCAGACCGCGCACGGCAATCACTGCCAGCAGGCCAATGGTCATGATGACCGCAATGGACACCGCGCCGCCGCTGATCCAGACGCCGGGGGCGCCGCTCTTGAACCATCCATTCAGGGAGTTCTGTTTCACAGACTTCTACCTTTCTTAAAGCGACGAGTATTTCTTGCGCAGACGCTGACGAATCAGTTCCGCGAGGGTGTTCATGACGAAGGTGAACAACAGCAGCACCAGCGCCGAGAGAAACAGCACGCGGTAGTGGCTGCCGCCGACTTCCGACTCTGGCATTTCCACCGCGACGTTGGCCGCCAGGGTGCGCAGGCCTTCGAACAGGTTCATTTCCATGACCGGGGTGTTACCGGTTGCCATCAGCACGATCATGGTTTCGCCGACCGCACGACCCATGCCGATCATCAGCGCTGAGAAAATGCCCGGGCTGGCGGTGAGAATCACCACACGAGTCATGGTCTGCCACGGTGTGGCACCGAGGGCCAGGGAGCCCAGGGTCAGGCCGCGAGGCACGCTGAACACGGCGTCTTCGGCAATGGAGTAGATGTTCGGAATGACCGCGAAGCCCATGGCCAGACCGACCACCAGAGCGTTGCGCTGGTCGTAGGTGATGCCCAGGTCATGAGAGATCCACATGCGCATGTCGCCGCCGAAGAACCAGGTTTCCATGTACGGGCTCATGTACAGCGACAGCCAGCCCACGAACAGAATCACCGGGATCAGGATCGCGCTTTCCCAGCCGTCCGGCACTTTCAGGCGGATGGACTCAGGCAGGCGACTGAAGACGAAACCCGCCACCAGAATGCCGATCGGCAGGAGCATCAGCAGGCTGAAGATGCCGGGCAAATGCCCTTCCACGTACGGCGCCAGGAACAAACCGGCGAAGAAGCCGAGGATCACCGTCGGCATCGCTTCCATCAACTCGATGACCGGTTTGACCTTGCGACGCATGCCCGGGGCCATGAAGTACGCGGTGTAGATCGCCGCGGCAACGGCCAGAGGCGCGGCCAGCAGCATGGCGTAGAACGCGGCTTTCAGGGTACCGAAGGTCAGCGGCGAGAGGCTCAGCTTGGGTTCGAAGTCGGTGTTGGCAGCGGTCGATTGCCAGACGTATTTAGGCTCGTCGTAGTTCTCGTACCAGACCTTGCTCCACAACGCGCTCCACGAGACTTCCGGGTGCGGGTTGTCGAGCAGTAACGGTTGCAGCTTGCCGCCCTGCTCCACGATCACACGGTTGGCCCGTGGCGACAGGCCGAAAAGGCCTTGGCCGTCGACCACTTGGTCCACCAGCAAAGTGCGGTGAGCGGTGCTGTGGAACACGCCGAGTTTGCCGGACGCGTCGAGGGCAACGAAGCCTTTGCGACGTTCTTCGGCGGTGATTTCAACGATCGGCGTAGTGCCCATCTGGAAGGTACGGATCTGCTTGAAGCGTTGTTCGCCATCTGGATCGCGAGCCATGAACCACTGGGCGAGGCCGCCCTTGGAGTCGCCGACGATCAGCGAGATGCCGCCCAACAATTGAGTGCTGGCGGTCACTTCTGCATCGCCGTCTTCAAGCAACTTGTAGCGACCGTTCAGGCTCTTGTCGCGCAGGCTGAAAACGTCGGCCTGAGCACGGCCGTTGACTACGTACAGCCACTGCTGACGCGGGTCGACGAAGATGTTCTTCACCGGCTCGGTCATTTGCGGCAGGTCAATGCGCTTCTGCTCGTTGGTGACTTCGCCGGTCATCATGTTTTCTTCGCTGGTCAGCGACATGACGTGCAGCTGCGCACCAGAGGAACCGGCCAGCAGCAGGGTCGAATCGGTAGCGTTGAGGCTGACATGCTCCAGAGCGCCGCCCGCCTCGTTCAGCACGATTGGCGTTTCGCCGTACGGGTATTCGATGGCCGGCGAGATGGTTTTCTTGCCTTCCGGGTAACTGACTTTATAAGTGTGACGGAATACCAGCGCTTGGCCATTGGATAAACCCACCGCCACCAATGGCTGACCCGGCTGGTCTTCACCGATAGCAGTCACGCTGCTGCCCGCCGGGATCGGCAGATCAACGCGACGCAGCTCGGCGCCAGTGTCGATATCAAAGAACAATGCCTGGCCCTTGTCGGAAACCCGCATGGCGACCTGGTTCTGTTCTTCGAGGGAGATCATCAGCGGCTTGCCGGCGTCTTGCATCCAGGCGGGCGTGATGGCGTCTTTGGCAGTCAGGTCGGCACCCTGGAACAGTGGCGCGACGACATAACCGAGGAAGAAAAAGATCAGGGTGATCGCGCCAAGAACGGCGAGGCCGCCGACGAGGACGTACCAGCGGGTCAGGCGATCTTTCAGCGCACGAATACGGCGCTTGCGTTGCAGCTCAGGCGTATTGAAGTCAATTCGCTTGGGGGGATTTGTAGTCATGGTGGAGTTGGCCAGATCATTCATTCGCACACCCTAGCGATCCTGTATGACAGAAAGATGACAATGCAGTGACGCAACAAATCCGCCGCCGGTGGGAACCGGCAGTGGATCGGAAATTTGGGAGGGCCGGGTTGCCATCGTGGCAACCCTGAGCCTTTGTAGGAGCGAGCTTGCTCGCGAAGGGGTCGTTACATTCAACATCAATGTCGACCGACCCACCGCTTTCGCGGGCAAGCCTCGCTCCTACAAGATCCGGGGGCTAGCCCCGGATCAGGGTTTTACTTTTTTGCGACGTTACCGCCTTCTTGCAGACCCAGGTCAGCCAGTGCTTTTGCAGCAACCTTGGCTGGCAGCGGGATGTAGCCGTCTTTCACAACCACTTCCTGACCCTGTTTGGACAGAATCAGTTTCACGAACTCGGCTTCCAGCGGGGCCAGAGGCTTGTTCGGGGCCTTGTTGACGTAAACGTAGAGGAAACGCGACAGCGGATACTTGCCGTTCAGGGCGTTTTCTTCGGTGTCTTCAACGAACTCGGTGCTGCCTTTCTTGGCCAGGGCCACGGTTTTCACGCTGGCGGTCTTGTAGCCGATGCCCGAGTAACCGACGCCGTTCAGCGAGGAGCTGATCGATTGCACGACCGAAGCCGAACCTGGTTGTTCGTTGACGTTTGGCTTGAAGTCGCCTTTGCACAGGGCTTCTTCTTTGAAGTAGCCGTAAGTGCCGGATACCGAGTTACGACCGAACAGCTGAACTGGCTTGTTGGCCAGGTCGCCGGTCACGCCCAGGTCGCCCCAGGTTTTCACGTCGGTTTTAGCGCCGCACAAACGCGTCGAGGAGAAGATCGCGTCGACCTGTTCAATGGTCAGGTGCTTGATCGGGTTGTCTTTGTGTACGAACACGGCCAAGGCATCCACGGCAACCGGGATAGCGGTTGGCTTGTAGCCGTACTTGGTTTCGAAGGCTTGCAGCTCGTTGTCCTTCATCTTGCGGCTCATCGGGCCCAGGTTAGCGGTGCCTTCAGTCAACGCGGGTGGCGCGGTAGAAGAACCGGCAGCCTGAATCTGGATATTTACGTTCGGGTATTCTTTTTTGTAGTTCTCAGCCCACAGGGTCATGAGGTTAGCCAGGGTATCGGAGCCGACGCTGGACAGGTTGCCCGACACACCAGTGGTCTTGGTGTAGCTCGGGATAGCAGGGTCAACAGCGGCAACCGCGTTGGCAGTCGCAACGCCAGCAGCGACAAAAGTCATTGCCGCCATCAAACGCTTCAGTTTCATGCCTTACTCCTAGCAGATAGGTGTGTTAAGTCGGGGCCAAGTATCAGCAGGCCGTGTGAACACTCTATGGCTGAAATATGACAATTGGATGAAAGGCCAGTATTCAATTGCAGAACACATTAGATCGTTCCCACGCTCTGCGTGGGAATGCATCTCGGGACGCTCTGCGTCCCATTCAAAAGCGGACGCAGAGCGTCCATTGCGGCATTCCCACGCAGAGCGTGGGAACGATCGGTTACAAGGTTAGCGCCCTTTCTTCCAGAGATACGCCCCCACCAGAATCCCG
The DNA here is from genome assembly GCF_022014505.1 of Pseudomonas sp. PGPR40. NCBI lineage: Bacteria > Pseudomonadati > Pseudomonadota > Gammaproteobacteria > Pseudomonadales > Pseudomonadaceae > Pseudomonas > Pseudomonas sp. PGPR40. Next base: position 118,481 of record NZ_JAKLSP010000018.1, on the reverse strand, counting down.
ACACCACAAATGATCGCCACATAATAGGCAGGCCCCATCGGACTTTCCTTCAGGAGCAACGTCACCACCATCGGCGTCAATCCACCGAAAATCGCGTAAGCCAGGTTGTAGGAAAACGACAACCCGCTGAACCGCACCACCGCCGGGAAAGCCTTGACCATCACATACGGCACCGCACCGATAGTGCCGACCAGAAAACCGGTCAGCGCATACATCGGGAACAGCCACTCGGGATGGTTAAAGAGGCTGTGATAGAAGGTCCACGACGTCAGCAGCAGCAAGCCGCTACCGAACACGAACACCCGGCCGGCACCGAAGCGGTCAGCCAATACACCGGAAGCCACACAGCCCAGGCTCAGGAACACGATGGCCAGGCTGTTGGCCTGCAATGCGGTAGTCGGCGCGAAGTGGTAAACGGTCTGCAGCACGGTCGGGGTCATGAGGATGACCACGATGATGCCGGCGGACAGCAACCAGGTCAGCAGCATGGAAATCAGAATCGCACCGCGATGGTCACGCAACACGGCGCGCAGCGGCACTTCTTCGGCCAGCGCTTTGCGCAGTTGCAGTTCGGCGAACACCGGTGTTTCGTGGAGCCAGCGGCGCAGGTAGACCGAGAACAGGCCAAACACACCGCCCAACAGGAACGGGATTCGCCAGGCGTAATCCGAGACCTCAACCGGCGTGTAAATACTGTTGATCGCGGTAGCGACCAGCGAGCCCAAAAGAATACCGGCGGTCAGACCGCTGGTCAGCGTGCCGCAGGCATAACCGATGTGCCGCTGCGGCACGTGTTCGGAAACGAATACCCAGGCCCCCGGCACTTCACCGCCAATCGCCGCGCCCTGAATCACCCGCATCAACAGCAACAGGATCGGCGCCCACATACCGATCTGCGCATAAGTCGGCAGCAACCCCATGATCAGGGTCGGCACGGCCATCATGAAAATGCTCAAGGTGAACATCTTCTTGCGCCCCAGCAGATCACCGAAGTGCGCCATGACGATGCCGCCCAGCGGCCGCGCCAGGTAGCCGGCGGCGAAGATGCCGAACGTCTGCATCAGGCGCAGCCATTCGGGCATGTCGGCGGGGAAGAACAGTTTGCCGACCACCGTGGCGAAGAACACGAAAATGATGAAGTCGTAAAACTCCAGCGCGCCGCCCAGGGCAGACAGCGATAACGTCTTATAGTCGTTGCGGGTCAGCGGACGTGCAGATTGGGTGGGTTGCGCGATGCTCGAGGGCGCTGTGGTCATGGCAAGGGCTTCTCTTATAGTCGGATCTGCAACCTCGACAACGCTGGCAGAGGCTTGGGCAGGTTCGGCACGATAGCAAATTGTTCGAAAAAGCACATAGAGGCGCGTATTTGACGGTCGAAATGAGAACCGGACGGTCGTCTCGGAGTCTACCGATCGATATACTCGCAACATTGCAACGGCTTGTAAGGGGTTGCTGTGCGAAACCGTCGTTGGCATCGGTCAGCCGATTTCGCAGAGTTTCCCTTTAGGCGCCTTACGAAAAACGTGACGAACGTAGTATGTTCGGGGCTGAATCGTTTTTCCTGGAGACGGCTGTTCACCTGAAATACCAATGAAGAGTCACGGGTCAGAGGCACCCCCGGCATGATAGAGCTCGAACAAGAAGATCCAATCCCGCAAGGCGACCTGGCCTTGCAAATCACCGCGCTTCCGCGTGAAACCAACGGCTTTGGCGATATTTTCGGCGGCTGGCTGGTGGCGCAGATGGATTTGGCAGGCACCGCAATGGCCAGCAAGGTGGCTGGTGGCCGCGTGGCCACCGTGGCGATCGATCGCATGGCGTTCCTGGTGCCGGTAGCGGTGGGCGCTCAGCTCTCCTTCTATACCCAGGCTCTGGAAATCGGCCGCAGCTCGATTCAGATGATGGTCGAAGTCTGGAGCGACGATCCACTGTCCAGCGAATGGCGTAAAGTGACCGAAGCCGTCTTCGTGTTCGTCGCCATCGACGGCAGCGGCCGTACCCGCTCGGTTCCGCCGAGAGCTCGTTAAACCGGAGCTGGTAAAACCGGAGCCCGTAAAAAAAGTGGGCGTTAAACCCGGCGACCGTTTTGCGGTCCATTGCAGTCCTGTTCCCGATTGAGAGTTGCCCCATGAGCACGCCCAACGTTGAAGCCGTGAAACTGGATGAACTGAACTGCTGGCGCATCCGCCACGGTCAGGCCGAATTGCTGGTAGCCCAGCAAGGCGCGCACATCCTCAGTTATCAACTGGCCGGCGAGCCGCCGCTGATCTGGCTCAACGACGAGGCGGTGTTCAAGGCCGGCAACAGCATCCGCGCCGGCGTGCCGGTGTGCTGGCCATGGTTCGGCAACCTGTCGCGCAACCCGCAGAGCGTCCAGGCCATGCGCGTCAGCCAGGAACCACCGACCGCCCATGGTCTGGTGCGAGCGATGGACTGGGAGTTGCTCGGCATCGAAACCGAGGGCGAAAGCCTGAAGGTGGAATTCGTCCTGCCTTACCCCGAAGACGGTCTGCCGGGATGGCCGCATCAGGTGGACTTGAAACTGAGCATTCGTCTGGATCAGCAGTTGCACATCAGTCTGACGAGCGAAAACAAGGGCGCCGAACAGGTCACGATTAGCCAAGCATTGCACAGCTATTTCGCGGTCAGCGATGTGCGCAACGTGCATGTCGAAGGGCTGGATGGCTTGAGCTATATCGAAACCCTGGAGGATTGGAAAACCCTCACCCAGACCGGTGATCTGCGTTTTGCCGGGGAGACCGACCGCATTTATCTCAATACCCCGCCGAAGCTGAGCATCGTTGACCCGCATTGGGAACGACGCATTGAACTGACCAGCAGCGGTTCGCGCTCTGCGGTGATCTGGAACCCCTGGATCGACCGCGCCGCAGCGTTCAGCGACATGGCCGACGATGGCTGGCAGCGCATGCTGTGCATCGAAACAGCCAATGTGATGGATGATGTGGTGACGCTGGCACCGGGGGCAAGTCATACCCTGGGCGTGAGCATCGCCAGTAAATCCCTTTAACACCACAAAACGAATGTGGGAGCGGCGGTGCGACGATTCGACTTGCTCGCGAAGGTGGTGTATCAGGCAACATTAATGTCGACTGATACACCACCTTCGCGAGCAAGCCCGCTCCCACATTTTGATCTATGCCAGGCTGACTGGCGTTTTACAAATCCGACTCTTTGACCACCCGCACCTGCGCCGCATCCAGCGCATACGCCGCATCTGCCAGGTCGTTGTTGACCGTCTCGATCTTCAGCGTGCCAGTCACCCACAGCGGCGTGTAGATGTCATTCAGCTTCAAGCCTTTTGGATAACGCACCAGCACCAACTGGTTAGGCGGCGGTGGCGGCACGTGAATGCAAGCGCCCGGGTACGGCACAAGAAAGAACAACGTGCTATGGCCCTTGGCGTCGGATTCCAGCGGTACCGGATAGCCGCCAATGCGGATGTGCTTGTCGTTCATCGACGGCACGGTTTTGGTCGAGTACATCACCGCCGGCAAGCCCTTGCTCTGCTTCATGCCACCCTTTTGGGTAAAGGTGCCATTGGCTTCCGGAGAATCGTGATCGATTTCGGGCATGGCCTCGAGGGCCTTCTGGTCCGACGTGGGCATCAGTTCGAGCCAGTCGGTTTCCGGCAGTTCGCCGGCATGGGCCAAACCACTGCCCAGAAAGAGAAGAGTCAACAGAAGACGGCGCATGAAGGTGCTCGGCAAAGGAAAGGATGATGTAAAGCCGAGCATTCTAGCCCTCTCCGGCAATGGCGCAGAGAGGGCTTTGTTACTTCAATCAGGTTCTTTTTTTGATCAGGCCGTAGATCACCAGCAACACCACCGCACCCACCAGCGCACCGATGAAACCTGCGCCTTCGCCAGCGCGGTAAATGCCCAGGGCCTGGCCGCCGTAAGTGGCCGCCAGCGAACCGCCGATACCGAGCAGGATGGTCATGATCCAGCCCATGCTGTCATCGCCCGGTTTCAAGAACCGAGCCAGCAGGCCGACGATCAAACCGATAAAGATGGTTCCGATAATTCCCATGGCATTTCCCTCTGATTGAGTTGGTGTGTCCTGTCTAACCAATACGTTCCTCTTTTGACAAGTGGCTGTTGTCGTCAGGCAAGGCGCCGCGACGAGTCATAGCGCGCTATGGCGAGGAGCGGCAACGCAGCATGACGGCAACAGACGCTGTCAAAAAAGGAACAGTATTGGTTAGACAGGACACCAAAGCCTAGCCAGACTTTGGCATCCTGCCATCAGAGAACGGCGGCCCCTGAAGGTTCCGCCGTTGCCACATGAAACTATTCGGCGATGAGCGCTTCGACCTTGAGGATCTGCGCTGCCAGCGTCTCACGGTCTGCACAGCGCAGATTGGCGTGACCGACCTTGCGGCCGACCTTGAAGGCCTTGCCGTAGTGATGCAGATGACAGTCGTCGATCGCGATCACTTTTTCTACTGGTGGCACGACACCGATGAAGTTGAGCATCGCGCTCTCGCCGACCTTGGCAGTCGAACCCAACGGCAAACCGGCGACGGCCCGCAGGTGGTTTTCGAACTGGCTGCACTCGGCGCCTTCGGTGGTCCAGTGCCCGGAGTTGTGCACGCGCGGGGCGATTTCGTTGGCCTTGAGGCCGCCGTCGACTTCGAAGAACTCGAACGCCATCACGCCGACGTACTCCAGCTGCTTGAGTACCCGACTGGAGTAATCTTCAGCCAATGCTTGCAGCGGGTGATCGGTGCTGGCCACGGACAGCTTGAGGATGCCGCTGTCGTGGGTGTTGTGAACCAGAGGATAGAATTTCGTTTCGCCATCGCGGGCACGCACGGCAATCAGCGAGACTTCGCCGGTGAACGGCACGAAACCTTCCAGCAGGCAGGCAACGCTACCCAGTTCGGCGAAGGTACCCGCCACGTCTTCAGGCTTGCGCAGGACTTTCTGGCCCTTGCCGTCGTAACCCAGGGTGCGGGTTTTCAGCACGGCCGGCAGACCGATGGAAGCCACCGCAGCATCCAGATCGGCTTGCGACTGGATGTCGGCGAACGCGGGAGTCGGAATCCCCAGGTCCTTGAACATGCTCTTCTCGAACCAGCGATCGCGAGCGATGCGCAGTGCTTCGGCGCTCGGGTACACCGGAACGAATTGCGACAGGAACGCCACGGTTTCGGCCGGGACGCTTTCGAACTCGAAGGTCACCAGATCGACTTCATCGGCCAACTGACGCAGGTGGTCCTGATCGCCGTAATCGGCCCGCAGGTGTTCGCCCAACGCGGCTGCGCAAGCATCCGGCGCCGGGTCCAGGAAAGCGAAGTTCATACCCAGCGGAGTACCCGCCAGCGCCAACATGCGACCCAACTGGCCGCCACCGATTACACCAATCTTCATCGTCAACAACCTCAGGCGATGCGTGGGTCTGGATTGTCCAGGACGCTGTCTGTCTGTTCAGCGCGGAATTTCTTCAACACGGTATGAAATTGCGGATGCTTGGCGCCCAGGATGCTCGCCGAGAGCAGCGCTGCATTGATCGCGCCGGCTTTGCCGATGGCCAGGGTGGCAACCGGAATGCCTGCAGGCATTTGCACGATAGAGAGTAGTGAATCGACGCCCGAGAGCATCGACGACTGCACCGGCACGCCCAGCACCGGCAGGTGGGTCTTGGCCGCACACATGCCTGGCAAGTGGGCCGCGCCGCCGGCACCGGCAATGATCACCTCGATGCCACGGGCCTCAGCCTCTTCGGCGTACTGGAACAGCAGGTCCGGGGTGCGGTGGGCAGAGACCACTTTCACCTCGTAAGGGATGCCGAGCTTTTCCAGCATATCGGCGGTGTGGCTAAGGGTGGACCAATCGGACTTGGAGCCCATGATCACGCCAACCAGTGCGCTCATCGTCGTGCCTCTTCTCTCTGGGCGCCCGCAGGCGCGTCAAAAAACAACAAGCCACGCAGAATGCGTGGCTTGATTGTACGAAAAATGGCCGGACGAACCGGCCGAAGGCCGCGCAGTATACCTCAATGAAGCAGATAAACAGCCCCCGATGCGACCATCTGTCATACGGCGCAAAGTGCCGGCTTTATTGACTTCAGGGTCAGCCGAAAATAGTTCGGATCGACCTAAATCTGTAGGAGCCAGGCTTGCCGGCGAAGGCGATCTTGCGGACGCCTTCGCCGGCAAGTCTGGCTCCTACAAAAAATCATTAACCTGCCGGGGTTTGCGCTGCGCCGCCTTCGAGTTTGCGCCAGAGCAACCGCACATTGGCCTTGCGTACCAGCGCACAGCGATACAGACGAATTTCCAGTGGCACATGCCATTGCGGGCCGCCGCAGATGACCAACTCGCCACGCGCCAATTCGGCGCGCACGCTCAACTGCGGTACCCAAGCGATTCCCAAACCTTCCAGCGCCATGCTTTTCAGGCTGTCGGCCATGGCGGTTTCATAGATGGTGGTGAAGCGCAGGGCACGTTGACGCAGGAGCATGTTTACCGAACGCCCAAGAAAGGCACCGGCGCTATAGGCCAACAGCGGCACGCTGGCCTCGCCTTCCAGGTCGAACAACGGTTTGCCATCGGCATCGGCGGCGCAGACCGGAAGCATTTCAGTGTCCCCCAGGTGCAGCGACGGGAAAATCTCCGGGTCCATTTGCATGGCCGCATCCGGGTCGTAAAACGCCAGCATCAGGTCGCAGCCGCCTTCACGCAATGCATGCACCGCATCGCCGACGTTGGTGGCCACCAGTCGCGTCGCGATATTCAGCCCTTCGTTGCGCAACTGCGCGATCCAGCGCGGGAAGAAACCCAATGCCAGGGAGTGAGCGGCGGAAACCTGAATCACCTCGCCCTGCCCGCCTTCCAGATGATGAAGGTGGCGCAGCACTTCGCCCAGCTGTTCGACCACGGTTCGCGCAGTGACGAGAAATAACTGCCCCGCCGCCGTCAGCTCGACCGGGGTGCGGGAGCGATTGACTAGGGTCAGCCCCAGCGCGGCTTCGAGGCTGCGGATCCGCCGGCTGAATGCAGGCTGGGTCACGAAGCGTCGCTCAGCCGCTTGGGAGAAGCTACGGGTGGCGGCCAGAGCACTGAAATCTTCGAGCCATTTACTTTCCAGATTCATCACGCCCTCCCGGACACGCACCAATTTAGGTCACACGCTCGCCGTACACGCGGCGTCACATGGGCATTATGCCGAATGTGCATAGGCTAGTGTTTAACAGCATTGGCCCAAAATAGTTCATCAGCCTAGCATTTGCGGTGTTCCGGCACAGACCGGGTCCCTATCGAGATGATTTCTATCATGTCCTCCGCTGCATCTTTCCGCACAGAAAAAGACCTGCTTGGCGTACTCGAAGTACCTGCTCAAGCGTATTACGGTATCCAGACCCTGCGAGCGGTGAACAACTTCCGCCTCTCCGGCGTTCCGATTTCGCATTACCCGAAACTGGTTGTCGGTCTGGCAATGGTCAAACAGGCCGCCGCTGACGCCAACCGCGAGTTGGGTCACCTGAGCGACGCCAAGCACGCTGCCATCAGCGAAGCTTGTGCCCGATTGATCCGCGGTGATTTCCACGAAGAATTCGTGGTGGACATGATTCAAGGCGGCGCTGGCACTTCAACCAACATGAATGCCAACGAAGTCATCGCCAACATCGCGCTGGAGGCCATGGGCCACAGCAAAGGCGAATACCAGTACCTGCATCCGAACAACGACGTGAACATGGCGCAGTCGACCAACGACGCCTACCCGACCGCGATCCGTCTGGGTCTGCTGCTGGGTCACGACGCACTGCTGGCCAGCCTCGACAGCCTGATCCAGTCGTTCGCCGCCAAAGGTGAAGAATTCAGCCACGTTCTGAAGATGGGTCGCACCCAACTGCAAGACGCCGTGCCGATGACCCTGGGCCAGGAATTCCGCGCCTTCGCCACTACTCTGAGCGAAGACCTGGCGCGCCTGAAGACCCTGGCACCTGAGCTGCTGACCGAAGTGAACCTGGGCGGCACCGCGATCGGTACCGGCATCAACGCTGACCCGCGTTATCAAGCCTTGGCCGTTCAGCGTCTGGCAACGATCAGCGGTCAACCGCTGGTGCCGGCCGCCGACCTGATCGAAGCCACCTCCGACATGGGCGCCTTCGTGCTGTTCTCCGGCATGCTCAAGCGCACCGCAGTCAAGCTGTCGAAAATCTGCAACGACCTGCGCCTGCTGTCCAGCGGCCCCCGCACCGGCATCAACGAAATCAACCTGCCAGCACGTCAGCCAGGCAGCTCGATCATGCCAGGCAAGGTCAACCCGGTTATTCCGGAAGCCGTGAACCAGGTGGCGTTCCAGATCATCGGCAACGACCTGGCCCTGACCATCGCGGCCGAAGGCGGCCAGTTGCAACTGAACGTGATGGAGCCGCTGATCGCCTTCAAGATCTTCGACTCGATCCGCCTGCTGCAACGCGCCATGGACATGCTGCGTGAACACTGCATCGTTGGCATCACCGCCAACGAAGAGCGCTGCCGTGAACTGGTCGAACACTCGATCGGCCTGGTCACCGCGCTGAACCCGTACATCGGCTATGAAAACGCCACCCGCATTGCCCGTGTCGCGCTTGAAAGCGGCCGCGGCGTGCTGGAACTGGTGCGCGAAGAAGGCTTGCTCGACGAAGAAATGCTCGCCGATATCCTGCGCCCGGAAAACATGATCGCTCCGCGTCTGGTGCCTTTGAAGGCTTAACCAAACGCAGGCTCTTTTGAAGAGCACCGCTCACCAGGTCGAGGGACTAGACACCTCTCACCTTTTGAGGGCTTGGGGACTGATTCCCCCAAGCCCTTTTTTTTAACCCTTTTGCGGATTTTCCGAACATGTTGAATGTTTTCAGTGCCGCCAAGATCGCAGCCTTCGACAGCTCCTACAGGGTTTGACTCCTCTGTAGAAGCTGTCGAAGGCTGCGATTTTTTGATTTTGCAGCGCTCTCGTTTCGTCGCTTGCACCACAATCGTGCAGACGGACGGCACTCTCCTTATGTATAGTGCCGGCCCTCTTCGCGTGAGCGGTCGTCGTTAACGAGACCCAAACCCATGCGAAACCCGAACTAATAAAACCCGCGATATGGACGGGGACGAACTATCGACCCACCTGCTGTGCCACGCGCAGGCCGGTGTAACGCGATGTGTCGGACCATCCAGTATTCGCACACACAAAAAACAGCGAGGAAAACTCCATGCTCGAAGTCATCAACGACTTCCTCTCAGGGAAAGTACTGATCGTGCTCATTGTCGGGCTCGGTAGCTACTTCACGATCCGCTCGCGTTTCGTTCAGTTCCGTCATTTCTTTCACATGTTCGCGGTATTCCGTGACAGCCTCAAAAGCAGCGCTGGCCAGCTCAGTTCCTTCCAGGCCCTGATGCTCAGCCTCGCCGGCCGCGTCGGTGCGGGCAACATCGCGGGTGTCGGCATCGCCGTGACCCTGGGTGGCCCCGGTGCGGTGTTCTGGATGTGGGTGACCGCGCTGGTCGGCATGTCCAGCAGCTTCTTCGAATGCTCCCTCGGCCAGCTCTACAAGCGCTGCGACTCCGAAGGCCAGTTCCGTGGCGGCCCGTCCTTCTACATTCAGCACGGCCTGCAGAAGCGCTGGTTGGGCATGATCATGGCGTTCCTGCTACTGATCACCTTCGGCTTCGCCTTCAACGGCCTGCAAGCCCATGCCGTGACCCACTCGCTGAACAACGCGTTCGGCTTCGACACCACGTACACCGGGCTGGCCCTGGCGGTATTGCTGGGTCTGGTATTCATCGGCGGTATCAAGCGGATCGCCAAGGTCGCTGACCTGCTGGTACCGGTCAAAACCCTGGCCTACATCGGCGTGACCCTCTACGTGATCGTGCTGCAGTTCGACCACGTTCCAGGCATGTTGATGACCATCGTCAAAAGCGCCTTCGGTCTGGATCAGGCTTTCGGCGGCCTGATTGGCAGCGCCATCGTCATGGGCGTGAAGCGCGGCGTATTCGCCAACGAAGCAGGCTTGGGCAGTGCGCCAAACGTAGCCGCCGTGGCCTCGGTCGAGCACCCGGTCTCGCAAGGTGTAATTCAGGCGTTCAGCGTGTTCCTCGACACCTTCGTGATCTGCACCTGCACCGCATTGCTGATCCTGCTGTCGGGCTTCTACACCGCGGGCTTTGAAGGTGACGGCATTGCCTTGACCCAGAACTCCCTGGCCGCCGTGGTCGGTGACTGGGGCCGGATATTCATTTCGGTGGCCCTGTCATTGTTCGTGTTCACCTCGATCCTCTACAACTACTACCTGGGCGAGAGCAACCTGCGCTTCATGATCGGCGAAAACCGCAAGGTGTTGATCGGCTATCGCGCGCTGGTACTGGTGTTGATTTTCTGGGGTGCCATCGAAAACCTCGGCACTGTGTTCGCCTTCGCCGACATCACCATGACCCTGCTGGCGTTCGTGAACCTGATCGCGCTGTTCCTGCTGTTCAAGGTCGGTATGCGCATCCTGCGTGACTACGATGACCAGCGCGCTGCCGGCATCAAGACCCCAGTGTTCGATTCGAGCAAGTTCCCGGACCTGGACCTGGACCTGAAAGCCTGGCCAGCCAATCCGCCTGCCGCGCCTCAAGCACAGACTGAGCCGCAAGGCGTGACCGCAGCGCAACGCTGATCGGTAAGAAACCGGGCGCATCCCCTGCGCCCGGCGTGACACAGCTTGCGACCGGCGTCATGCTCGGTCGCCTGTTGTGGCAGCTTTTTTGATGCTGCCGTTTTGGTTCGGGTTTGAGACCGCGCCGCTGCCATCGCGAGCAGGTCGAGTCGTCGCACCGTCGCTCCCACATCGCTTTCGGAGAACCTCCATGAATTCCTCGACTTTTCCTGCTGCCCAGCACGTCATGGTGCTCTACACCGGTGGCACCATTGGCATGCAAGCCAGTGCCCATGGCCTGGCACCAGCGTCCGGTTTCGAAGCGCGGATGCGCGAATATCTGCACAGCCAGCCCGAGCTGGTGGTACCGCAGTGGCGCTTTCGCGAGATGTCGCCGCTGATCGACAGCGCCAACATGACGCCCGCCTACTGGCAGCAACTGCGTGAAGCAGTGGTCGACGCCGTTGATGTCCAGGGCTGCGACAGCGTGTTGATCCTGCATGGCACCGACACCCTGGCCTACAGCGCTGCGGCCATGAGTTTTCAATTGCTCGGCCTGCACGCCCGCGTTGTGTTCACCGGCTCCATGCTGCCGGCCGGCGTGACCGACAGCGACGCCTGGGAAAACCTCAGCGGTGCGCTGGTCGCACTCGGTCAGGGCCTGGCGCCGGGCGTTCATCTGTACTTCCACGGTGAACTGCTCGACCCGACCCGTTGCGCCAAGGTTCGCAGTTTCGGTCGTCATCCGTTCAAGCGGCTGGAGCGTCAGGGCGGCGGCGTGAAAGCGTCCTCGATACCTGAGCGACTGAACTACAACCAGCCTAAACAATTGGGGAAAGTCGCTGTACTGCCGTTATTCCCAGGCATCGGTGCCGATCAACTGGATGGCCTGTTCAACAGTGGTATTCAGGGTCTGGTGCTGGAATGTTATGGCAGCGGTACCGGGCCAGGCGACAACCCCGAGTTTCTCGCCAGCCTGGAACGGGCGCGGGACAAAGGTGTGGTGGTGGTCGCGGTGACGCAATGTCATGAAGGTGGCGTCGAACTTGACGTGTACGAGGCGGGAAGCCGCTTGCGTGACGCGGGTGTGTTGTCCGGAGGCGGCATGACCCGCGAGGCGGCGTTTGGCAAGTTGCATGCGTTGCTCGGTGTAGGGCTTGAAACCGCTGAAGTTCGACGGCTGGTTGAACTCGACCTGTGCGGCGAACTCAGCTGACATAACACATCCCCCTGTGGGAGCGAGGCTTGCCCCAATGCCAGTCAGTTAAGGGCAAATCGGATCTGTAGGAGCCAGGCTTGCCGGCGAAGACGTCCTTAAGTGCGCCTTCGCCGGCAAGCCTGGCTCCTACGAAAAGCGGGTTTACTCGCTTAACTGACTGGCATTGAGGCTTGCCCGCGAAGCTTTTGGCGTACTTGAGGACGCCTTCGCGGGCAAGCCTCGCTCCTACAAGGGTTGGTCATAACCGGCATGTAATTTGCTCCCTTTCCGGCATGCCCAACGCCGGAAGCACCCATGCTCCACTCCCATCTCACCACCCTTAACGCCGTCTCCCTGGTGCTCAACACTTTCAAGGCCGAAGGCCTGTCCAGCGAGGTGTTATTGGCCGGCAGCGGCATCAGCGCAGCGGATCTGAGCCGGGCGGACACGCGCATCACCACCAACCAAGAGATGCTGGTTTGCGCCAACGCCGTCGCGTTATGCCACGATATCGGCCTGGAATTGGGCCGGCGAATGCACGTCTCGTCCTACGGCATGCTCGGGTACGCCTTACTCACCAGCGCCACTTTAGGTGACGCCTTGCGGTTGGCGCTGCACTATCCGGCGCTCTTGGGAACACTGTTCGAGTTGAGCCTGAAAGAAGAGGACGAGCGCATCTGGCTCACCGCGGGCGACTATCGGGAAAATCCCGCGCTGGCGCCGTTCAATGTCGAGTTTTGCCTGGTCTCGATGAAAGTCACCTGCGAAGACCTGCTCGGCCACCCTCTGCCTCTTCTCGGCGCCCGCTTCGAACACCCGGCACCGGACTATCAGGCGCGCTACGCCGAGCGTTTCGACTGCCCCTTGCAGTTCGATGCTGTGTCCAATGCCTTTGCTTTCGACAAACGCTGGCTCGAACACCCCCTGCCTCTGGCGGACGCCATCACCCATCAGGCCATGGCTGAACGCTGCCGAAAGCAAAACACCGAGTTCACCGGGCGTCAGGCCTGGCTCGGGCGGATTCGCCAGCTGCTCGCTGCGCAGCTCAACGCGGCGCCGGGCCTGGAGGGGCTGGCCGAACAGATGAATTGCTCGGCCCGCACCCTGCGTCGACATCTGAAGGACCTGGGCTGCAGCTATCAGGAACTGCTGGATGAATTGCGCTTCGAGCAGGCCAAACGAATGCTCTGTGAAGATCAACTGCCTATCTATCGGATCGCCGAAGCGCTGGGCTTCAGCGAGACCGCGAGCTTCCGACATGCGTTTGTGCGCTGGAGCGGCGTGGCGCCGAGCCAGTTCAGACCCTGACAACCCAACCCCTGTAGGAGCGAGCGGTGCGGCGATCCGACTTGCCCGCGAAGGCGTCTTCAAGTACGCCAAAAGCTTCGCGGGCAAGCCTCGCTCCTACAAGGGACAGGTGCGTCATTCGAGGGCATAGGCGTGCCATTAAGGGGCGAATTTCGGTCAAATCTTTTGGCCATTTCGATCCCCTTTTGGCCTTTCCTGCCGTTCTCCCAAATGCCGCCCGCCGCAAGACTGTATGCAACCGAATCAGCCTGCGGAGAACAAGAATGCTGACGATCTACTCGGATGATCACCATCTGCACCACGGCCGTTGTGAATTGATGGATGGGCAATTGATGCCCTGCTTCGAAATGCCTTCACGGGCAGACCATGTGTTGCAACGCGTGCAAAACCAGAACCTCGGCCCGGTCGAGGCGCCGCAGGATTTCGGCCTCGGGCCGATCGAGCGCATCCACAGCCGCGACTACCTCGACTTCTTCAAAGGGGCCTGGGCACGCTGGACCGAATTCAATACCGACGGCGACTTGTTGCCCTACACCTGGCCGGCCCGCACCTTGCGCCGGATCATGCCCACCAGCCTGCACGGCCAGCTCGGCTATTACAGCTTCGACGGCAGCGCACCAATTACCGCCGGCACTTGGCAAGCGGCGTATAGCGCAGCACAAGTTGCCCTCACGGCCCAGGCTGTAATCCAGCGCGGAGCCCGCAGTGCCTTTGCCTTGTGCCGTCCACCGGGACACCATGCCGCCAGCGATTTGATGGGCGGTTATTGCTACCTCAACAACGCCGCCATCGCCACTCAGGCCTTCCTTGATCAAGGCCACAAAAAAGTCGCGATCCTCGATGTCGACTACCACCACGGCAACGGCACCCAATCGATTTTCTACGAGCGCAGCGACGTGCTGTTCACCTCGATCCATGGCCACCCGGAAGCCGAGTTTCCGTTCTTCCTCGGCTACGAAGACGAACACGGTGAAGGCCCGGGCGAAGGCTTCAACTTCAACTACCCTTTGCCCGCCGGTTCAGGCTGGGACCGTTGGAGCGCGGCGCTGGAGCAGGCCTGCAAAGAGATCGAAAAGTACGGCGCCGACATCGTCGTCGTGTCCCTGGGCGTCGATACGTTCAAGGACGACCCGATCTCCCAATTCAAACTCGACAGCCCGGATTATCTGGCGATGGGCGCGCGCATCGCGGGCCTCGGCAAGCCGACGCTGTTCGTGATGGAAGGCGGTTACGCGGTGGAAGAAATCGGCATCAATGCCGTGAACGTTCTCGAAGGTTTTGAAAGCGTCCAATGAGGAATTAGAACAATGAATCGACTCAAACGTCTGATCGTTCCAACTCTATTCGCCACGTTGCTCAGTGACGCCGTGCACGCTGAAGAACGCACATTGCGGGTGTACAACTGGTTCGACTACATCACCCCCAAAGCGCTGGAAGATTTCAAAGCCCAGAACACCCAGACCAAACTGGTCTACGACATCTTCGACACCAACGAAGCGCTGGAGGCCAAGTTGCTGACCGGCAACTCCGGTTACGACGTGGTGGTGCCGTCCAACGTGTTCCTCGCCAAACAGATCGAAGCCGGGGTGTTCCAGCCGCTGGACCGCAGCAAACTGCCGAACTGGAACCACCTCGATCCGAAGCTGATGAAGCTGATCGAAGCCAACGATCCGGGCAACAAATTCGCCGTACCGTATATGTACGGGACCATTTTGATCGGCTTCAACCCGGACAAGATCAAGGCGGCTTTGGGCGATAACGCACCGGTGGACAGCTGGGACCTGATCTTCAAGGAAGAGAACATCAGCAAGCTCAAGCAATGCGGCGTGGCGCTGCTCGACTCGCCGTCGGAGATCCTGCCGCTGGCCCTGCAACACCTGGGCCTGGACCCCAACAGCAAGCAGCCGGCGGACTACGCCAAGGCTGAAGCGCTGCTGATGAAGATTCGTCCGTACATCACCTACTTCCATTCGTCCAAGTACATGGCCGACATTGCCAACGGGGACATCTGCGTCGCGGTCGGTTATTCCGGCAGCTTCTCCCAGGCCGCCAACCGCGCCAAGGAAGCCAAGAATGGTGTGATCGTCGACATGCGCCTGCCCAAAGAAGGCGCGCCGATCTGGTTCGACATGCTGGCGATCCCCAAAGGCGCGAAAAACCCGGAAGACGCTTACACCTTCATCAACTACTTGCTGCAGCCTCAGGTCATCGCACCGGTCAGCGACTTCGTCGGTTACCCGAACCCGAACAAGGACGCCACGGAAAGGGTCGACCCGGCGATCCGCAATAACCCGAACCTGTACCCGACCGAAGCGGCGATGAGCACGCTCTACACCCTGCAACCGTTGCCTCGCGATGCCGAACGGGCACGGACCCGGGCCTGGACCAAAATAAAATCCGGCACTTGAAACCTTCACCCGATTCCATCCGAGACCCGCCTGTGTGCGGGTCTTTTTTTTTAGCCTGCCGATAATTAATTACCGCACGGTTGCGCCTGTCGCGCCCTATTTTCGTTGCCAGCCCAGGACCTTGTTCGTCCTGAAACCCAGCCTCGAAGAAGCGCCCATGACCGAAAACAACTTGCCCAACGATACAACGCCACTATTGGAAAAAAGTGAACTTGTCAGCCTGACCAGTCACGGCCCAACGCTCAATGAAGTGGCTTCGCACCAACTACGCCAGTCATTGAAAATGCTTTATCCCAAGCTGGATATCGATCCCGACACCGCCATCGTCGCCACACCGCAATGGCTTGTGGTGAATGATCAGGTCGAGGCCGGCCCTGCAACATTCGAATCACTCACACATGCACTGGTTCACCAAGCTCTTTATGGCACAAGGGCCAATTACATCGAAGGAGAACACTTTCTCTCGCTTGAGCCAAAGGCCCGAAACCCTGTTCATCTTGCGGTGAGCATCGAGGAAGTTGCCGAAATGCTCAATGATCTGGCGCCTTTGCTGTTTGTCGAACTTCAAGCCAGGCAACTGGACTTCTGGAACAGCAAAGGACACAAGATCGCGCGTTGGCAGGAGCTTTCCAACTCGTTGCGCAAAGCCCTCAATGTGCAGAAAGTCAAAGGCTGGGACGCTGATGAGTGCGCCATGGCGCGCGAAGTATTCATCGATCCCGACAGCGCCACGCGCAAGAATGCAAACAGCGACTTTTCAGCAATCCAGGCGTGTTTGATCGATGTCGATGCCCTGGAGAATGAAGTTGCCAGCCATCTCTTGATCGGAGGTGCCTTGGTGCTCAAGGCAACGTATCGCCAGCGTGAATTGTTAGTGCTGTACACAATCGAGGGCGGTTACGAGTCGTTCAGCTCGATGGAAAAATTGGGTGATTTGCTTCCCGCTCGCCTGGAAGCACAACTGGCAGGGCGCCCACCGAAATGGCGGCTATACGAGCCCGACGGCAATATCTTCGATCACATGGCCTGGGCGTTGGTGTCATCGCAACTCGATGCCATCGAGATGCTGAGGTTCCTCGATCCAACGACCACCGACGAGACCGAATCCGGGCTCGATAAAACCGAAGATGCACGTTACCAACAATTGGAAACAGCGATTCCCGACTGGCTGCGTGAAGCATCGGTTGACGATATACAAGATTACGGACGTTACATCACGGCGCTGGGCAAGTTATATCGCCGTCCCGAAAGCAAGGTGGCCAAACGCGAGATTCCTGCCATCACCGATTATGCCCAGCGCCGGATGTGTGAAGCGATCATCAAGGATTCACGCGCAGTGGCTGCCGCGAGCCTTCCACTGAATGAATTACGGATCAGAATTACCAATAGCTTCACCGTCGATAACCTCATACTGCCCAACCCTCTGGATCAACGTACAGAAACGCTTGCCGAATTTGCCCTGGAGAACGAAGCGCCCTATAGGGCCACCGTTTTTTTCAAACAGGGAGAGCAAGTTCCAGACTGGCTAACACCCGGGTTCCTTACCGACATATCGACTCAGGTCAACATCGGCAAGGCCTATCCCGAACTGATCAAACGCAAGTTGATAGACGACCCTGTCGAATCCCGACGTCAAAAAGATTTCTATCGCGATCAGCTGCAATTACTGCTGCCGCTGTTGGCACTTGAAGGCAAGGTCAAACAAGAAGCGGGAATCGATGAACAGGGCTATCGGTACATTTGCGAACTGTTTAATCCCGACACCGAAACCGTGCAGTCCATTGCGATATATCCGTTATCGATGACACCACAGCATCGCCTGATCAGCGTCAGCGATCGCGTCACAAACATGTTCATCATCAGCCCTCGAGAGGCCGAAAACGGCCCCTGCCTACTGTATCGTCCGTTGCTTGATCAACCCTTGCTCCAGTTTCCTTCCCGACAAAATCTGTTGTATGCGCTGCACCAACCTGGCGAACTCAGAGACTCGGTACTCGCCTGGCTGCCTGATAAAACACTGAGCTTTGAATATGCTCAATATGTATTCCCGGTCGGCCTGCCTTCTCCATGGTTGATCGCCGAACAGGTCATCAACCCCTTGCAACGACTGGACAGTTTCGGGCGCGTGGTTTTTGAAAATATCGAAATAACCGGCGACATCCTGCCGACGCTGTTCAATAACAACGCCAAGGCGCTGGTCGATCTGGCCGATCGACAAGCACAATCCAATGCCGAACGACGCTGGAACTTGCTGAAAGACAGCAGCTGGGCTCTGTTCGAGGTCACCGCCAACTTCTTCACCGGCGCTGTAGGCACTGCTGTCTGGGTCTGGCAAGCCATCAACGAAATACAACAGGCACTCGATGCCCGTGAACGAGGTGATCGTTTCGTTGAATGGACCTCAATCGGAGACGTGCTGCTGACCATCGGCATAATCCTCACCCATCGCGCGGTGATGCGACGCAGAACCCTTTCTGATAAACCGCGGATCGAGAAGTTATCGATAGAAAAGAAGACTCAGCCGGAACCCGCTCACGCAACTGTCACGTTCAACCCTGCCCCGCTTTCAGGAGAGCTGCCCATGGAGCATTGCACTTCGCTCGAAGTGGCCGGGTCAGTCCCACGGCGCAGTCCTTCTGCATTGCGCTCCTATCTGGACACGCTCAAGGTCACGCCGCCCGACCTCGCCGATGCCGACCTGGTAATCGTGAACGAAGCCACTCCCCATCTCTATCAGCTTAACGACAGGAATTACGCACAAGTGGGTGAACGCTGGTTCAACGTCCTCGTGAACAGCGACGACGAGGTCACTATTATGGTTCCCGATGCCCCCTACCGGGATGGCCCGCTACTCGCCCGCACTGGAACAGGCCAGTGGGTATTGGACCTGAAATTGCGTTTACGAGGAGGATCACCGAAAAGTCGTCTTAAAGCCCTCAAAGCTGCAAAAGAAAGGCGCAAGCATGAACTGGAAACAGCCTTGCAGTCATTCAGAACACAGGAAGCGTTGGACAAAATCGAGATAGAAAAAGTGCAAACGGACATGCTCGAAGCCAAGGGTGCCGACTTCGATCGGATATCAGAGCTTTACTCGCAGAAACTTGAAGCGATGATCGATACGTATCAACAAGCACTGGCTCAATTGCAAGAGTGGCGCGACCTCGGCGGGACGACAGGTTATACCTATGACTTGCTGCGTCTGAGCACCGAATTGGCGAGGCGTCTGTCGCTCTGGTTCGTCACAAAGAAAAATCGATATATCGAGGCCACCCAAAAACTGGCTCGGGCCGCAGACCCATCGGTCGTTTCGCAGCAAACCTATATCGACACCATTCAGCAGGCGACCAACTTGAGCCACGAAATGGTCAACAGACTGTCGATTTCGCACACTGTCATTGAAGGGATGAAAGCCGCAGGAAGACCTGGCATTACCGAGGCCCTACATATTCGCAAACTGCTACCTTCTTTCACGGCACTGGAACTGAAAGCCAATGAGATCGGCATGGCGCAGGAACTTTGCCTGCAAGAGCAGGCGAGCCCGACGATGCCCGAAGCGCGTAATGCCATCGGCGATATTGTCGTGAGTGCCGGCCGGGCCGCTCATCAAGTCGCCCAGTTGGTAAAAGGTACAGATGCCAATATCGACTTGAAGGTTCGTATCGAAGAACTCCACTCCCTCGTCGAAGTGTTTGCCGATGCAGAGCAACGCCTCCAGGAGTTACCGGATACCTATCCTGACTTGCTTAAGCGAAATCAAATCGACCATCTGCGAAGTCTTATCGAAGAATTCGCCCATTTGGCACACAGTCAACTCCAGTCTTTATTGCCGGAACAAACGTTTGAGCCACAGCAGATTCCGTCCAGGCGAAACCGTCCAGCCCCTTCGCCTCAGCCGGTCAAAGTCAGCAAGAGCCGGCCGCGTGCCCCTGACGACGATGGCGTAGCAAAAACCGCGGAAGATTCGCTCAAGCCATTCATCCCGGTGATCACCAAACAACCGCTACCCGCTTTGAAAGACGTGGAGATCATCGGCAGCGCTCTTGAGCTGAACCTGGACAGTGAACCGTTTATTGAACGTACCCGTAAAGACGCTTTTCGACCCAGGCGTATACCCGCCGACATGCAGGATCTATTCGATCAGCAAGCCCTGAAACTTGAACAAAGCGCTACCAGCGTTGAACAAGCCATGACCAGAATCAAAATTGCCACGGGAACTCCGCCACCTGTCGCCACACTGAGTACAGAACTGATTCAGGCAGCCAACAAAATGCGCAAAGCGGGGGTCAGTGTTCGAGCAAACCTTTATAAACAACGCAAGCCCACACAAAGCAGCTTCAAATGGATGCAGGAGAATAAGCAGATCGATATTAGTCGCAATGAGCAAGGGCGGATCCGCACCAAACAACTGGGAGATTACTTTCAGGAATATCGGATTTTCGACAAGGCTAATACCCATCAGCCCATTTGGGTTGCGCACTTTCATTACCCTACCGTCAATAGCCCGGTCGACAAACCCGGTACAGCCCACCTGAAAGTCTCGGACGATTATCTCAAGACTCTTACACCCGACCAGCAAGTGGCATTAAGTACTTTTGAACCCATTGATGGCGTACTGCGAAAAATAGACGATCCGCTCCTGCGCAAACTGTTTCTGGATCTTGAGCCTGCGAAGGAAGCTGAGGGGTAAGCGTGGCGCGTAACGCCACACTATGAACGCCAGACTTTGACCAAACGCCCGAGCGCTGCATTGATTGTCGCCTCGGGCACCGCCGCAAAGCCCAGCACCAGCCCAGCACGCAGATCCATCGGTCGCTGAGAATCCGGCAACCAGTAGTTGCTTAGCGCATTGATTTCAACATCGACACTGGCAGCCTGCTCGATCAACTCCTGTTCCCGAGCCTGAGAGTTGACCGCTACCGTCAAGTGCAGCCCTGCAGCGACATTCGGCGGAACACCAACACCAGGAATATCCCGGGGCCAGCCGGCAAGCAATGCGTTGCGTCTGATCAACGCCGCACGCCGCATACGCCGTATATGCCGTTGAAAATGTCCAGTCGCCATGAACTCGGCCATGACCGCTTGTGTGCTGACTTCCGAATGCCGCACGTCCACCGCACGCCGCCGGGAAAACGCCTCGACCAGCCCCATCGGCAATACCAGATACCCCAGCCGTAACGCCGGGAATGCAACCTTGCCGAAGGTCCCGACATAAAGCACCCGGGCGTGCCGATCCAGTGCAGCCAAAGGTGCTAGAGGCGCGCCGCTGTAACGGTATTCACCGTCGTAATCATCTTCAATGATCCAGCCTTGGGTGCGTTCAGCCCAAGCCAATAACTCAAGACGTCGCGCGAGACTCATGACGACACCGGTCGGGTACTGATGGGATGGCGTGACATAAGCGAGACGGCAATTCTCAATCCCGGCCAATTCCGCACAATCGATCCCCTCACTGTCCACCGCTACGCCGTGCAATCGAGCACCTGCCACGGCAAACGCATGACCCGCCGCGCGATAGCCCGGGTTTTCAATCCCCACCCCATCGCCCGGCTCCACCAGCAACTGTGCACAAAGGCTGATCCCCTGCTGCGCGCCACTGGTGATCACAATTTGCTCAGCCGAACACTGCATGCCCCTTGAGCTGCGCAAGTAGGCGGCAATCAATCCGCGCAAGCGTTCATCACCCGCAGGGTCGCCGTAACACAGTTGCTGTAAATCCGGTTTACGCCAAAACGCCGCATTCAGCTTGGCCCAGACCTCGAAAGGAAACAGATCGAAGGCCGGAACACCGACCCTGAATGCGCGAGGCGGACCACTGGGAGGCAAGGCCAAATGGTTCTTTTCAACCCGGCCCAAAGCACCGCTGTGGATAACTTTACTGGATGAAACCACAGGCAAATCCAGCCAATTTGTGGATAAGGCTGTGGGTAACCCTGTTGAAAACCCTGTGGATACTTTTGTGGATAATTTTTTTACCGACACCGCGGCTTGAGGCAATTGCGCGACATAAGTCCCGTCGCCAACACGCCCCTCGATGAAGCCCTCAGCGTAAAGCTGATCGTAGGCACGGACCACGCTGTTACGGGAAATCGATAGCGCCGCCGCCAGATCGCGACTGGCCGGCAGTCGTGTGCCGCTGGCCAATCGTCCATCGAGCACTCGCACCCGCAGCGCTTGATAGAGCTGACGACTCAGGCCCTGACGGCGGTCGAGTTCGATACCCGCTGGATTGAACGACGAGGGAAGCGGCGGATTCGGCATGGTAATGGACCTATGAAATTGGTCATTAATGGCTCTTACAACAGACCAATAGCCTGCCTAGGATGCAGGCATTCGCCAAGGAATATTTCCATGTACACGCCCAGCAATTTCGCCATCGATGATTTGAATGAACTGCACCAGCAGATACTCGGCACTCGCCTTGCTGTCTTGGTCACCCATGGTGAACAGGGTCTGCAAGCCAGTCATCTGCCGCTGCTGCTGAATGTTGACCAAGGCCCGAATGGCACCCTCTACGGGCACTTCGCCCGGGCCAATCCACAATGGCGGGAATTGCAGAACGGCGCCGAGGCGCTGGTGATTTTTGCTGGTGCGGATGCTTACGTCAGCCCGGGGTTTTACCCGAGCAAAGCCGAGCATGGCAAAGTCGTGCCGACCTGGAATTACGTCGCCGTGCACGCCTATGGCATGGCCGAAGTGTTCACCGACGCCGACCACCTGCGCAATCTGGTCAGCACCCTGACTGATCGTCATGAGTCGGGTCGCACAAATCCATGGAAAGTCGACGACGCCCCCACCGACTACATTGATGGCATGCTCAAGGCCATCGTCGGTTTTGCCTTGCCGATCCAGCGTCTGGAGGGCAAACGCAAGCTCAGCCAGAACCGCAATGCTGCAGACATCGCCGGTGTGCGCGAGGGGCTGGCCGCCAGCCCTGATGTGCACGACCAGGCCCTCGCCCACTTGATGCGTTAAGGAACCAACATGAGTCAGATCGACATCCGCCAGGTCACCGCCGACGATCACGCTACCTGGCTGCCGTTGTGGCAAGCTTACTTGCGCTTCTACAACACCGAATTGCCCGACGCAGTCACCCAGAGCACCTGGGAGCGCCTGCTCGATCCGAGCGAACCGACTCACGCGGCGCTGGCCTGGGCCGATGGCACAGCGGTGGGCATGGTGCATTTCATCTACCACCGCTCGAACTGGAGCATCGAAAACTCCTGCTACTTGCAAGACTTGCTGGTGACGCCAGAAACCCGCGGCACCGGTGTCGGTCGGCAACTGATTGAATTCGTCTACACCACGGCCAAGGCCGACGGGTGCTGCGAGGTCCATTGGCTGACCCATGAAACCAACGCCACCGCGATCCAGCTCTATGAGCGCATCGCCGAACGGCCTGGTTTCATCCAGTTTTGCAAAGCCCTTTAAGGTTCAAGGAGAACAGCATGTCGACTTCACTCGCGGACTGGAAAGGCGTTCCGCCGCCCTCGGTTCAACTGATCGAAGGACGTTTCATTCGCTTGGAAAAACTTGACCCGGCCCGTCACACCGACGGCTTGTGGAAAGCCCTGGAAGGCCCGGGCTCGGATCCGAAACTCTGGGACTATTTGCCTTACGGTCCTTTCCCGGAGCGCAGCGCGTTCAACGATTGGCTGAACAACCATGCGGCCAACAGCGACCCGTATTTCTTCACGGTGATCGACCGCGCCAGCGGCGACGTGCAGGGCATCCTCAGCCTGATGTCGATTGTCCCTGCCCAGGGTCGCATCGAAATCGGCCATGTGACCTTCGGCGCACCGATGCAGCGTTCGCCAAAAAGCACCGAAGCGGTTTACCTGTTGGCCAGGGAATCCTTTGCCCTGGGTTACCGGCGTCTGGAATGGAAATGCAACAACGGCAATGCCCGTTCCAAGTATGCGGCGGAGCGGTTGGGGTTCAGTTTTGAAGGGGTTTTCCGCCAGCACATGGTGGTCAAGGGTCAGAACCGTGACACAGCGTGGTATTCGATTCTGGATTCGGAATGGCCCGCGATTGGCGCGGGGTTCGAGCGGTGGCTGTCCGATGAGAACCAGACGGAATCGGGGCAGGTGAAAACTCTGGTTGAGTGCCGCACCTGATGATCGTTCCCACGCTCCTGCGTGGGAATGCAGCCACGGACGCTCTGCGTTCGATCCGGAAGGCGACGCAGAGCGTCGCGGGATGCATTCCTTTGCTGCGCGTGGGAACGATCTTTCAAACCAGTTTCTGGGCCAACACCGCAATATGCTCCGGCCCGATCCCGCAGCAACCGCCCAAATGGCTGGCCCCACGCTTCTGCCAATCAGCCGCCCATTGCAGGTAGCCCGGCGGATCGAGATCGTCACGCAACGGGTCCAGACCGTCATTGGCCGTGGCCTCTTTCGGCTGTGGCGGGAAGGCATTGGCGTACGCGCCGATGTGGATCTTCACACCCAAGCGTTCGAAGGTTTCTCGCGCTGCATCGATCGCAGCGCCGATCACTTCTGGCTGGCTGCAATTGAACAGCAAAGTCTCGACGCCCAACTCAGCCGCCACTGCAGCGGCCTCGACCACCGGCTCACCGGAACGCAAACGCGGCACTTCGTCGGTGTCTTCATCTTTCAGGGTAAACGACAGCCAGAACGGCTTGCCGTCCTTCGGCAGACCGGCATGGATCGACCGTGCCTCGACGATCGAGCTCTGGGTTTCAGCCAGCCACAGGTCGACATGAGGCGCCAGGCCATTGACCAGAGGTGTCAGCAATTCAGTCACCCGCGCAGCGTCGAACAAATCCGGACGATAGGAGCCAAACAACGGCGGCAATGAACCGGCCACACGCACTGGTTTACCCGCCGCATCGACGGCACGCCGGGCTAGCTCACCGGCCAATGCTGCGAGGGCCTGACCTTCGGCGGCAAAACGCTCTTCGCCAATATGGAACGGCACCACCGCGTAACTGTTGCTGGTGATCACGTTGGCACCGCTTTCAATATAAGCCGCGTGCACCGCTTCCACCGCTTGCGGCGCCTCGCTCAGGGCCAGTGCCGACCACTCAGGCTGCCTGAATGGCGCCCCTCGGCGTTGCAACTCACGACCCATGCCGCCATCCAGAATTACCGTGTTTGCGCCCATATGCTTTTCACTCATAAGCTTATGAAAATAACTCACTATCAGAGTCGTTCTTATAACTATTTAATACGCACCACTCGGTTAATAACAACCTCTTTTTTTCAGGGATCAACTGTGAAATTTCAACCACTGCTGGCCCTGGGCCTGACGATATTGACTGCCTCCACCCAAGTCTTTGCGGGCGCCACTCTGGACCGTATCGAGCAAAAGAAAGAACTGGTGGGCGTATTGATGGAAAGCTATCCACCCTTCTCCTTCCTCAACGACCAAAACCAACTCGACGGTTTCGACGTCGATGTGGCCAAGGCCGTGGCGGACAAACTGGGCGTCAAGCTACGCCTTGAAACACCGTCCTGGGATGTGATCGCTGCCGGTCGCTGGAGCGGGCGTTACGACATCTGCATCTGCTCCATGACCCCGAGCAAGGCCCGCGCCGAAGTCTTCGATTTCCCGGTCGAGTACTACGCCTCCCCTGCGGTGATCGTGGTCAATGCCAAGGACGACAGCATCCATGGCGCCAAAGATTTGAGCGGCAAAAAAGTCGGCCTCACCAGCGCCTCCAGCTATGAAAGCTATCTGAACAAGAACCTGGTGATTGAAGGCGCCGAAGATACCCAATTGCAGTACCCTTTCGAGAACGTGCAGATCGCTCCGTATGACACCGACAACGTCGCGTTTCAGGATTTGGGCTTGGGCGCTGGCGTGCGTCTGGACGCGATCCTAACCAACCTTGTCACTGCCCAACCGCGCCTGAACGAAGACAAGCGCTTCAAACTCGCCGGCCAGCCGCTGTACTCGGAGCCGAACTCGGTGGCCATCGAAAAAGGCGATGTTCAGTGGGACGCCAAAGTACGTGATGTGTTTGCCCAGCTGAAACAGGACGGCACCTTGAGCAAGCTGTCGCAAAAATGGATCGGCGCCGACATCAGCAAATGACTTCTTTCCCCAACCCTCCTCAGCCACCGCAACCGGTGGCTGAGTCGTTGCTGCAACGAATCTTCGGCTTCCGCACCCGGCTGTACCTGACCTGGGCGGCGATGTTCGGCTTGTTCGCGAGTTTCTTCCTGAGCTTCGACCTGAAGTTCTCGATCATCCTCGACAAGCTGCCGAACCTGATCGGCCTGCACCTGGCGCCCAACGGCTTTCTGCAAGGCGCGGCGCTGACGCTGTTTCTGTGCTTGTGCTCGATTGTGGCGTCATCACTGCTGGGCTTCTTCACCGCCCTGGCTCGGCTGTCGAAAAGTGCGGTGGCGTTCGGTATCGCGAGCTTTTATGCCTCATTCTTTCGCGGCACACCGCTGCTGATCCAGATTCTGCTGATCTACCTCGGCCTGCCCCAATTGGGCATCGTGCCGGGCGCTATCGCTGCCGGCATCATCGCCCTGTCGCTGAACTACGGCGCTTACCTCAGCGAAATCTTCCGCGCGGGCATCCTCGGCGTCCCCCACGGCCAACGCGAAGCATCGCTGGCCCTGGGCATGCGCGAAACCGTGATCTTCTGGCGCGTCACCCTGCCCCAAGCTATGCGCACCATCATCCCGCCCACCACCAACCAGTTCATCTCCATGCTCAAGGACTCGTCACTGATTTCGGTGATGGGGGTTTGGGAAGTGATGTTCCTGGCG
This sequence comes from Pseudomonas sp. PGPR40, assembly GCF_022014505.1. Taxonomy (NCBI): domain Bacteria; kingdom Pseudomonadati; phylum Pseudomonadota; class Gammaproteobacteria; order Pseudomonadales; family Pseudomonadaceae; genus Pseudomonas; species Pseudomonas sp. PGPR40. The sequence goes on along the minus strand of NZ_JAKLSP010000018.1, from coordinate 92,178 downwards.
CAGTCGTATGGGCGCTCGAGCTATCGCTATATCGAGATGCTGACGACGGCGGCGATTATTTATTGGGTGATGTCGATTGGGTTGGAGCTGATTCAGGCGCGGATGGAGCGGCATTATGGGAAGGCGTATTTGAGCCGTAGCCAGGTTTAAAGCAGATAGATCGCAACCTTTGGCAGCTCCTGGCGTGTGTCATCCAAGTAGAGCTGTCGAAGGCTGCGATCTTTTGGTCTTTAACATCCGGCAGACGCGTTTTTTGGCAATGCGACAGCCCTCCTCTCCTGATTCGTTGTCAGAAAAAGCATTAGTGCGTAGTAGATAAAACCAACCGGCATCAAGAGGCTGGCCATTTTCTACATAACCATCTGACACGCCCCGCAGGTCCGTCGGAAGCAGCTGACATCGGCACCTATAGCCTCCTCTTAGAGTTTGGCCTCATGTCAAAAGAGGCTGTACTCGATGCCCGTTCAATACAGATTCCGACCACAACATCTGGCACTGGCCATTGCGCTCGCAGTGGGTTGCATAGCACCCTCCCTGGCGCAACAACCGGAGCCTCAAGTCATGCTCGAGGAGCCGACTCCCAAGTCTCGTAAAAGAAAACCCAAGCTGAATGAACCCATCGTTGATCTCCCAGTGACCAAGGAGATCATCGAGCCACATAAAAACGCCGACCGACCCACAAACCGGTTGGATGAGGGGCAGACAGCTCAACTGTAACAATTAAACCGCCTGCCCTTGAAGAGCCTAAAGCCAGTCCGATCGCGCAGACGCCATTTAGCCCCCCAGCGAACTCAACGGAGATCTCGACAGCTGGCACTTGGGTGTCTATGCGTTACGTCAGAGTGGTCCGATGTCACTGCGTCTTGGCGCGACTTACAGTGATCACGATGGCAGCAACGCACGGCAGATAGCCTTCACTGGTTTCAGCGACCGTCCCAAGGGTAGCTACGACGCCAGCACCCAGCAAGCTTTCGCCGAGGTGGGTTACAACCTGGGCTGCGCCAACGTCAGCATCGAACCGTTCGCCAGCCTCGGCTACCAACGCTATCAGCGCGACAGCTATACCGAAAAAGGTAGTGCAGCGGCGCTGAAAGTCTATGAGCAAGCCCAAAGCAACATGAACAGCACCTTCGGCCTGCGCCTGGCAAAGGTCAACATGCTTGATAACGGTATGCAACTGACGCCGCGATTCAGTGCCGGCTGGAAACACACGTACGGGGAGGTTGAAACCAAAACCCGCCAACGACTGGTCAATGGCGGCAACGACTATTCCGTTTACGGTGCGGATCTGGATCGCGACAGTTTACTGGTCGATGCGGGATTGGATCTTCGGGTTTCGACAAACCATACATTAGGTGTAGGCCTCACCGGCGAGATCGGGACTGATAGCCGCAACCATGGCGTGATGGGTCAATGGCGGATGGCATTCTGATCATTTCGCTTCCCTGTCTGCCTATCAGATATGACAGTAGACGCATCCCTCGCTCGTCCCTAGGCTGATGCATCGGAACCTGCTCCTGACGGGAACAGGTTCTCTTACATCCGGAATCGGGAAGCCTAACGATGAAAAGCTCCGTCTACGCCAATGCAGCACCTGAGCTACCTGGGAACGTAACTCCCGGTCAGACGCTGATTCTTAAAAACACCTACACGGACTCCATGACGGGTCTTTATCGAGTTCGTTTTAAAAACGACGAAAGCGAGAACACAGTACCCATCAAAAGATTTGAACAGCAGGTAGTTTTTTTTGATGTCCCTTTGAGTATTACTCCGGGGACTTACACGGTCAGCGGAGGCTATCCCGGAACTATTCCTACTATTCCTGAATTTCGCGAACTTGGAATCGTCACCGTTCATCCTGTCGAAGACGTGAATGTAATTCAGGCGTACGGCACAGAACACCAATAAATGCCGGGCGAATCGGCATAGGGGACGGTCTTCATAGACCGTATCCCTGCAGCGATAAGTCGTCGTTCCCCGTTTCCATTGCTTGAGTTGAATCGCTCTAAATCGATGTCGCATCCATTTGTCCAATTCACGCCAGACACCTGGTGTTTGTGACAACTTGAAATAGGCTTTCCAACCCAGCAAATAGGGACGTAGGAGATCGACGACCTGCTGCAAACTGCGGCCACATGAACGGCGAGTGAACTGCCGGATACGTTGCTTGAATTGCTTTTGTGCCTTCTGAGATACCGCACGTTTGACTTCGTCACGGGCGCACCAAAATGCATAACCCAGAAACTTGCGACCAAACGCACTGGCCACCGCACTCTTGCTCTCGTTGACGCTCAAGTGCAGCTTTTCATACAGACGCCTCAGCAAGATCATCACCCGCTGCCCTGCTTTATGACTGCGAACATAAACGTTCGCGTCGTCGGCATAGCGCACGAAGCAATGACCTCGATATTCAAGCTCCCGATCCACTTCGTCCAGCAGCACATTTGCCAGCAGCGGCGACAGCGGGCCGCCTTGCGGCGCCCCGCAGCGGCTTTTCTCGATCACGCCATTGATCAGCGTTCCCGCATCCAGATACGCCCGAACCAGTCGAATAGCCGCCCGATCCGCAATCCGTTTGCGTAAGCGATCAATCAAAATGTCGTGATCGACCCGGTCGAAGAACTTCTCCAGATCAACGTCCACCACCACTTTGCGCCCCGAGGACACATACCGCTGAGCCGCCAAAACGGCGTCCTGCGCGCAGCGTCCCGGACGAAAGCCATAGCTGTGTTCACTGAAAGTCGGATCAAGCAACGGCTGCAAGACTTGCAGCAGCGCTTGTTGGATCAGACGGTCGGTGACCGTCGGAATACCCAACTCGGCGCTCACCGCCGTCAGGCTTGGGGATGACCACGCGTCGCACCGGACTGGGCCGGTAGACATCTGAAAGAAGCTGTTCACAAATCACTGGCCATTGAGTCAGCAAGTCTTCGGCGGTCTGTTCAATGTCCAGACCATCAACTCCCGCTGCACCTTTATTGGCTTTGACCCGTTTCCACGCCCGTTTCAGGTTTTCTCTCGCAAAGGCCCGTTCCAGCAGCCTTTGCCCTGCGTTGTCGGATTCATCTTGCGGGCGATTGACCTCGTCGCTGACGGGATTTCTCACGGTTTCACCGCTCGTTATCTCCATCCGCCCCGCGTTTGGCAGGCATCTGACTTCCGGTCGTTCGCATCAACATGGCCTACAACACTCTCTCTCGTTCGGCCCTTCGTCAAAAAAAAGACTACTACGGCCTCTGCTGACTTCTCGCTCCGGCTCGCACCGTCGCCCTTTCAGGCACAAGGCGAGATCTCCCCAGGTAAGAACGCAATCCTTCCCCGCACAACCGCCGGATTTACGCAGCCTGATCTTTGACCACAAGAGCTTCGCGATTCATGGCTCGCTCGCCCTGATCGGCTTCGCCTTGTATCCGGTTTTTGTTCATCGGCTCACGGTTTCGATTCACGCTTCCTCCCCACACTCGGTCACCCTCATGCAGTTGCGCTTCACTTCGTTCGCTGTGGTCAGCTTACGGCGGGACTTCCACCCGCAAGATTGCGCCCATGCTGGGCGCACAAAAAAAGGGGAGCACATGCCCCCCCGAGGTTTAAAGCGGTATATCGAGGCTGCTATCTCAGCCTTCGATCTCGATCAGAATCTCGCCCGGGTTCACCCGGTCGCCCTTGGCCACGTGGATGGCGGTGACTTTGCCGGCGATGGCCGATTGGACTTCGGTTTCCATCTTCATCGCTTCGGTGATCAGCACAGCCTGGCCGGCTTTCACGGTGTCGCCTTCCTTGACCAGCACATCGACGATGTTGCCCGGCATGGTGGTGCTGACGTGGCCCGGTGCAGTGGCTTGCTTGCGCTTGCTGCTGCCGCCGCCGACGAACTCGTTGAGCGGTTCGAACACCACTTCTTCCGGCATGCCATCGATGGACAGGTAGAAGTGGCGCTTGCCTTCCGCCTTGACGCCGACACCTGTGATATCGACGCGGTAGGTTTCGCCGTGAACGTCGATGACGAACTCGGTCGGCACGCCTTCGCCACCGGCCGAGGCTACGCCGCCGGCTTCAGGGATCGGCAGCAGCACTTCTGGCGTCAGGGTGCCGGCTGCGCGTTCTTCAAGGAACTTGCGACCGATATCCGGGAACATGGCGTAGGTCAGCACGTCTTCTTCAGACTTGGCCACAGAGCCGATTTCGGCACGCAGCTTGGTCATTTCCGGCTTGAGCAGATCCGCCGGACGCACGTCGATCACCTCTTCGCTGCCGATCGCCTGACGACGCAGTTTTTCGTTCACGGTGCCCGGCGCTTTGCCGTAGCCGCCTTGCAGGTAGAGCTTCACTTCATTGGTGATGGTCTTGTAGCGCTCGCCAGCCAGCACGTTGAAGAACGCCTGGGTGCCGACAATCTGCGAGGTCGGCGTCACCAGCGGCGGGAAGCCGAGGTCTTCACGAACGCGAGGGATCTCCGCCAGCACTTCGCTCATGCGGTTCAGGGCACCCTGCTCTTTCAACTGGTTGGCCAGGTTGGAAATCATCCCGCCCGGTACCTGGTTGACTTGCACACGGGTATCGACCGTGGTGAATTCGCTTTCGAACTGGTGGTACTTCTTGCGCACCGCATAGAAGTACAGGCCGATTTCTTGCAGCAGTTCCAGGTTCAGACCGGTGTCGAACTCGCTGCCTTTAAGGGCGGCGACCATCGATTCGGTTCCCGGGTGGCTAGTGCCCCAGGCGAAGCTGGAGATCGCGGTGTCGATGTGGTCGGCGCCGTTTTCGATCGCTTTCATTTGGCACATCGCGGCCAGACCAGCAGTGTCGTGGGAGTGAATGAACACGGGCAGCGATTGCTCGGTTTTCAACGCTTTGACCAGTTCGCCAGTGGCATACGGGGTCAGCAGGCCGGCCATGTCCTTGATCGCCACCGAGTCGCAACCCATGGCTTCCATTTGCTTGGCCTGGTTCACGAAGGCCTCGATGGTGTGCACCGGGCTGGTGGTGTAGGCGATGGTGCCCTGGGCGTGTTTGCCGGCAGCTTTTACCGCTTCGATAGCCACACGCAGGTTACGCACGTCATTCATCGCGTCGAAAATGCGGAACACGTCGATGCCGTTGACGGCAGCCTTGGCGACGAAGGCTTTGACCACGTCGTCGCTGTAATGGCGGTAGCCCAGCAGGTTCTGGCCCCGCAGGAGCATTTGCAGACGCGTGTTAGGCAATGCCGCGCGCAGTTGGCGCAGGCGCTCCCACGGGTCTTCTTTCAGGAAACGTACGCAGGCGTCGAAGGTCGCGCCGCCCCAGCATTCCAGCGACCAGTAGCCGACTTTGTCGAGCTTGTCGCAGATCGGCAGCATGTCTTCGGTGCGCATGCGGGTGGCGAGCAGCGATTGGTGGGCGTCGCGCAGGATTGTGTCGGTAACGTGGATTTGCTTGCTCATTGTTCTATTCCTCACAGGCCTGCGTGGGCGGCGATGGCGGCGGCGATGGCCAGGGCCAGCTCTTCGGGTTTGCGCTTGATCGAGTAATTGGTCAGTTCAGGGTGGCTTTCAACGAAGCTGGTATTGAACTGGCCGCTACGGAATTCCGGGTTGCGCAGGATTTCCTGGTAGTACGCGGCGGTGGTCTTGACCCCTTGCAGACGCATGTCGTCGAGGGCTCGCAAACCACGGTCCATCGCCTCTTCCCAAGTCAGCGCCCAGACCACCAGTTTCAGGCACATGGAATCGTAGAACGGCGGAATGGTGTAGCCGGTATAGATCGCTGTGTCGGTACGCACGCCAGGACCACCGGGCGCGTAGTAACGGGTAATCTTGCCGAAGCTCGGCAGGAAGTTGTTTTTCGGGTCTTCGGCGTTGATCCGGAACTGCAGCGCGAAACCGCGGTGCTGGATGTCTTCCTGTTTCACCGAAAGCGGCAGGCCGGACGCGATGCGAATCTGCTCGCGAACGATGTCGATGCCGGTGATTTCTTCGGTGATGGTGTGTTCCACCTGCACCCGAGTGTTCATCTCCATGAAGTACACCTCGCCCTCGGCGAGCAGAAACTCCACGGTGCCGGCGTTCTCGTAACCCACGGCCTTGGCTGCGCGCACCGAGAGATCGCCGATGTAGGCACGCTGTTCCGGGGTCAGTTGCGGGCTCGGCGCGATCTCGATCAGTTTCTGGTTGCGGCGCTGGATCGAGCAGTCACGCTCGAACAGGTGCACCACGTTGCCAAAGCTGTCGCCGAGGATCTGCGCTTCGATGTGTTTCGGATTGACGATGCATTTTTCCAGGAACACTTCCGCCGAACCGAAGGCCTTGGTAGCTTCGGAAATGACTCGCGGAAAGGCTTGTTCGAGTTCTTCGCGACTGTTGCAGCGACGAATGCCGCGACCGCCACCACCGGATGTGGCCTTGAGCATCACCGGGTAACCGATACGCTCGCCTTCGCTCAGGGCTTCTTCGATGCCCGACACGTTGCCTTCGGTGCCAGGGGTGACCGGCACGCCGGCCTTGATCATGCTGCGGCGCGCTTCGGTCTTGTCGCCCATGCGGCGAATCACTTCAGCCGATGGACCAATGAATTTGATTCCGCGTTCGGCGCAGATGTCTGCCAGCTCGGCGTTTTCCGAAAGGAAACCGTAGCCGGGGTGCAACGCATCGCAACCGGTTTCCACCGCCAGGTTCACCAGCTTGCGCGGGTTGAGGTAGCCAGCCAGTGGCTCGGCACCGATGCTGTGGGCCTCGTCCGCACGCTTCACATGCAAGGCATGGCGGTCGGCGTCGGAATAGATCGCGACCGAGCGAATGCCCATTTCGGCGCAGGCACGCACGATTCGTACGGCAATCTCACCACGGTTGGCGATCAGGATCTTTTTTATCACTTGGAGGTTCCCTTGAGCCGGTGGTACCCACGACCTGTCAGACCAGGTCGACGCGTGACCAAATGTTTCAATTCAGTCGCAGCTCCACACTAGCCTTCGCAAGGGATTAACAAAAATGAATAATAATTGGGTTACACATAAGCAAAGACTTATAGTTGAAGCATCAGCCTCCGCTCAGGGTCTCTAGAAAATGCGTAAGTCATTGATGCGTATGACATTGCGTCAATTGCAGATCTTCAATGAGGTGTGCGATTTAAGGTCCTACAGCCGCGCTGCCGACGAAATGTCTCTCACACAACCTGCCGTTAGCCTACAGATTCGTCAACTCGAAGAGCTGATTGGCCAACCGTTATTCGATTACGTCGGCAAAAAACTCTACATGACCGAGGCGGCCGAAGCACTGCAGCGCGCCAGCCGGGACATTTTCGGGCGCCTGGAAAACCTCGATATGCAGTTATCGGATATGCAAGGCTCATTGCAAGGCCAGCTGAAACTGGCGGTGGAATCCAGCGCCAAGTATTTCGTGCCGCACCTGTTTGCCGCGTTCAAGCGCCAGCACCCGGAAGTGAATCTGCAGCTGACGGTGGTCAATCGTGGGCAGGTGATCCGGCGCCTCTCCGACAACCGCGACGATCTGGTGATCATGTCCATGGTGCCGCAGGACATGGGGCTGGAATTCTTGCCATTTCTCAATAACCCGATTGTCGCCGTAGCACCACCGGATCATCCGTTGTGCCACATGGGCCCACTGCGCTTGCAGGATCTGGAACCCTACACACTGCTATTGCGCGAATCCGGCTCCGGTACGCGACTGGCCTGCGAAGAGTATTTCAAAGAAAAGCGCGTGCACTTCAACCAGACCCAGGAGGTCTCATCGGCCGAAGCCCAGCGTGAATGCGTGCTAGCGGGTCTGGGCCTGGCGCTGTTGACGCGCCATGCCCTGAACCTTGAATTGGCAACGGGCGGATTGATCGAGTTGCCGGTCGAAGAACTGCCGCTGTACCGCAGTTGGTGCCTGGTGCAGGCCAAAGCCAAACGGCTATCACCCGTGGCGCACGCATTCCTTGCGTTTATCCGCAGCGAGCGGATACAGATCAGCGCCCTGGTTGAGCGTTTCGACGGGAAGTTACGGGAGCTGCCTGCCAGTAATTGAGTTCGAGGCCGTCAGGAAATTCGCCAATTTCCGCCAGAAGCTGACGGCGTTCGCAGCGATCTTCGATGGCGCGGCGAAATTCCATGCGGCGCTGATCTTCTTGCTGACGACGGGTTTTGACGGCGCTGTTGCGTTCTTCGTAGGGCTGAGCCATTTCGAGTCTCCCAAGGCGAGTACGGGAGTTTCAAGATAGGCGCGAGGGATGACGGTTTGGCGACGGGTGAATGACAGTGAGATGAAATGTGGTGAATCTGATGACGCCTTCGCGGGCAAGTCGGATCGCCGCACCGCTCGCTCCTACAGGGACGCGATATCTGTAGGAGCGAGGCTTGCCCGCGAAGGCACTCTCAAGGCAAAGAATCAATCGTCCAGCGCTTTCACTGACTTGGGCGACAGCCGCAAGCTGCGAAGGCTGCGTTTGACGCTCTTGAGGTGATTGACCAGGCTCGGACCGCGGGCCATGGCCACGCCCATCGCCAGCACATCAATCACCACCAGGTGCGCGATGCGCGACGTCAGCGGCGTGTAGATTTCGGTGTCTTCGTGTACATCGATCGCCAGGTTGACGGTCGACAGCTCGGCCAGCGGCGTCTGGCTCGGGCACAGGGTGATCAACGAAGCGCCGCTCTCGCGCACCAGATTGGCAGTGATCAACAGGTCCTTGGAACGCCCCGACTGGGAAATGCAGATTGCCACGTCGCTCGGCTTCAGGGTAACCGCCGACATCGCCTGCATGTGCGGGTCGGAATACGCGGCTGCAGTCAGCAGCAAACGGAAAAATTTGTGTTGGGCATCCGCCGCCACTGCGCCCGAAGCACCGAATCCATAGAACTCGACACGCTGAGCCTGAGACATCAGCGACACAGCCCTCTGCAACTCCACCGGATCGAGTTTCTCGCGAACCTCCATCAGCGTATGCAGGGTAGTGTCGAAGATTTTCAGGCTGTAATCGGCGACCGAATCGTCTTCATGGATCGCGAACTGACCGAAGCTGGCGCCCGCCGCGAGGCTCTGCGCCAGCTTCAGTTTCAAATCCTGAAACCCGGAGCAACCGATGGCGCGGCAAAACCGCACGATAGTCGGCTCGCTGATGCCCACGCTATGGGCCAGGTCGGCCATGGAACTGTGCATCACCGCCGCAGGGTCAAGCAGCACGTGGTCGGCGACCTTGAGCTCCGACTTGCGTAACAGGTGACGTGACTGGGCGATATGTTGCAGCAGATTCAAGGGACTGGACTCTTTGTTATTGGCAGGCGCCGGGGATGTAGCACGCTTGTAGTTATACTACATGAATCGGCTTTTTGCCTGCTCAATGCGTAACCGGATGGCATTAATCTTCCCAATTTTGCCAGGAAATACCCCATGTAGCGGGAAACATCCGCGCGGTGTCACCCTTGCTGAGGGCAGCGAAAATCGTACCCTGACGCTCCCGCGGCTTTAGAAGAAAAAATCAACATTAACAATTTTTGACACATAAATTTGTCTGGTGTTGCGTCTACACAAACCGCAAATGACCCCGCCCACAATTATTTTCATTTTATTTCCATAGTCTACGGATGATTAATTTACTGATATAAAATAAGAACATCCTTTAAAGAATCTCGGACCACGGAAGGTCTATATGAAAATCAGAAAGAATTGCACACCAATCTTATTGTGCGCCCTCTTAACAACTCAAGATTCGTTAGGCGAAGACTACTATTGGCAATTTCAGCCCGAATGGGGGATTCCTGAAAAATTTTCCTCGCCAGAATCAGGTTGTCGATGGCTACACAAGGAAAGTGAAGACTCATGGAACTACACACCTCCCATAGAAAGAGAGGATAAACTTGCTTGGGATTGTCACATGATCTATGGCGATGACCCGGTCGACGACTCCTATGGAGTTCTAGCTATAATGCTCTATGGAGAACATTGCCCAAAAGGAAATAAATTTAACAGCATTTCAGGTCAGTGTGAGTTTCTAAAAGCTAGCTACGCCTGTCCATCGAGTATCGCTGGTAACCCTATCGATTTTTCGACAGGCTACAAGTTGCAGTCAGAAACAGATTACTCATTTTCATCTAACAATAACCCAGAAAATGCTATCGAATTCAAAAGATACTACAGAAGTGCTGATGGATTATGGGTTCATAATTACTCAGACAGGCTGAATATTGAAAACAATTCAGTCACAGTTATACACAACAATGGAAACCAATACGTATTCAAAAAAATCGGGCATTTATACGTTGGCGAAGCAACTGAAGCAAGTACGCTCAATCAGCATGACAACCGCTGGATATACCAATCGACTAACGGCATGACGTTAGTATTCGATAATAGTGGAAAACTTGTAAGTACGCGAAGGCACAGTTTGTCCACGACTATCATCTACTCGGGCACAGTCGCTACAGTAACCGATAGTTTCGGAAATTCACTTCAATTTACCGAAGACCCAAAAAAGCAACCCCTTAGTTTAAAGGTTGGGCAGATCCAAATACGCTACCAATATAACAAATATAAACAGCTCATTTCGGTCATAAAAAATCACCCTGAGTTTCAGGAAACAAGACGATATTTTTATGAAGACCAACGAGACAGCAGACTTTTAACAGCGATTGAAGACCAACGTGGAATCAAATATGCGGCATGGACTTACGACCAATACGGTCGGGCAATCTCCAGCGAACACGCGCTGGGCACTGAGAAAGTTACCGTCCAATATAACTCTGACGATTCAACCACTGTATCAAACGCTTTGGGGGGAAATACAACTTATAAATTTGGTTACTTTCAAAGTGCCAAACGCATAACCTCGATCATCGGAGAACCAACCGCTAACTGCCCACAAAGTAATTCGACATTTACCTACGACGAACGCGGATTTCTGACATCGCAAACTGACGGTAAGGGCATCACTACGCTATTCACCCATAACGACCGCGGTTTGGTCACTTCGCGCATCGACGCAAGTGGTACGCCTGAATCAAGGACTATTACCACGGAGTGGCACACTACGCTGCCCCTTCCCTTGCGTATTCAACAACCAAACCGATCAATCCTATATACCTATGACGCTGAAGGACGAAAACTCAGCCAAACAATTGAAACACATTGATTCAGAAGGACCTGAACATGAATACACTGTTATTAAGAGTAAGCCTTCTGGCGCTTGCAATCGGCGGCACTCTCATCACCGTCCCACTCTGGCAAGCCCCAGAGCGCGGATGGTCATTCACATACAATGCCACTGGCTTGCTCGAATCTTCGGATGGGCCAAGAACCGATGTGAGCGATATCACCCGCTACGAATATGACTCAAATAGCAACCTGATGCGCGTTACTAACGCACTTGGGCATATCACTGAGATGTCAAACTACGATTACACAGGGAATTCGCAGACAATTGTTGATCCCAATGGGGTGGTAACTTCACTGAGTTATATGCCTCAAGGTTGGTTATCATCTGTCAGCGTAGGTAACAGCACAACACAATTCGATTACAATGCTACCGGGGACATAACCAGACTGACCCAAGGCGATGGTAGCTGGCTTGCTTACAGTTGGGACGACGCAAGACGATTAATCCGAATTACGAATAACCTAATGGAGCAAGTTGAATTTGAATTCGACCCAATGGGTAACCAAACAGTAGTACGCTTGAAGGACAATGCAGGAAAGCTAACGAAACAGCATCGATGGGTGTATGACGAACTGGGGCGGTTACTTGATTCGATAGGAGCTAGTGGCCAAACGAATCATCTGCAATACGACCTTAATGACAATCCCATTACTACCGTCACCCCTCGCGATACTAGCTATAGCAGCGCCTACGATCCGCTCAATCGTTTGATAAAGAGCACCGATCCATTAAACAGCACTTCTCAGTATGAGTACGACGCTCAGGACAACCTCACCCACGTCCGCGACGCACGCGGCGTGAGCACCTATTATCACTTCGATGGCTTGGGTAACCTGACTCAGCTAGACAGTCCCGATAGCGGCACCAGCAAATACAAATATGACGCAGCCGGCAATATCATAGAAAAAACGGATGCTCGAGGGGTCGTCACATCCTATGTATACGATGCTCTGAATCGATTGCTTAGTCGTCGCTATCCGGCAAACCCAAAGCTTGATGTTCGTTTCCACTACGACTCGATTACCAGCGGCAACAAAGGTATCGGCCGACTGACAGCAGTGGAAGACATAAATGGTGTACTGAATTACACCTACGATGCGCAAGGCAACCGTACAGCCCAACTGCATATACTGAGAACGAATGAAGCAACCCAGCTGGAAAAACTTGGTTTTGGATACGATCGAGCAAATCGACTCAATCGGATCGATTACCCGACCGGGGTCAGCATCCACTACCTACGCAACTCCGCTGGTCAGGTCAGTCACGTGCAAATCCGGCGTGGCGCTGATGAGCCGACCACCTTCGTGCGCGACCTTGCTTATCTACCCTTCGGCCCGCTCAAAAGCCTGACCTGGAACAATGGGGCCACTCTTCAACGGATATACGACCTGGACTATCGGTTGACCGCACAAACCGTCGCCGGCAGGAGCAACACTTATGCCTACGATGCCACCGGAAACATCACCAAAATACAAAGCAGCTCACTCGGTGATCTGAACTACAGCTATGACGCGCTCGATCGCCTGACAGAAGAAGCAAATGCCAGGCGACAGCAAACCTTTACTTATGACGCGGTTGGTAACCGCACCAACAAAACACTTACTCCTCTGGTCGAAGGCAAGGTGCAAGACAGTACAGTCACGACCTACCAGTATGGCGCCAGTAACAATCGATTGATCCAAATAGACGACCAATTGGTGACCACTGATGCGGCCGGCAACCTGATCAAAGACCGCGCCAATCGCCAATTCTCATACGACGAGCAAAATCGCCTGAGCAGCGTGAAGATTGACGGGATGATCCGGGGTCAGTTTCGCTACAACGCTCTGGGTCAGCGCACCCAGAAAATCACTCCACAAGGCGTTACTACATTTCTCTACGGACCTGATGGTCAACTGTTGGGCGAAACGATGTTCAATAGCGAAGGCAAGAAGCTCACGAGCCAATACTATGTCTGGCTTGATGGTTTGCCGTTGGGCGGTATGAGTATTAACTATGACACGGCAGGTGCACTGACTAATAGCACGCCGTTCTACATTCATAGCGACCATCTCAACGCACCCCGCATCGTAACGAACGCCAATCAGGAAATTGTATGGGAATGGAAATCTGACACTTTTGGCTTGGAGAAAGCCAGTGGTTCTTTGACTCTAAATCTCCGTTTCCCCGGCCAGTACTACGATGCTGAAACTGGGTTGCACTACAATTACTTCAGAAATTATGACCCGGAGACAGGACGCTATTTGGAGAGCGACCCCATTGGGCTAAAGGGCGGAATGAATACATATGGGTATGTGAACGGCAATCCGTTGAAATACGTTGATCCATTTGGGTTGGAATCTGTGTTTGAATGGTCATCCAAAGCCGAAGCCATAGCGAATGAAAGCCCACTACCGGGACAGAGTAACGGACCTCAAGACGCCTACAGGCATTGCATTGCCTCATGCATGATTGCTGCGTCAAATTGGGGAGAAACGATTAGTAAACTTGCCGGTTGGGCGAATGAAGTATCAAACGTTGGGCAGAGCCGGAGTGAGAGAGCTATGGATGACTGGAACAACCAAGCAGGTTTATGTGCAGCCAAGGACAGCGAATCTCCTGAGGCATGCCCCGAAAGCTGCATGAACCTTCTTAATAATGGTGCATTAGCAACAGAGGCGACGTCTCATGGGTCATACTATTAAAACAAAAGCATCAGCCATAAAATATTTCACCTTTGCATTCTTAATATTGGTGGTTTTGACGATTTTCTATGTTAAATACCATAATCCAGTAAACATAGAAAAGACTTGCAAAAGCGCCCACCCTCTATTAGTGAATAATTTCCGCAGCTGTAGCCTTGTCGAAGACGTGCTAAGCACCCTTAAAGAAAATGGCTACAAACCAGTTATATTAGAGAGTTCTAAATATCTCGGCGGCATATTCAGAGAGGAGTTCAATACCGATATTTTCGAAATAACCAATTACCAAATACAGGGCGAAAAAAATACTGGCACTACCCGATTCAAATTCATCAACGGCCGCTTAGTTTCGATAATGCATTTTCCAAAAGAATCAGATTTTTTATTTGAATTATACCCACAGAGCAAATCTGAAGATGTTAGCGTAAAACACCTTTCTGATTTTCAGGGTAAAAAATATATGATCTGGTCAAACAACCATCTTGAAGATTACATATCCTGGTGGATAAGACGATTCTCCTAACGCGCTAGCAACCGGAATTTTCCCAGCTAAGTCATCACGTTTATTGATGACTTAGCGGAGGACACCAGTATCTTGCTCAAGTAGAAGGTTACCCAAACCATCGGAGTCAATCGGTCGACTGATCAGATAGCCCTGTACCTCATCGCAACCTTCAGCCTTCAAAAACGCCAGTTGCTCGGACCGTTCAACACCTTCTGCGACGACTTTCAGCGCCAACCCGTGCGCCATGGCAATGATCGCCCGGGTGATCGCCGCATCCTCACTGCTCTCCCCCAGACCACGGATAAACGCCTGATCGATCTTCACGTAATCCACCGGAATCCGTTTGAGATAACTCAGAGACGAATAACCAGTGCCGAAATCATCGATCGCCAGCTTTACCCCAAGATCACGCAACTGCTGGAAGGTCGAAATGATGTGCTCGACGCTATCCAACAGCTGGCTCTCGGTGAGCTCAAGTTCCAGGTAATGCGGCGCCAGGCCGGTTTCCTCCAGCACCTGACGCACCAGGCTGACCAGTTTTCCCTGACGCAGTTGATGCACCGAAAGATTGACCGACACGCGAATCGGCTCCAGTCCCTGACGCTGCCACTCACACGCTTGCCAACAGGCCTGGCGCAAAACGAATTCGCCGATAGCGCCGATCAGCCCGGTTTCCTCGGCCAGACCGATGAAATCCCCCGGCGGTACGTGGCCCAAGGTCGGGTGACTCCAGCGTACCAACGCCTCGGCGGCATTCAGCCGACCGGTGGCGAGGCAGAGTTTCGGTTGATAAAACACGTTCAACTGCTTTTCTTCGATGGCTTTGCGCAACTGGTTCTCGAGCTGCAAACGCTCGAGCGTGCTGGCTTGCAGGCTGTGTGTATAGAACTGGAAGTTGTTGCCGCCCAAGTGTTTGGCATGCTGCATGGCCATGTTCGACTGGCTGACCAACGCGGAAGTCTCCCGTGCGGTGTCTGGCAACAGGCTGATGCCCATCGACACGCTCACCACCAATTCATGACCCTCGACGGTGATTGGCAATCGCAGCTTGGTCGACAAACGGGTCGCCACGCGCGCCAGGCTCGACAGATTGCCGTAGGCATCGAACAGCACCGCAAATTCATCGCCGGACAAACGGGCAATGGTGTCCGCTTCCGGTAGCGCATTGACTAGCCGTCGAGCCATTTTCTGTAATAGCTGGTCGGCAATTTCGTGACCGAGGCTGTCGTTGAGGAGCTTGAAACGGTCCAGATTGATGTGCAGCAACGCCAGACTGCGACGCCCGCCCTGGTGCACCCGCTGATGAGCCTCTTGCAGCCGTTCGCGAAACAACGCACGGTTGGCCAAGCCCGTGAGCTCATCATAATGAGCGAGGTAACGCATACGTTCTTCGGATTCACGCCTGGCGGACAGATCGGCGAAGAAGCCGACAATATGACTTACATTTCCCCGCTTATCGCGTACGGCATTCAGTTGCAGCCATTGCGGATACAACTCACCATTCTTACGGGTTTCGACCAGTTCGCCCTGCCAGGTGCCCTGCTGTTCCAGCGCCTGACGAATCGTTGCGTAATGCCGGCGGGCATCGCGACTGCAGGGCAACTCGACCACGTTGCGCCCGAGCATGTCTTCGATGTCGTAACCGGTCACTCGACTGAAGGCCTGATTGATGGCAATCAATGCGTAATTCGGGTCCAGAATCACAATGCCTTCGCTGGCGGCCTCGAACACCGTCGCCGCCAGTTGTCGCTGGTCTTCCAGGCCCTTGCTGGCACTGATATCGCGGCGGGTACCAACCATGCGGATCACCCGTCCCTTTTCGCCGCGCTCAACCGCTCGGCCACGGTCCTCGATCCAGACCCAATGGCCATCGCCATGCCGTACCCGATACTCGATTTGATAATCCTCGCTGCGGCCCTTCAAGTGCTCGACCAGCGCCCGCTTCAGCGATGGCAAGTCGTCGGGGTGCAGACGCGGTTTGAGGTGGCTGAGCATCGCCGTCACGAATTCCGGCTCCAGGCCAAATAGCTCTTGAAGGTGAGTGTGATGGACTTCGTCTGTCTGCAGGTTCCAATCCCACAATCCCAGTTCACTCGCCTTCAACGCCAGCGCCAGCCGCGCTTCGCTCTTGCTCAAGGCCTGGTTGGCAGCGTCCAGCTCCAGACTGCGTTGGGCGACTCGATTTTCGAGGTCGACCTGAGTTTCGCGCAATTCGTCTTCGGCGCGTCGGCGCTGGTCGATTTCCTTACCCAGTTCGTGATTGAGCTGATCGCTACGACTTTGCGCCTGCTGCAAGTGCTCGATCAGCGCCTGATTTTGAAAGCGCCGCAGCAACCCTTGATCGATCAGCCGATTGACCTGCCAGGCGACGACGCTCAACGAACCCAGCAAAATCAGCCCGAACCAGCCCCAACCCTGCTCTTGTTCATCGCCACCCCAGAACAGATAGCCGATGGCCGGCAACAGACAGGGCAAGGTAAACGACAGAAAAGCCGGCAGGCTGACGGCATAAGCGACGCTGGCCGAGAGGGCTGCGGCGCCGATCAGGCCGAACACCCAGGCTTGTTGCATGAAATTGTCAGCGGGCACCAACGCGATGCCGGCACCGGCCAGGGTCAGGCCAGTCATGGCAGAGCCGAGCATGAACATGCGACGCCAGACCGGGTGGGCCTGACGGTGAGGAATCGCCGAATCGAAAGCCGCGACCTGAATCACTCGCAACGCCACTAGCGACAATAACCAGATCAGCCAGACGCTGACCATGAAGTAACGCTGAGGGCTCCAGAGCAGTCCGGCGCAGACCAGACCGTTGATCAGCATGAACAGCGTAGGCAACAGCGAGCCCTGGTACAGCAGACGTGTGCGTTCGACCGCCATTTCCATGGCGTACTGTTTGCGGATAACCCGGGGCTCCACGGAGGGGCCCGACAGGTCGGAGCTGAGGGTCATAGGCAATGTTCTTATTCTTATTAATGAGCATGCGAGCCCGAATTGTGGACGGAGCATACACAAGCAAATGCCCGGACCAAACAGTCCAAGGTCATAAAATAGACGAAAGTTTGAGCCGCCCGCCCCGGTACAAAAGTGGCCAGACGAGTCCCGCCAACGCTTGCAGCCAGTGACCGACCAGTCGTCATCGATGCTTCTTTCATCGGCTAATGCAAAGCTCGGTTTGCCCGGGGTGACGGCGCACCCTAGAATGCCCCGATGCGCGATGATCTCTCCCTTCTGCTGAACTCCCTCAACGATGCCCAACGTCAGGCCGTAGCTGCCTCCGTGGGTCGTCAGTTGGTCCTGGCCGGTGCTGGCTCCGGTAAAACCCGAGTGCTGGTGCACCGTATCGCCTGGTTGATCCAGGTCGAAAACGCCTCGCCCCACTCCATTCTGTCGGTGACCTTCACCAACAAGGCTGCTGCCGAGATGCGTCATCGCATCGAGCAGCTGATGGGTATTAACCCGGCCGGCATGTGGGTCGGCACCTTCCACGGCCTGGCGCACCGCTTGCTGCGGGCGCACTGGCAGGAAGCCGGCCTGAGCCAGACCTTCCAGATTCTCGACAGCGACGACCAGCAACGGCTGGTAAAGCGGGTGATCCGCGAGCTGGGCCTGGACGAGCAACGCTGGCCGGTCCGGCAGGCCCAGTGGTTCATCAACGGGCAGAAAGACGAAGGTCTGCGTCCGCAACATATTCAAGCCAGTGGCGATCTGTTCCTGGCGACTATGCGCAGCATTTATGAAGCCTATGAGGCTGCTTGCCTGCGCGCCGGCGTCATCGACTTCTCTGAATTGCTGCTGCGCGCCCTGGATCTGTGGCGCGATCATCCGGGCTTGCTTGCCCATTATCAGAAGCGCTTCCGGCATATTCTGGTGGACGAGTTCCAAGACACCAACGCCGTGCAGTACGCCTGGTTGCGTCTGCTGGCCAAGGGTGGCGACAGCCTGATGGTGGTCGGTGACGACGACCAGTCGATCTACGGCTGGCGCGGCGCGAAAATCGAGAACATCTATCAGTATTCCGACGATTTCCCGGATGCCGAGATCATTCGTCTGGAGCAAAACTACCGCTCCACGGCCGGGATCCTCAAAGCTGCCAACGCGCTGATCGCCAACAATACCGGGCGCATGGGCAAAGAGCTGTGGACCGATGGCGGCGAAGGCGAAGCGATCAATTTGTACGCCGCCTTCAATGAACACGATGAAGCACGTTACGTGGTTGAAACCATTGAAAGCGCGTTGAAAACCGGCTTGGCTCGTAGCGATATCGCGATTTTGTACCGCTCCAACGCCCAGTCGCGCGTTTTGGAAGAAGCCTTGCTACGCGAGCGCATCCCGTACCGCATTTATGGCGGTCAGCGCTTCTTCGAACGGGCAGAAATCAAGAACGCCATGGCGTACCTGCGTTTGCTGGAAGGCCGTGGCAATGATGCAGCCCTGGAGCGGGTGATCAACGTTCCGGCCCGCGGCATCGGCGAAAAAACCGTCGAAGCGATCCGCGATCATGCGCGACACAGCGATGTTTCGATGTGGGAAGCCATGCGTCAGCTGGTGGCCAACAAAGGCCTGACCGGTCGCGCTGCTGGCGCCCTTGGGGCGTTTATGGAGCTGATAGAGAACCTCGCTGCCAAATGCATGGATATGCCACTGCACCTGATGACCCAGACTGTCATCGAGCAGTCGGGGCTGATCGCCTATCACCAAGCGGAAAAGGGCGAGAAAGGCCAGGCCCGGGTAGAAAACCTTGAGGAACTGGTCAGCGCCGCGCGTAACTTCGAAAACCCGGAAGAGGATGAAGAGCAGTCGCCATTGGCGGCGTTCCTCGGTCATGCCTCGCTGGAGGCCGGAGATACCCAGGCCGACGAACACGAAGACAGCATTCAGTTGATGACCCTGCACAGCGCCAAGGGCCTGGAATTCCCTTACGTGTTTCTGGTGGGCATGGAAGAAGGCCTGTTTCCGCACAAGATGAGCCTGGAAGAACCCGGCCGTCTTGAAGAGGAACGCCGCCTGGCCTATGTCGGTATCACCCGGGCGATGCAGAATCTGGTGCTGACCTATGCTGAAACCCGACGTCTGTACGGCAGCGAGACCTACAACAAGGTGTCGCGTTTCGTACGTGAAGTGCCGAAAGGCCTGATCCAGGAAGTGCGGCTGTCCAACAGCGTTAGCCGTCCGTTCGGCGGTGGCCAGCAGCAAAGTTCCAGCAGCCTGTTCGGCGGCAGCGCGATCCCGGACACCGGGTTCAGCCTCGGCCAGACCGTGCGGCATTCGGTGTTCGGCGACGGTGTGATCCTGAATTTCGAAGGCGCCGGTGCTCAGGCGCGGGTGCAGGTGAACTTCAGCGAAGGCAGCAAGTGGTTGATGCTGGGTTATGCCAAGCTGGAAGCGATCTAAGGACAACCGAGAGCCTTTTGTGGGAGCGGGCTTGCTCGCGAAGAACGATAATGCGGTGTTTCTGATACACCGCGGTGCCGCCTTCGCGAGCAAGCCCGCTCCCACAGGTTGATGTCCTGACTCCTACAGAACTTATCCACTCGTCCTACAGCCAAAGTTAACAGGACCTATTGCGCTGATTGAAGCTGAACACAATCTGTCAGGCAAAAGCCCGAAACACTCTGCCGCTAGCCAGTAACACTTCAGCTGTGCAACATGGCGCGCGTGCCTTCCACAAATGGGAATTCCCTTTATGAAACGTTTTCTTAGCATCGCCATGGCGTTGTGTATTGGCCTGACGATGAGCCTCGACGCCAATGCCGCCAAGCGCTTTGGTGGCGGCAAGAGCTCCGGCGCTGCGCCGACTCACCAGACCAGCCAAATGGCTCCTTCTTCTGCTGCAGGCGGCGCTGCCGCCACTGCGGGCGCGGCCGGTGCTGCTGGCGCCGCGACCAAGGCCAGCGGTGCTTCGCGTTGGCTCGGCCCTCTGGCCGGTATCGCTGCCGGTGGCCTGCTGGCTTCCATGTTCATGGGCGACGGCTTCCAGGGCATGCAGATCTTCGACATCCTGATCATGGCGGTCATCGCCTTCCTGGTCTTCCGTTTCATCGCCGCCCGTCGTCGCAAGCAGCAGGAGCACATGGCGCCGGCAGGCCATGCGCCGATGCAACGTGAAGTGTTCGAGAACAAGCCTGCGAGCGGTTCGGTCTTCGGCGGTTCGGCTGCACCTGCTGCCGCTCGTCCGGTGATCAACGCGCCAGCCTGGTTCAATGAAAACAACTTCATTGAAGCGGCCCGCAACCACTTCCAGTCCCTGCAGCAGCATTGGGACGCCAACGAAATGGACAAGATCGCCGAGTTCGTAACTCCGCAACTGCTGGAGTTCCTCAAGCGCGAACGTGCCGATCTGGGCGACGGCTTCCAGTCGACCTACATCGATAACCTCCAGGTACAACTGGACGGCGTCGATGACCGTGCGGACAAGACCATCGCCACCCTGACCTTCAGCGGCGTGTCGAAGAACTCGCGCTTCGATCAGGGCGAAGTGTTCAGCGAAAGCTGGAACATGGAACGGGCACAGGGCGAAAACCAGCCTTGGCTGGTAGCGGGGATCCGCCAGAACGGCTGATCACTTCCTGCGTTTCACCTGTTGTAATAAAACCCCGGCCCCGGCCGGGGTTTTCTATTTCGCGGTTGCATCTATAGCGAGCTACTGTATAAACCGCCCCAACTAAACCGCGCCATCAAGCAAGAGGATCCCGGACGTGGAAGAAATCATCGAACAACTGCGTGAAGCCAACGAACCGGTACCGGTCCCCTTGGAGTTGCCTGATGAAGATCAGATTGTGGAAATCGAAGAGCAACTGTTCATCGACATCCCGTTCGTCTTCAGAGAATTTTTGCTGACCGTCAGCGACGTGGTCTACGGCAGCCTGGAGCCGGTGACCGTCACCGACCCGCAGTCCCACACCTACCTCCCAGACGTTGCCGCCAACGCTTGGGATGCTGGCGTCGATCGCAGCATGATTCCGATCTGCCAGGACGGTGACAATTACTATCTGGTCGAAGAAGACGGCACCGTGGTGCTGTGGTTGGCCGAAGAAGAATTGCTCGCCGAAGAAACCTGGGAATCGGTATGGCACTGGGCGCGGGACGTCTGGCTGGAAAGCTGATCCGCCGGACCGGCTGAGGTCAATGCCCGGACGAATCGTTATGGTTGTCCAGCGTTTCCAGCAAGGCCACCTGCATCCGCGTATGCACGCGGATGAACCAACGCCAGAGCAGTGCCGCCACGGCGGCCGCGACCACGACAATCAGCACCAGTAACTTGCTGGTCGGCAGAATACTGGCCGACAAGGCTGCCAATAGCAGGAAGATCACCAACAGCGAGAGGATCGGAATCACTTCGGCGATCACCCGACGCACTCGCTGTGTGTGACGACCGGCCATCTCCGGCGTCACCCCAATCTCCGCCAGCAGCATCGACAGCGCCTTGAGCTTGCGATAGGCGGCGATCAGAAACGGCAGTGACAACAGCAACGCCCCACCCCAGATCAATGCTTTCTGCCAGCTCGGGTCGCTGATCCAGTCTTGCAGGTAAACCGACATGTGCTCGGCGAAGAACGCACCTGAGAAAAAGATCGCAATCACCAACGCCAGATTCACTCCTACCTGCAACAGAATCCGCCGGATCATCGACGCCAATAGCGCGCCCTCGCCCTGAGGCTGGATGCTGCGCAGCCATTCGCCATACATCCCCAATACACGGCTTAGACGCTGCGGCATCACTGCAGCAAGCTTGATCGACAGCGGATCGGCGGCGCGAATCAGATACGGAGTCAACAGCGTGGTGATCACCGAAACAGCCACCGCCACCGGATAGAGAAAGTTGCTGGTGACCTGCAGCGTCATACCCAACGCGGCGATGATGAAAGAGAATTCGCCAATCTGTGAGAGCCCCATCCCCACGCGCAGTGAGGTGCGTCCGTCATTGCCGGCGATAAAGGCACCG
Organism: Pseudomonas sp. PGPR40; assembly: GCF_022014505.1. Classification (NCBI taxonomy): domain Bacteria; kingdom Pseudomonadati; phylum Pseudomonadota; class Gammaproteobacteria; order Pseudomonadales; family Pseudomonadaceae; genus Pseudomonas; species Pseudomonas sp. PGPR40. The sequence continues at coordinate 69,923 of NZ_JAKLSP010000018.1, read as the reverse complement.
AGGCCGCAGGACACCATCTTTCCCAGCACCACGGCCACGGTAATTACCGCGATCGGCCAGGCGTATTGCAGCAGGATCATCGGGTCGAGCATCAGGCCGATGGCGACGAAGAAAATGGCACTGAACAAGTCGCGAACCGGCTCGATCAATTGCTCGATTTTCAGCAGTTGTCGCGATTCGGCCATGATCGCACCAATCAGAAACGCGCCGAGGACCATGCTGTATTCAAGTTTGACCACCAGCAGACAGAAGCCGAAACACAAGCCCAGCACGGTGATCAGCAGCATCTCATTGCTTTCGAATTTGGCCACATAGGCCAGCAGTCGCGGCACCAGCAGAATGCCAATAACCAGTGCGACAATCATGAACAGTGAAAGCTTGCCGACCGTGGAAAACACTTCGCCGGAACTGACGGTGCCGCTGACTGCGATGCTCGACAGCAACGCGATGATGCCAATGCCGAGGATGTCTTCGACGATCAACACGCCGAAGATCAGCTGCGCAAATCGCTCGTTCTTCATCTTCAGGTCATTGAGCGCCTTAACGATGATGGTGGTCGAGGAAATCGCCAGGATCGCGCCGAGGAACAGCGAATCCATGGTGTTCCAGTCGAACCAGCGACCGATTTCATAGCCGATCCAGATCATCAGGACGATTTCCAGGAAGGCCGCGATGAACGCCGTGGCGCCAACCTTGAACAGCTTGCGCAGGCTGAATTCCAGGCCCAGGCAGAACATCAGGAAAATCACCCCGAGTTCGGCGAGGGTTTTGATGGTTGCTTCATCGTGGATCAGGCTGAACGGTGGCGTGTGCGGGCCGATGATGAAGCCGGCGACAATGTAGCCGAGCACTACCGGTTGTTTGAGACGATGAAAGAGCACGGTCACCACACCCGCGATCAACATGATCACTGCCAGGTCCTGAATGAAACTGATGGCATGCATGTGTGTGGCTCCTTGGGGCGGGCTTTTGAAGGGTAACACCGCGACTTCCGGCGAGAAGAGGGTGCAATATATGGAAACAGATCGATTCGGGCGTGACGGCCGTCCCCCGCCCGGCGTCCCGATAACTGTTGGTTTGAAAAACCAAGCACCCACCAGAGGTGCACCCCGAAATTCTGCCTTGAACCCGTGAGTACGTTATGGAACCCGGAAACGCCCAGCTGTCGATGACGGTATTGATGACCCCCGACATGGCCAACTTCTCAGGCAATGTCCACGGCGGCACCCTGCTCAAATACCTCGATGAAGTGGCCTACGCCTGCGCCAGCCGCTATGCCGGCCGCTATGTGGTGACCCTGTCGGTGGATCAGGTGATTTTCCGCGAGCCGATTCACGTCGGCGAACTGGTGACCTTTCTGGCCTCGGTCAACTACACCGGCAACACCTCGATGGAGGTGGGCATCAAAGTCGTGACCGAGAACATCCGCGAGCGCTCGGTGCGCCACACCAACAGCTGCTTCTTCACCATGGTCGCGGTGGATGACCAGCGCAAACCGGCCGCAGTCCCGCCGCTGCAACCGCAGAACAGTGAAGACAAGCGCCGGTACATGCAGGCCCAGCAGCGTCGGCAGATTCGTCAGGAACTGGAAAAGCGTTATCAGGACATCAAGGGCGATGCCTGAGGTGTTCAGTCAGTTTGACGGCGTTCATTAGATTGTCTTCGCGAGCAAGCCCGCTCCCACAATAGATTTTCAGCGCACACAGTTTTCGTGTACGACAGAGAACCAATGTGGGAGCGGGCTTGCTCGCGAATGGGGGTCGACGCGAAGCTCAGAGGCTGATCGCTGTAGCCTCGAACCGCACCCGCGGATGGGCAATCCGGTCCTGCGCCCGCACCAGTTCCAGCTCATAGCTGGCGCAGGCCTGGGTCTCCAATAGCACTTCATGCACCGCCGCCGCGGTGAATTCGAAGGCGGCCACCCAGCTATCACCCAGCAGCACACGCGCCAAGAACAACCCGGCAGTCAGATCGCCAACGCCCACCGGCTGACGCGGAAATGCCAGCAGCGGCCGACGCAAGTGCCAACTGCCTTCAGCGGTCACCAGCAACATCTCGAAGCCATCCGCCAGTTTGCCGGGATAGTCCAGATGCTTGACCAGCACCGCCTTCGGGCCGCGCGCCAGCAGCGCCCGCGCCATGGCCAGGCAATCGAACAATGACTGCGCCTTGCGTCCCGAGAAGCTGTTCAGCTCCAACTGGTTCGGGCACATGAAGTCGGCCATCGCTGCGGCCTCTTCCAACAGAAAATCGCTAACCTCCGCCGGTACGCTGCAGCCCTTCTCCGGATGACCCATCACCGGGTCGCAGAGGTATAACGCTTTAGGATTGATCGATTTGATTCGCTCCACGCCCGCGAGAATCGCCCGGCCCTGGGCTGCGCTGCCGAGGTAGCCGGACAACACCGCATCGCAATTGCCCAGTTCGCCAATCGCGGCGATTCCTTCGACCAATTCAGGAATCTGATGCGGGGGCAGCACTTCCCCGGTCCACTGGCCATATTGCGTGTGGTTGGAGAACTGCACGGTATTGAGCGGCCACACGTTCACCCCGACCCGCTGCATCGGGAAAACCGCGGCGCTGTTGCCGGCGTGGCCGAACACCACGTGGGACTGGATGGCGAGCACATGGGGCGTACGTTTCATGCGGTGAGTTTTCCGTCAAACGATTGAAATTCAAGCCGCGCAGTATGCGACCAAACGCAGCCTGTACGACAGACCGGCGACACAGTTAAGCTGGCACTATCTTGTTGGAGCACCCCTGTTAATGCTGACCCTCGGAAATATCTTCGTGCTGATGCTGCTCGCCACTGGTGGCGCGTGGTTGTGGCACAACCACGGCTTGCGTGAACGCGCGCTGGAGCGGGTCATGCAGCATTGCGCCAAGCTGCGGATCGAGCTGCTGGACGGCAACGTAGCCTTGAAGAAGATCGCCTTCATTAAAGACGCCAATGGCCGTCGGCGCCTGGCCCGTGTGTATAACTTCGAATTCACCGTGACCGGCGAAACCCGCCATATCGGCACCATCACCCAGTTCGGCGCCCATAGCGCACAGATCGAACTTGCGCCTTACCCGATGCCGTTCGACGACACACCACCGGTGGTCGATGTTACGAAGCCCAGAGCGGAGGTGATTGAATTGAGTCAGTGGCGGCAAGAACACACGAAGTGGCGTCCTTGAAGGTAGTTGTCGTCAGTCAAATCCATTCGCGAGCAAGCCCGCTCCCACATTGATCTGTTGTGCTGCACAACTTGTGTGCACACCACAGCCTCCCTGTGGGAGCGGGCTTGCTCGCGAAGAGGCCTTCACAGACTGCGCAAAAAAATCAGCTAGTTCGCTTGAACCCTGCATGTCGCCAAACTTTCCTGCAGCACTTCAACAGACTGCGGCTCACTGAAAATCAACTCAATACGCGAATCCCGACGCCATTCGCTGGGCTGCCAATCCAGTATTGAGTTATCCACTGCATTGGCCGACATCCAACTCTCGACGCTGTGGATAACCAGTTTCGCCCGCCGCCATTCAAGGCGCTCAAGCCATTTCCCGATCAGTACGGCATCGAATATCTGACTCGGATGCCAACGCCATCCAACGCTCCAACCGCCCTCCTGCGCCTGACTCAAACAAATCGGCAGCGTCGGATCGGTCCAAATGGCCGGCATCTGCGCCAATCCCTTGGGCATGACAAAGTTATCCACACCCGCGACAGCGTGAGCCCCCAACCCCGGTAACTCGCTCAACGGCAAGACCGCTTGCTGCGTCCAGTACAAAGAACGCTCCGGCAACTGTGCAGCGATTCGCTGGCGATCACTGTCGTCGAGGCCTTCTGCCTTGTTCAGCAACAGCAACCCGGCACTGTCCAAGGCTTGCTGTTGCGCCTCAGGCAGCAATTTTCCGGCCGCGAGCGCCAGGGCATCCAGCACCAGCACGGACGGCTGCACCGCCAGGACGCCTTGCCACGGAGCCTCACTCAATTGCCTGAGCAACTGCTCCGGATGCCCCAGCCCCGAGGGTTCAATGAACAGTCGATCCGGTCGTGACTTGCGCAGCAACCGCCCGAGGCCGATCTGAAACGGTGCACCATTGACGCAACACAAACAGCCCCCGGCCACTTCCCCCAGTGCGATACCATCGGCGTCCTGGGTCAACAGCGCGGCATCCAGCCCGATCTGGCCGAACTCGTTGATCAACACCGCCCAGCGCTCACCCTCGGGCCGTTGCGCCAACAGGTGCTTGATCAGGCTGGTCTTGCCGGCACCCAACGGGCCGGCAATGACGTGGGTGGGAATGTTCTGCAACATGGTCGAGGTTTTCTGAGGAGGTAAAGAATGCGGTTGATGGGATGGTCGTTGCTTCTGGCGCTCACATCGGGCGAAGCGCTGGCCCAGGCCTGCGTGGTGCACAGCACGGCTGAGCGGCTCGACGTGAAAGTTTGCCAGCAAAACCGCAGCATCCCGGAAAAACTGTTCGCCGATGGTTTCTGCCAGCCGAATCTGCCCGGGCAGAAAGTCGAGGTGCAGTACGTCGACCAATGCCCCTCCGGCGCGTTCGGGGTATGCAGCAACGCTCAAGTCGCCAATATGCCTTACCGGCAGGATATTCACTATTACGGCGTGGCCACCGATGCGGCATATTTGAAGCCATTTTGCGAAGACCAGAGCCAGGGAACCTGGCTCAAGCCTTGAGCCGCTAACTCAGCCAGTCCAGGGTCAGAATCAAACGACGCTCGCCCGGTGCCGGCTGCGGCGAGCGGTGGATCAAACCGAAGCCTTCGTTGCCGTGCCACTTCTCCCCTTTTAACAACGCCACTTCGCCGCTGGTTATTTGCTGGATCCGCGAATCGTCCTGCGGTTCGGCCTCAGGTTTGCCTAATTGCCGACGATCCATCGCCCCTTCTTTCAGCCATTGGCTGCCAATACCCGCGTAGGTGGTAATCAACCGCACCGGCACATGATCGACATGGAAACGCGGGCACATGGCTGTGTCCAGAACCCGCAGGCGCAGGCCAATACGCTGGGCGCCCAATAGGCAGGCGAAAGCGCTGACCAGCCAGGAAACATCGGCAATAAAGCCTTCGTAACCTTCCAGGTCGCTGAAGCCTGAGGCTAAACCGTGGAGATTGGGTTCGGCGTCATCGCTGGGCATTTCCAGGGACAGCGACTCGGCCAGCGGCTCGTTCAGGGACAACAATAAGCGACCGAAATCGGCAATGTGCGTCGGGAGTTGGCGTTGCCACAGGGCGAGGTTTACGTCGTCGTCCAGAATCCCGGTCAGCGCTTTTGGCGTATCACCTTGAACCTGACGAATGACCGATCGCAGCTTCAGACTGGGCGCCAACATCAGGCGGCCGCCTCTTCGTGCCAAGGACCGAACGGATCGGGCAGTAGCTGCCAGCCCTCGACACCCAAGGCCATCTCAGCATCCGTCAGCAGGCAGTTATCGAGTTCGACGGCGAGTTGCGCGAAGTCGATGTTTTGGCCGATAAACACTAGTTCCTGGCGGCAATCACCGGTGGCGGTCGTCCAGTTTTCCATGATCCCGGCGGTGCTTTCTTCGTCTTGCGGCCATTGGTTTTTCGGAACGAAACGCCACCAGCGCCCGGCAAAACCATGGCGCATCAAGCCGCCGGCCTGGGACCAGCTACCAGCGTCCCTGTGTTTGCTGGCCAACCAGAAAAAACCTTTGGAACGCAGTAATTTGCCGTTCACCCACGGACGGTCGATAAAACTGAAGAAGCGTTGTGGATGAAACGGTCGCCGTGCCCGATATGCTGTGGAGGCGATCCCGTATTCCTCGGTTTCGGGCACGTGTTCACCGCGCAATTCCTGCAACCATCCCGGCGCCTGAGCGGCTTTTTCGAAGTCGAAGCGTCCGGTGTTGAGAATCTTCTTGAGCGGCACTTCGCCCATGACCATCGGAATGATTTCGGCCTGGGAATTGAGCCGTTCAAGGATTGCGATCAACTCCTGGCGTTCGCGGCTGCTGATCAAATCGATCTTGCTGATCAGGATCACGTCGGCGAATTCGATCTGCTCGATCAACAGGTCGGTGATCGAACGTTCGTCTTCCTCTCCCAGGGTTTCGCCACGGGAAGCAAGGCTTTCGGCGGCCTGATAATCGAGCAGGAAGTTCATGCCGTCGACCACGGTGACCATGGTGTCGAGCCGCGCTATGTCGGCCAGGCTCTGCCCTTCTTCATCGCGGAAAGTGAAAGTTTCCGCGACGGGTAGCGGCTCGGAAATGCCCGTGGACTCGATCAACAGGTAGTCGAAACGACCGTCCTTGGCGAGTTTGCTGACTTCTTCGAACAAGTCTTCGCGCAAGGTGCAGCAAATGCAGCCATTACTCATTTCCACGAGTTTTTCTTCGGCACGATTCAGGCTGACATCGCGCTGAACTTCGCTGCCATCGATATTGATCTCGCTCATGTCGTTGACGATCACAGCGACCCGCAAATTATCTCTATTACGTAATACGTAATTAAGAAGTGTACTTTTTCCGGCGCCGAGAAAGCCCGACAGGACGGTCACGGGGAGACGATTGGGCATCAGGTATTCCTCATCGGGTATGGCCGGTCAAATCGCTCGTTGATGGCGTTCGCGCAGCTCTTCACGTTCTTTGGCTTCAGGCTGGGAGGTGGCTCATCAGAACAGGTGTATTTATGTTATAGTATAACAACACAAACAAACCACTCCCCTCTTGCTCCCCACGACAAAGGGCACGATGCTTTAACCCGTCCCCCTTTGAGAAATGCCATGGGAAACGCCCTGAGATTCTCGCTGTTGAGCCTTTCGTTGCTGATCGCGGTCGATGCCTGGGGACAAATCCCGAGCCTGGCTAAATGCACCCGCAGCGCCAATCTGCTGGCCTGCGTGGATGCCGACGGCAATGCGTACAGCATTAACACCGTCGGTAGCACGATCTATCTGCGCGGCTTCGAAGCAGCCGGCAAACGCCAATGGGCGCAAACCAATAGCCGCTACGGGCAACTGACGTTCTTCACGGGCATCGCGTCCGATGGCGAAGCCTGGGCCGGCTACAACCGCCGGGTTGGCTGGACAACCATCAATCGGTTTTCCAGCTCCGACGGCAGCAGCGGCAAGTTCACGTGTAGCCGAATGACCGGTTGCTAGGCCCTTTTCTGTTCCTGCTGCCACGCGATGTAGCTGTTCATCGGTGGGCTCTTCTGAAAATAGCGCTGCAGCGAGCATCGGATCCTTGTCCTTGAGATTGAGCAGGCTAGTGGCGCCCAGCAGGTGCCACTCAGATCAATACGAAGGCCGTGCTGGCCAGAATCAGGCTGAGCAAGTGACGTCTGCGCATGGAGAAGGCCCGCTCACGAAAAAGGCATCGTCGATTTGACTGTTATAATATAACATTCCAAATCAACTCCCACGATGGACCTGCTCATGAATGCGCTGACTCTGCCGGATATCGCCGCGCAGGCCTCACGCCAAGCCCTGCCACTCGATTGGGTGGGCATGTGCGGCATTGCTCTTCCTGTTTTATTCGACGGCCAGCGGCTGAGCGCAAAGGTCGACGCTGGCGTTAGCCTTGACGATGGAGAGGCGCGTGGCATCCATATGTCGCGGCTGTATCTGACATTGGAAATGCTTGAGCAGGAAAACCTTTCACCGGCGTTGTTGCGACGGGTCTTGCACAGTTTTCTCGATACCCATGAAGGGCTTTCCCACAATGCTTACCTAAAAATTCACACCGAACTGTTGCTCAAAAGACCCGCGCTCATCAGTCCGCTGGCCGGCTGGAAAACCTATCCAGTGAGCATCGAAGCGAGTTTGAAAAACACGATGTTCCACGTGGAACTAAAAATCGACGTTCCTTATTCCTCAACCTGCCCGTGCTCAGCGGCACTTTCGCGGCAGTTGATCCAGCAGCAATTCGTTGATGACTTCGCCAATCGGTCATTGCAACACGCTGACGTTCTGGCTTGGCTCGGCTCTACGAAAGGCATCGTCGCCACCCCGCATAGCCAACGCAGCAATGCACAATTGCAGTTACGTCTGGACGACTGTCTGGATGACCTGCCGCTAATCGCCGCGATTAACGATGCGGAAGCAGCCCTCGGCACCGCGGTGCAAACCGCCGTGAAACGCGCCGACGAACAAGCCTTCGCCCTCGCCAACGGTCAGAACCTGATGTTCTGCGAAGACGCTGCCCGACGCTTGAACCTGGCCCTGAAATGTTCCCCGGGCATCAACGCCTTCCATGTGCGAGTCGTCCACGCCGAAAGTCTTCACGCCCACGATGCCGTTGCCGAAAGCCGTTGGAATTGGGAGGCTGCATGATCCGATGCCAAGCCTTGCGCTGGGGCGCACCCGGTCAACCGCTTACTCCGCCGATGGATTTCCAATTATCCAAGGGCAGCCTAACTGCCGTTATTGGTGCCAACGGTTCGGGCAAAAGCAGCCTGCTGAAAGTCATCGCCGGTCTGCAAAAGCCACTGACCGGCAAAGTCATGATTGATGTTCCACGTAGAGGCAGCCTTTCATTCCTGCCTCAGCAACAACATCTGGACCGGCAATTCCCCATCAGCCTGCAAGAGTTGGTGGCTGCCGGTTTCTGGGGCAGCAAACAAGCTCCGGAGATGCGCAGCCAACGCCTCAATTCTGCTTTGGAAGACTGGTGTCTGACCGGCCTGGAACATCGCCCATTGATGGCCCTCTCCGGGGGCGAATTACAACGTGCCCTGCTCGCCCGGTTGAGTCTCGCCGAAGCGCCCTTGTTATTGCTCGACGAACCCCACGCCGCGCTCGACGAACTCGGCCAGGCGCTGCTCTGGAAACACATCCACGCCTGGCATGCCAAAGGCCGAACGCTTTTGGTGGTGTGCCATGACCTGGCCGCCGTGCGCCAACACATCCCACAAGCCCTGTTGATCAAAAGCAGCGGCGGCGTCCTCGGTCCCAGTACCGATCTGATTCGCCAACAACCCCAGACACAGGTGGCTTGATGATCGCTGCCGCTCAGCTTTGGCAACCGTTCCACGAATTCGTCTTCATGCGTCGGGCGTTGCTCGGTGGTCTGGTTTTGGCCTGCAGCACCGCTCCGCTTGGGGTGTTTCTAATCCTGCGGCGCATGAGCCTGATCGGCGACGCGGTGGCTCACGGCATCTTGCCTGGTGCCGCATTGGGCTTCTGGTTCGCCGGCTTGAGCTTGCCCGCGCTGACTATCGGCGGCCTCGGTGCCGGCTTGAGCATGGCCGGACTGGCCGCCTGGATTACCCGTCGCACCGGTCTGCGGGAAGACGCGAGCCTGGCCGCGATCTACCCCATATCGCTGGCCAGCGGCGTGCTGATCCTCGGCATGGCCGGCAAGCGTCTGGACCTTTTGCACCTGTTGTTTGGCTCGGCGCTGGCGGTCGATGGGCCGACTTTGACCGGCATGATTTGGGTCTCGGGCTTCAGCCTGGTCACCATGGCCCTCATCTACAAACCCCTGTTGCTGGACACCCTCGACCCGCTCTTTCTGCAAACCGTCAGCCGCCTCGGGCCATTGGCTCATGGGGTATTTCTGACGCTGGTGGTGCTGAACCTGGTCATCGGTTTCCAGGCCATCGGCGCCTTGATGGTGGTTGGTTTGATGATGTTGCCGGCTGCGGCTTCACGCTTCTGGAGTCGCCGCTTACCGATACTAATGGCCATCGCCGCGCTGCTCGGCTGCCTCTCGGTCTGGTTCGGATTGTTGCTGTCGTTTTACTACTCGCTGCCCAGTGGTCCGGCGATCGTGCTGGTGGCTGGTGCATTGTATTTGCTGTCCGTGGTGTTCGGTCCGGTGCACGGTTTGCTACGCCGCCCGCCTTTGCTCACATCCCAATGAGGTGTTACCCGATGCGCGCTTTATTCGTGCTGTTCAGTTTGATGCTGTCGATGTCGTTGTCTGCCGCGGAAAAACTCCAGGTAGTCACTAGCTTCAGCATCCTTGCCGACATGACCCATCAGGTCGGAGGCGACCATATTCAGATCACCAACATGGTCGGCCCGGACGCCGACGCCCACACCTACGAGCCGACTCCGGACGATGCAAAGGCATTGCTCAAGGCCAGACTGATCATCAAGAACGGACTAGGTTTCGAGCCTTGGCTGGACCGCTTGGTGACCAGCACCGAGACCAAAGCTCCGGTCATCGGCGCCACCCAAGGTGTCATTCCACGCTCGCTGGATGAAGACGGCGAAACCATTCCCGACCCACATGCCTGGCACAACCTGGCGAACACCGAGCTGTACATCAGCAACATCACCAAAGCACTGATCGCCGCCGACCCTGTTAACAAAGCCGACTACGAACACAACAGCCAGGCCTACCTGAAAGAAATCTACGCCTTGCTCGCCGAAGCCAAAACCAAGCTCGGTTCGCTGCCGCCCGGTAATCGCAACGTCGTGACCTCCCATGACGCTTTCGGTTATCTCGGTCAGGCTTACGGCATCGACTTCATGGCGCCACAAGGTCTGTCCACCGAACGCGAACCGTCCGCTGCAGAAGTCGCTGCGCTGATCACCCAGATCCGTCAGGCCAAAGTCAAAGCGGTGTTCATGGAAAACATCAAGGACGCGCGCCTGCTCAAACAAATCGCTGATGAAAGCGGCGCGCATATCGGCGGCACGCTGTATTCCGATGCCCTCGCTGCGACTGGCCCGGCCAGCACGTTCGCCGGGTTGTTCGAATATAACCTCAACACCTTGTACGACGCGTTGAGCAAACCATGATCCGCAAGAATCCTTCAGGCGATCTGCCGTCGATTGCAGAGTCCGCGTACGTGGATAAAACCGCCATCATCTGCGGCAAAGTGGTGATCGGCGAGAACGTGTTCGTCGGTCCCTATGCGGTGATTCGCGCCGATGAAGTGGATGACTCGGGCGAGATGGAGCCCATCACCATCGGCGCCAATTCGAACATCCAGGACGGCGTGGTGATCCACTCAAAGTCCGGCGCGGCGGTGACCATTGGCGAGTTCAGCTCCATCGCCCACCGCTCCATCGTGCATGGTCCCTGCACCGTGGGTAACCGCGTATTCATCGGTTTCAACAGCGTGCTGTTCAATTGCGCGGTGGGCGACGGTTGCGTGGTGCGGCATAACTCGGTGGTCGACGGGCGTGACTTGCCTGAGGACTTCTATGTGCCCTCCACCACGCGCATCGGCCCCCACACCGACCTGTCGCAGTTCCCACCGGTGAGCATCAGCGCCTCGGAGTTTTCCGAAGACGTGGCGCGCACGAACGTCGATCTGGTGCGCGGCTACAAAGCCCTGCAAAACGAGTTCTGACCAGATTGCCTCGCACGCCAATCGTTCATATGACGAAGAAGAAGGACGGCGGGTTTGTCAGCATGCGCAGTGCAGTGGGGAGGATTTCGGGGAGAAAGGGATTGAGGCGGTGTGTGAATGGTTGAATCCGACGAAGATTCAAGGTGGCTAGGGGGGACGCCTTCGCGGGCAAGCCTCGCTCCTACGGGTCGTCAACATTCCGTAGGAGCGAGGCTTGCCCGCGAAGCTTTTAAGCCCTGGGTTTAACAGTTCCGCAATCCTGGCCCAACCACACAGCGCGAGTATCGAGGCTACCCTTCTGCTGAATGCCAGTGGCGTTGAAAGTGCCGTTGACCTTGGTAGTGAACTCACGATCGCTGAGGAATGTGGCGACACCCGCACCTTGCGCTTTCGGACAGCTGAAACGGAATTTCCACTGATTGCCGGTGCGCTCGGTGATTTGCTGGGTGCAGCCCGATTGTGGGTCCGTCAATGGAATGTTGTCGGTCTTCACCTGCTCAGGAGTCAGGCAAGCCCGAATCCCTTTACCGCCCATGGTGATGCCCTGTTTTTCCAGCATGGCACGCTGTTCTGGGGTCATCTGACTCTGTATCTGGCCGAGAATCAGTTGAAGATCGGGCAGGTTCTGGTCATCGACCTTCATGTTGCTTGAAGTCATTTCCCACAAACCCGGTTGCAACATCTGAGCCTGAGCGGCCACAGGAAGTGCCAAACCAAGCGCCATGGCCAAACCCAGCAGACGAACGTTCATCGAGTAACTCCTGATCAATAGTGGCCGTTAGACGTCAGTCATGGGCTTCGGTTCATGGGTCAATTAAATAGCGACATTCTGCCCGGAACATGGTCTGTTAGGCATTGAATCTTCAGGAGCAAGGCTGCCCCCCATGGATTATTTTGGACCGCATGTATTCGGTTATCTGATCGCTCTGCTGCACACGCTGGGCTCGATTGCCGCCATCCATGCCGTATTGACCGTTCGGACCGCTCAAGGCTCGATCGCCTGGGCTCTGTCACTGCTGTTCATTCCCTACCTCACGCTTATCCCTTATCTGGTCTTCGGCCGCAGCACCTTCGATGGCTACATCAAGGCCCGACGGCAAGCCAACGAGGAAATGCGCAAGGCAATCTCTGAGCTGAACTGGCGCCCCTGGGTAGAAGAGGCGCTGGCTGCGCGTGCATCCAGCGCCTACGCGTCTTTGAGGGCCATGCCGAAGCTGGGACGCATGCCGTGTCTGGCGAATAACGAAGTGCGCTTGCTGATCGACGGCCAAGCCACGTTCGAAGCGATTTTCGACGCCATCAACAACGCCCGCCAAGCGGTATTGATCCAGTTCTTCATCATCCACGATGACCGTCTCGGTCAACGCCTGCACACCTTGCTGACGAGGAAAGCTGCCGAAGGCGTGGCGATTTACCTGCTCTACGACCGCATCGGCAGCCACTCCCTGCCTCACGGTTACGTGCAACCGTTGCGCGATGCCGGTATCGAGGTCAAGGCCTTCGCCACCCGCAGCGGCTGGCTCAACCGCTTTCAGGTCAACTTTCGCAACCATCGCAAAATCGTAGTGGTCGACGGGATTGTCGGTTTTGTCGGCGGGCTCAACGTCGGTGACGAATACATGGGCGAGAAACCACCCCTGGCACCCTGGCGCGACACTCACGTGCAAGTGCGCGGGCCGGTGGTGGCCTGCATGCAGGAGTCCTTTGCCGAAGACTGGTTCTGGGCGGCCCGTTCGCTGCCGCCATTGATCCTGCCGGAGGTTTATCCGGATGACGGCGTGCTCTGCCAATTGCTGGCCAGCGGCCCGGCGGATTCCTACGAAACCTGTTCGCTGTTCTTCGTCGAAGCCATCCATGCGGCGACGGAACGAGTGTGGATCACCACGCCTTACTTCATCCCCGACGAAGCGGTGTTTGCCGCGTTACGACTGGCGGTGCTGCGTGGTGTGGATGTACGGATTTTGTTGCCGGCGCGGCCGGATCACCGGATCGTCTACGCCGCTTCCAATCTTTATGCCTTCGAAGCGGTGCGTGCTGGTGTGCGCATGTTCCGTTACCAACCCGGGTTCCTGCATCAAAAAGTAGTGCTGATCGACAACGAGATCAGCGCCATCGGCAGCGCCAACATGGACAACCGTTCGTTCCGGCTGAATTTCGAAGTGATGTTGCTGACGGTCGACAGTGCGTTTGCCGCCGAAGTGGAACAGATGCTCAACGATGACTTCGCCCAGGCTCACGAAATCGCCAAAGAAGAAAGCCGGGAAACCCACCGCCTGCAACAGATCGGCATGCGGATCGCCCGGCTTATTTCGCCAATTCTTTAAGGGTTGTAAATGTCATCGCGGGTCCATGGCAGTTCATGGCTGCCATCGGGATGGGCTTTTACCGCGAGGATTTGATGCAGGTTGATCCAGCCTCTGGCGAAGGCATAGGCGCATCCCGCCAGGTACAACCGCCAGATCCGTAAAGCCTGCTCCGGCACCAGTTTGCCGGCAGCTTCCAGATTGTCTTCCAGGCGTTCGCTCCAGTGGTCCAGGGTGCGTGCGTAATGCAGGCGCAGGCTCTCGACGTCGACAATCTCCAGTCCCGCTTCGCTGATCTCGGCGGAAATCATCGCCAGATGCGGCAGCTCGCCGTTGGGGAATACGTACTTCTCGATGAATTCACCGGCACCGCGCCCAACAGGGCGACCGTCTGTGTATTTGGCAGTGATCCCGTGGTTCATCACCAGGCCGCCCTCTTTCACCGCACCAAACAAGATTTTGCAGTACTCGGCCAGATTGGCGTGGCCGACGTGTTCGAACATGCCGACGCTGACCACCTTGTCGAAACGCCCGTCCTGAGGCAAATCGCGGTAGTCGAGCAGTTGCAGTTCGATCTGATCCTTCAGGCCTTCGGCATTCACCCGTTCACGGGCGAGCGCCAATTGCTCCTTACTGAGCGTGATCCCAAATACTTTCGCGCCGAACTCCCGAGCCGCATACCGCGCCAATCCGCCCCAGCCGCAACCGACATCCAGCAGATATTCACCTGGCTGCAACCGCAGCTTGCGGCACAAGTGGCGAAACTTGGCCTGTTGGGCTTGCTCGAGGGTTTCACTGCCGGTCTCGAAATAGGCGCAGGAGTACGCCATGTCGCTGTCGAGCCACAGTTGGTAAAACTCGTTGGAGAGGTCGTAGTGGTAGGAGATGGCTTTGGCATCGGTTTCTTTGTCATGAACCGTGCGCACCGGTTGTGCATCTGCGTCTTCGTTGATCAGCGCCTGACTCCACTCATCGCAGACACGAATCACATCGCTGATGGAGCCTTCCAGCTCTAGTTTGCCTTCGACAAATGCCGCCCCCAACGCATCGAGGCTGGGATGGGTGAACTGGGTAACCATGTGGGGGTCCTTGACCACAATGGTGACGCTGGGCGTCGGCCCCAGATTGAACTCATGGCCGTCCCAGAGTCGCAAGCGAAGTGGCAATTGCAGATTCTGTAAGGCCGGTGGAAGTTGCGCGAGCATGAAAAGCCCCCTTTTTCAGACGACAAATCTGAGGGTAGACCATCCTTGAAAAATAGCAGGCGATCGAATTAATAGCCTTTTTCTATTCCCGTCTTGCTTCCAACAGTGAAGCCAGCCAGCAGACGATCGTTGAAAATGACCGCCTTACCCTAGATGACTACAAATCCGGCACACAGTTCTGAAAAGTTGTAGACGCTCACACCTCATCCTTAAGCTTGAGTAAGGGTTCCTGAAAGCGTAGCAAACGCCCGGCATTACCCAACACCAATAACGTGCTCAAAGTTGTGCAACAGCGCGGCAATCATCGCCCTGCCGCGCCGAGCCAGCCGAATGCGGCGAACGCGACGATGGCCAGGGTCCAGCCCAAACCGATGATCACGTTGACCTGCAAGGTCTGGCGGCATTGGCGACTCAAGCGTACGCAGGTTCCGAGCCGGCGCAGGTCGCTGCCGATCAGGACGATATCGGCCGAAGCCAGCGCGATGTCCGCGCCGCCCGCCCCCATCGCCACGCCGACCACACCGGCCTTCAGCCCCAGGGAATCGTTGATGCCGTCTCCCACCACCATCGGCCGGAAACCGCTGCCGATCTCTTTCAACACGCGATTGAGTTTGTCCTCGGGCAACGCCTGGGCTTCGACATCACTAATGCCCACATCCCGGGCTAGCGTGTGCGCGACGCTATGCCGATCCCCGGTGAGCAACAGCTGACGACCCAAGCCCGGTTCATGCAACTCGCTCAGGGCAAACCGTGCCTCGGGTTTGACGCTATCGGCGAGCAACAGCCAGGCGAGAAATTCACCGTTGAGTGCCAACCTGGCAATCGGGCCGTCGTGATCGGGAACAGCCGAAGTGGCGATGCCCAATCGAACAGCTCCTGACGACCGAGGGCCGCTTCGCCCTGCTCGGTCATCGCCACGACGCCCAGCCCCTGACGCTCGTGAATGTCACCCGTGCCACTTCGATGCCCAACCCCTGCCCGGTCGCTGTCAGTTCGGCCAAACGTTGATTAATGCCCCGCACCAGATCGCCGCGTAGACGTTCGCGGCGCTCAGCGGCCTGATTGTCGGCGCCGATCAGTTCCGGTCGAGCCACCAGAATGGTGTCCAGATCTCGTGCGGCGGTGAGCGCCACGGCACTGCGTGTCACCAGCCGATCCAGTGCCGGCAGCACCGCGCCCGGCCTGAATCCAGGGGCTGCTCAACTCATGTGTTCCACGTGGAACTAATTTCATGGTTGCGACCCGGACGTGTTATCGAGCGTCGGCAGACCATCAACCAACACCCGGAACGGCGCCGCATCGGTACGTAAAATCAGTTTGGTACTCGGCGTGACGATGGTGCCCAAGGTATCGAGAGAACGCAGCAAGTTGTACAGGTGCGGCGAACCAGCGCAAGCACGGCCGTAAATCTGCGCGGCTTCGACGCGGGATTGGGCTTCGATGTCCGCAGCTTTCACCGTCGACATCGGCTTGCACGATTCGCGCATCACGCTCAGCTGCAGAGCGAATTTGCGCAGCTTCACGCTTGCCAATGGCTGTGCGTTCAGTGGCGATGGTTTCACGCTCGGCACGCATACGATCGACAGTCGCGGTGAGCGTCACCGAGGGCAACGTCAAACGCTCGATGCCGACTTGCAACACTCGCACGCCATACGTGGTGAGCAACTGCTGATCGATTTGCTGACGCAGCTGGGCTTCAAAATCGGCGATGCACACCTGGTTGGCATCGGTGTTCACAAGGTTGGCCAGATCGAAACTGCTGGTGGTTTCCAGCGCCGAGCCGACAAAGGTGCGGATCTGCCGCGCCGCTTCATCCGGCTGGTTTTGTACCGCGCGCATGAAGCGTTGCACGTTGTCCGGATCACCCTGCACCTGCCAGGCGACATAGGCTTGCACGATGATGCGCAGACCATCGCGAGTGCCCACGTCCTGCAAACCACTGGAGGTGGTGCACAACCGTAGATCCACCGGAATCGCCGCCTCGAACGGTGCCGACCAGCGCCAGCCAAGACCCGGTTCCAGCAACACCCGAGATGGATTGCCGAAACGCGTGATGCCCGTAGCCTCCCCCGAGCGCACTTGCACCAGGCTCGCCGTCGCAATCGCAAACGCCAGCAGCAGCGCCGCCCAACCCATTCACCGCCACGGGAAAGGACCCGCTTCGTGTGGATCACCGTGATGATGGTGATGAGGCCCGCCATGGCCGTGATCGTGGCCGGCGGGGGCATCGTGATCATGATTGTGAGTAGGCGTCGGCTGGCTCAATGGGCGGCTCCTGGCTGAGCAGTGTTACGCGACGGCGCAGGGTCAGCCGGCAGCGTGAATGTACGTAGATCGATGGTCGGCGCATTATCGTTGCCGCCCAGACGATGATCGAGAACCAGCAGTTTGGCGTTGGCCAAACCTTGGGTCAGCTGGCTGAGGTATTGCTCCAGCACGAAGGCCTGGCCGGCGTTGGAATAAGCCTTTCGCTCGGCGGCAAATTTCAGGTCGGCGGCCTGAGCGATCGACTTGATTTCATGGGCGCTGGCCGTCGCTTGATCGTGAGCGACGCTGGCTTGCAATTGCGCCTGATTGGTCACCTCCGCCGCTGTCCCGCGCTCACGGGAAATCTTTGCCTGAGCACCAATCTGCGCAGCTTGCACGCCGTGATAAGCATTGGCCGCCCCCGCTGGCGGGTGGATCGCCTCGACCACCGTGGCGAGAATTTCCACGCCACTATCGAGTTTTTGCAAGTCCGCCTGCACGGCACGACCGATCTCTTTGGCGAGCCCTACCCTGTCCTCGCCGAGCAAGGACATCATTATCGCCACCGGTTCCGAACCCACTCCCCTGCCCGGCGTGGACATCGATAACAAACGCATCCTCGACTCCACGGGCGCCCTGTCGCTGAACGAAGTACCGAAGCACCTGGTGGTGATCGGCGCCGGGGTGATCGGCCTGGAGTTGGGCTCGGTATGGCGGCGCCTGGGTGCTCAGGTGACGGTGGTCGAATTTCTCGACCGGATCTGCCCCGGTGTGGATGGCGAAACGGGCAAGACCCTTCAGCGCTCATTGAGCAAGCAAGGCATCAGCTTCAAGTTGAGTTCGAAAGTCACCAGCGCCACGATGTCGGCGAGCGGTGTTCAGCTCAGCGTCGAACCGGCCGCGAGTGGTACCGCCGAGTTGCTTGAAGCCGATTACGTGTTGGTGGCCATTGGTCGGCGCCCTTATACCCAAGGCCTGGGGCTGGAAAACGTTGGTCTCGCCACAGACAAACGCGGCATGCTCGTCAATAAGGGCCACCGCACCGAGGCCGCCGGCGTCTGGGTGATCGGTGATGTCACGTCAGGGCCAATGCTCGCCCACAAGGCCGAAGACGAAGCCATGGCCTGCGTCGAGCAAATCGTCGGCAAGGCCGGGGAGGTCAATTACGACCTGATCCCCAGCGTGATCTACACCAAACCGGAGTTGGCCAGCGTCGGTAAGACCGAAGAACAGCTGAAGGCCGAAGGTCGCGCCTATAAGGTCGGCAAATTTCCCTTCACCGCCAACAGCCGGGCGAAGATCAACCACGAGACTGAAGGCTTCGCCAAAGTATTGGCCGATGAGCGCACCGACGAAGTCCTCGGCGTGCACCTTGTGGGCCCGAGCGTCAGTGAAATGATTGGCGAATATTGCGTAGCCATGGAGTTCAGCGCCTCGGCCGAAGACATCGCCCTGACCTGTCATCACACCCGACCCAGGCGGCAATGGATGTGGAGGGGATGGCGACGCAGATGTAGGGCCGATGATTTGGCGGTGACTGAACTGACGCTTTCGCGAGCAAGTCGGATCGCCGCACCGCCGCTCCCACACTCGATCATTGTCGAACACAAAATCTGCGTTCACTGACGATCTACTGTGGGAGCGGGCTTGCTCGCGAATGGGGTCGACTCGGTCTAAAGCGGCAAATGCTCCAATGGCAATGCCCCCGGCGTCTTCACCGTGTGAATCGCAAAGTTGCTGCGGATATCGCTCACACCCGGCAATTTCAGCAGTCGCCCGGTGAGAAAACGGTCATAGGCGCGCAAATCCGGCACCACCACTTGCAGCAGGAAATCCGATTCCCCCGACACCAGAAACGCCGAAATCACCTCAGGCAATGCCGTCACGGCCAGGCGAAAGGCTTCGGCCTGTTCATCGTTGTGTCGTTCGACCTTGACCCCGACAAATACGGTCAGCCCAAGGCCCACTTCATCTCGATCCAGATTGGCCTGATAGCCGCGAATCACTCCCGCCTCTTCCAGCATCCGTACCCGACGCAAACAGGGCGAGGCGGACAAACCGATTTCGTCAGCCAATTGCACATTGCTCAGGCGACCGTCTCGTTGCAGCGCCGCGAGAATCTTGCGGTCATAGGCGTCCAGTTTCATGGTTTGGCAGATCCCGATGGTTCGATCATTACGAAATGGCAGGTTATGCCAAATATGGAAGCTTTAGAAGCTGACTACGCAACCACCTGCCCTGCTCTTCAGCCATAGACTGATCCCACCAAATCGACAACGAATGGGGTGCAACATGGCAGGACTCTGGCTGTTTTTCATGGCACTGGCGGTGGTGTACCTGTTGCCCGGCCCGGACATGATTCTGCTGTTGCAGACCGGTGCACGTCAGGGCAAAGGCGCGGCGCTGGCCACGGCGCTGGGGCTGGGCGTGGCACGTGGTTGTCATGTGGCCTTGGCAGCGTTGGGTTTGGCGGCGCTGTTCAAGACGGCGCCCTGGACCTTCGACGTGGTGCGCCTGATCGGGGCTGCGTACCTGCTGTGGATCGGCATTCAGTGCCTGCGCACCACGATGCTGCCGAGCTTGAACGGTACAGACGCAACGACTGAAAAACCGCATTGGCGCGAGGCGATCCAGCGCGGTTTGCTGACCAACCTGCTTAACCCCAAGGCCCTGCTGTTCTGTTCGGTGCTGTTGCCCCAGTTCATTGAGCCGCATGCCGGGCCAGTGCTCGCGCAATTTGCGACACTTGGCGTGATGCTGGTCGGTGTCGGGTTGTTGTTCGACAGCGCCTACGCGCTGGTCGGCGCCGCACTGGGCCGCTGGCTGCAACGTAGTCCCTCGGCCCAGCGGGTGCAGCAGTGGTTGTTCGGCAGCCTGCTGATCGGCTTCGCGGTGCGGCTGACCTTTGTGCAGCAGGCGTGATTACTGTCGTGCCTTGCGCTGGCGTCGGTTGATCAGCACCAGCGCTACCGCTGTAAACACCACCACACCGCCCACTTGCAGCGATTTTTTGTGGGGTCGCAATGCCGAGCGAACCGGGCTCAACACCTGAGTAATGTAACGTTTGTCGGCATTCTGGAAGTCTGGATAAAGGCATTGGTGACCGAAGTTCACCGCCCAATCCACGTACGGCCCTTCTTTCACATACCGTTGATAGAAGGCACGCTCTTCTTCAAGGCTGGTATTCCACCCCGCCGCCGCACACAACACCGCTGCAAAAGCATGGCTGGTACGAGGCAAATTATCGGCAGCACGGCTGGCCAAAGCCGTTGCGACATAACGATAGTGATAGCGCTCATCGGGTTGAGCGGCGCTGGCTTGCTGGCGCAAGACTTCATCTTCAGCCACTAATGGGCCGACCTTTAGCTCACGGCTCTCAAGACTGTAATTGCCACCAAATGTGGCGTAATCCGGCGCCATTTCGTAGCCGAGAATCTCCATTCCCCACTCACGCGCCATCCAACCCGCGTTAAACAGGGCAGCAGCACGCTTGGTCGGCCACCAAGCCGCGTCCGCCTCCTGACGCAACTGCCCATACGCGTTGGCTTTGTTCTGCAGATCGACGTTGTCGAAGTAAGCCGGGGCTTCGTCATAACGCCCTTCGCGCAGCAAGCGCCGCCCGAGCAAATTGCGCAGGCTCGCGGCTACCGGCAACGGCACATAATTGTCGCGATCCTGCTGGCTGAGCGGCGGCGGCGCGGGTACCTGAGTATCGACGTACTGCTTGAGTTCATCGAGGGTCAGTACCCGCTCGGCAACGGTGGCCGCGTCATACCAGTAAATGTTTTGGCTGCGATAGAGCTGATCAAAGGCTTGCAGATAATCGCCGCGTTGCAGGGCCAGGATCGCGCTTTCGCCGTCGACCCGGCACTTGGGCTGCACCGTTTCGTAATCCCAGTCCGGGGTCCGACGCTCACCCCAGGACTCGTTCTGCGGGAAGGCCTGGGCTGCCTTGGCATAGGCCGCCGCGGCAGCGCTTTTGTCGCCATCACGCAACGCCAGTTTCGCCCGCAGCCACCATGCGAGGCCGCCGTCACCGGCGTGTTCGAGTAAGGCTTTGGCACTGGCGTAATCGCCCTGTTGATAATTCATCGCCGCCAGACGATCCGCATTATCCAGACTGCCACGAGTGCTGGTTTGCAGCAGCTTGATCAGTTTCTGTTCGTTCGGCGGTTGATCACCGAATGACCAGCCCAGTCGACTGATCAACGACGCCGTCACCAATTGCTGTACCGCTTTGCCCTTGAGTAACACGGCCAGTTGTT
This sequence comes from Pseudomonas sp. PGPR40, assembly GCF_022014505.1. NCBI lineage: Bacteria > Pseudomonadati > Pseudomonadota > Gammaproteobacteria > Pseudomonadales > Pseudomonadaceae > Pseudomonas > Pseudomonas sp. PGPR40. The sequence continues at coordinate 48,622 of NZ_JAKLSP010000018.1, read as the reverse complement.
CGTCGGGCATTGTCATCAGATCGGCCATCAACAACTTCAACGAGCTGTAGCCCACCGCCGAACCGTGGAGGTTCTGCGTCGCGTAGAGTTCGATGGCGCTATCCCAATCACCCGCAGTGCGGGCTACTCGCGCTTCTTCGCCGAGGCTGGCAACGCCCAGCTCCAACGGGTCGCTGAAGCCGTCGATGCTCAATTGACGAGTCTGCACGAAGGCTTTTCGAGATTGAGCCAATAGAGCGGGGCCCGCGCCAACCTCAGAACTCATGGCAAACAGTGCCCGGCCCAACGAGTAAGCCGCCCAGGTACTGCGCAACGCGCGTTGATCCGCCGGCAGCGCCAGCACCTTCTGAAAATACTCGGTGGCCAAGCCGTGATCACCCGCGTTGAACGCCACAGCGCCCGCCAGATAGAACATGTGCTCGGCCGGCAGGCTCGTGCCCTGCTCTTCAACCTGACGGGCATCGGCCAGGCTGCGCAGCTGTTGCACCAGCGCTTGCTGCTCAGGCGCCAGACCGGCCTGTTCGGCGGTGTTGCGCTGACCCGCGTAATCAGGCCCATCGCCGTAACCGTCCCCCGGAATGTTGGTGGCAGCGGTGGCTTTTTTCAGTCCCGCGATGGCATGCCCGAGGCGGTTGATTTCGACGTTGAAGTTGCCTTCCGGCAGCTCTGCCAGCGACTGGCCACGGTTGTCCAGCAGGCGCATGGGGAAGTCCGGCCCGCAGGCCAGCGCTGAACCCAACGGCAGGCTGAGGCTCAGGCAAAGCACATGGCGGGGCCAGTTACGGGTGAACATTCGAACCTCCTTGATCAATAGTTGCGCAGCGTGCCCAACCGATGGCGCGCTGCCCGCCGGCCGGGATTCGACCCTCGCGCAGGCGGGTGAAGGTAAGCAGATCCGGGCGCTGTTGCAATGCATAACCGGCCAATGCATCGGCGCCATCGCAACCCTGCACCGCCAGCGTCAGGCGTTCGGGCCAGGCAGTGTCGAGATTGCCTTGATTGCTGACGATGATGTCGTAGAGGCCGTCTTGTGCCGAGAGCTTCAACCCCATACGACTGTCGAGCGTATCGCCACGCGCCACAGCGATTAGCGTCGTCAGGCTCCAGGCCCTGCGATCATTGACCAGCGGCAGGCGAAACCAGATCAGCCCGGCCAGATGAGCCGGTGGATCGGCGCGCAACTCGGCGCCGAGTTTACTCAGTTGCAGCGGATCCGCCAGCAACTCCCGGCGATCGCCACCCTGGTCGATGGGCACTTCGCTCTCCACGACCGGCGCGCCACCGGCCCCCGGCAACAGCGCCACGCCATAAGCCGGCAGTGCCAAATAAAATGGTTTCGAGGTAATACGGCTCCAGGCCTTGGCCCACTGCCGCGCCTGATCCGGGTCGAACAGCCCACGCCGTGGATCGCTCACCGCGTGCACCTGCAATACGCTGCTGTCGACCGTCGCCAGCAACGCCGGCAATTCAGGGCTGTCGAGCCACGCCGGCAACGCGGTGATGCTCAGTGGCAAGGAGGCGGGCAGAACAGCGCGTAAATGCGTGAGGAATTCGCTGTAGGCAGGTAGCCGGGCATTGCCCGCATCGTGGTCGATTTCCACGCCGGAGACGATCAGCCCCTGCCCTTGCCAATCGTTGAGCACCTGCTGGATGTGCGCCGTGACCTCGTCCTGATCCAGCCCCTTGAGCTGGCCATCCAGACGAATCACTGCAATCAGCGGTCGACCATCACGCTTGAGCAGCGCCGGTTCGATCCGCGCCCGGCGCCAACCGGCCTGCGGAAACGCCTGCAAGGCCAGCACGCGCAAGGTCGAGAAGTCGGCGTGGCTATCGCGCAAAGCGGCATCATGGGCCGGCGTCCATTGCCGTTGCCAGACATAGAGTTGCTGATCGAGCAGCGGCGCGTCCTGTCGCTCGCAACCGTTGAGCAGCAGCAAGGCGGCGAGCAAGGCCGACAGACGAATGAAGAACGACATGACATCCCTGATCTAAAAAACACAGGGCTACAGGGTAATGCAGTCTCTCGCCACACAGATACCAGTGGCGAGGGCGAGTGAACCGTTTTTCCGTAGGAGCCAGCGGTGCGGCGATCCGACTTGCCGGCGAAGGCGCTCTTGAGGACGCCTTCGCCGGCAAGCTGGCTCCTACATTACGGGCTTGCGGGCAATGATCACCTGACTTTTCGCCACCACCGCGTCCAGCGCCTGTTTGATCTGCGCACCCCGTGGGGAGGACAGCACGGCTTGCCAGGTGTCGGCCCAATGATTGAGCAACGGGTGGTCGGCGTTGCTGAAATCGACTTTGGCTTCCCAGAACAACAGCATCCACATCGACCAATAGAACCCGTACTGGCTATGGCTGATGACTTCCAGGCCGGCGTCGCTGACCATCGCCTTGAACTGCTCTTCGCTGATGATGCGAATGTGGTTGGGCTTCTGGAAATACTCAGGCGCGGCGATGTCTTTTTGCAGGTCTTCGGAACTCGGGTGTGGAACGCTGAGCAAATACAGCGCCCCGGGCTTGCCGACCCGCACCAGCTCGGCGAGGAACTGCGCTGGATCGTCGACGTGTTCGATAACTTCAGTGGACACCACCCGGGTCGCGGTCGCGTCGGCAATCGGCAGCGGATTGCAGTCTGTGACGTGGCACTCGACGTCCCGCGCCGGCGTGTCGTTCAAGCGCTGACGAGTCGCTTCGACCTTGGCCGCGTCAATGTCGGCAATGATGATCTTCGCCCCGCGCATGCCGCAGAAATGCACGTTGCCACCATCACCGCAGCCCACATCCAGCAGCGTGTCCTCAGGGCTGACCGGAAAACCGCTGAACAGCTCGCCGGTTTGCTGGTTGAACCAGCCGCTGAGCATCGCATCGTGCAGGCCAAGCATGTACGGGTCGACCTTGTCGGCAACCGAGGGTGCTGGCGTCAGCGGCTTCGCAGCAACGGGCGTGCCCGTCGTGAGTTTCTTCAAAAGGCTCAGCATGAGGTGGCTCCAGAGGATGGAAGGGCTGATCGGGACATACGCAAGCGTTGCACCAGATGGGCACCCCGGTTGCGCATGGGCTGCTCGATGAATCGGTAGTTGAGTTCGCTCAGCAGCACGATCAGGGTCATGGCGCAAAACAGCGCCAGTGCCGGCTGCATCGCCACGTCCTGCGAACCGGCAGGCGCGAAACGAAACCAGCCTTCGCGCACGGCAAAAAACGCCGGGATGTGGATCAGGTAAATGCCATAGGAACGGGCGCCCAACCAGACCAGTATTTGCTTGAGCGTGCCCTTGGGCAGCAGGTAATCGCGATTGTAGGAAGCGATCCAGACCAGCGCCGCACACAACAAGGCAATCGCTGCGACCCGATAGCTCGCCAGGTTGAAAGGTGTGCTCGCCAGCACGCTCAGTGCAGCCCCTAGCCCGATCAATATCAACAGGCCTGACCAACGACGGCGTAACAACCGTGGTTCCCAGGCCAGATAACTCGGCCTTGAGCTCCACATCGCCAGCAACACGCCCAGTGCCAGGGCATCGGTCCTGATGATCATCAACAGCGCTGAACGCCAAGTGAACAGCTGCACGGCAACCAAGGCCAGCAACACCCACACCAGACGTTTGCGGCAGACGAGGATCAGTAACGGCAGCAGCAGGTAAAACTGCTCTTCAAGGGACAGACTCCAGTAAACGAAGCTGGCGCCGTATTCGAAGCGCATGAAGCTTTCAGCAAAGCGGAAATTGGCAAACTGCAGAAAGCCCGCCAGCGTCGCCTGCAGATTGGCTTGCACCGTGCCAAAGGCACCCGAATGATTGAAAAACAGTGCGCCCGATAACATCAGCAGCAGCCATAACCACGCGGATGGCAACAGACGAAAGGCCCGGCGAATCCAGAAATCGCGGGTTTCCAGCCAGAAGGCCTGCGGTGTCTGGCAACCACGCAGCAGCGGAATCAGGCCTCGGGCGATGACAAACCCGGAGATGACAAAAAACAGATCCACGCCCCACCAGAATTGCCCATGAGCCGTGCCCGATTCGAAACCCGGCAGTCCACCCGGAAACGGCATGGTTTGCAGGTGATGAACCAGCACGCCAAGCACAGCGATCCCGCGCAACAACTCGATATCGAGAATCCGTCGACTACTCATGGCGCAGTCCCGCCCTTTAGGCCAGTCATCATCGGTTTGCGTGCAATGATCACCTGGCTCTTGGGCATGAACTGATCGAGCATCTGCTTGATCGCCAGCCCATTGGGTTGCGCCAGCAAGTCTTGCCAGGTTTTCGCCCAGCTCTCCATCAGCGGTGGATACGGCGCCTGAATCCGGTCACGCACCGCGCCACCCAGGTCGCGCCCGGCCGCGCGCTCGCTGGCCCAGAAGAAAATCATGCCCATCACCCAGAAAAACCCGTTGGCCTGCCGATGCTCGATCACCAGACCGGCGTCCTCCACCAGCGCGGCGAAGCGTTCCGGGGTAAAAATCTGTACGTGATTGGGCGACTGGAAATAGCTGGCCGGGGCGATGCCCTGTTGCAAATGCTCGCCCACCGGTGCCGGCACGCTCAGCAGATACTGCGCACCCGGACGGCCCATGCGCACCAACTCGGCCATGAACGGCTCGGGCTGGTCGATGTGTTCGAGCACTTCCATGCACACGACCTTGCTTGCGCAGCCATCGGCCAGCGGCAACGGCAGGCTATTGCTGACCAGTCCCAGACTTGGCTTTTCCGTCTGCGCTTCCACTTGCCGGGCCAGGTCACGGACCTTGTCGTGTTCACTGTCAGTAAAAATCACCGACGCACCCTGACGCACCGCAAACAGCGTCGCCACGCCCTCACCGCAGCCGACATCCAGCAAGGTGTCGTCCGCGGTGATCGCAAAGCCTTTGAGCAATTCGCCGCTGTCGTTCAAAAACCAGCCATCGAGGATGGCGTCATGCAAACCGACATCGCGCGGCGACACGCTGCCGGATGCAACCGCTATTGGCACAGGCACCGGGTCGGCTTTCGCCACTGGACGCAGCCGCCTCATCAATGCGCGGATCATGCCTGGGGGGTATCCACGGCAGTCGTAGCTCGGGCTTCGAACAGACTGGCAAAAAATCCTTTCAACCGCTGTTCGGCGATTGCCTGGCTGCAAAAGGTTTGCAGGCTGGTCACCGCGTGGGCGGACATTCTTGCATAGCGTTGCGGATCGTCTTTGGCCACGTCATAGCTGGCCTGATAGGCCGTGCATAACGAGGCCCAATTGGTGATGTAACGCAGGGTGCGAAACGCCTTGCGTGGGTCGTGGGGCCAGGCCGTCAGCTCATCCGTGGAGTCGATGAGGAAAGCATTGTCTGCGTCCAGATAATCGATCATCGCCGTGGTGCGCGGCGCCACTGCCGGCTTGCCGCATGACATGAACTCCATCAGCGGCAGGCACTGGCCTTCGCCGTAGGACGTATTCACCACGTAACTCGTGGCCTGCACCAGACGCTCGTAGTCCGCATCCGCGAGGTAGCCGTAAATCAATACGATGCGGCAGCGGTAGGACTGGTTTTTGTACAAGTGATGAAGGATATCGGTCAGCGCTTCTTCGGCATCGTGATGCGTCAGTTTGAGCACCAGCGTTGCGTCTTCTACTTCGCGGAAAGTCACGCAGAAGGCACTGAGCATGTCTTCCCAGTTCTTGCGCCCATCGCCGGGGTTGAACACCGAGGTGTAGATCACACCGTCGAGCACCAACTCCTGTTCACGGGCAGGGGCCTGAAAGTCGATGCCCTTGCCGGCACGCAAATGTGCAGGACCAAAGGCCCGCAAATCGAGTTGGCGACTGTCGGCCAGCAAGCCTTTGATCTTCAATCGCACCTGGCGGGCCAATGGCTGACGCTGCAATTGCGCACCGCGTGCGGCAAAGCGATCCCACACCGGCGCCGGCACCGCGACGATCGGATAGTCGGCGCCCATGGCTTCGCGCACGGCATTGACGGTGTAAGTGGAATGGGTGATCGCCGCTCCGCTCGCGCGCAACACCGTGCGCCAGTCGTTACGCGGCTCACCGGCGAATGGCTCGTGGGGAATGGTGCTGAATTCCCAGGCAAATACCGCCAGGGTCGGACACGCAAAATGCACCGGCGTGCGATGCGGCGGCGAGAACGACAGGAACACGCAGTCTTCGCCACGGGACAGACAGTCGAGGTACAAGGCATCGACTTCGCTTTGTGGGTCCCCGACTTCCACTACCCGTCCCAGTCGCTCCAACACCGGCCGATATTCCTTGAGCACGAAGTAGTAACTGTATTCCGAACGGCCCAGGTTCTGGGCAATGGTGCGCTGGTTGGTTTCCGAATGAATGATGATCAGCATCAGGCGTTATCCGTCATGGCCGCCGCCGGCGCACCGTGTGGCACCAAGCCGAAAAAGTCTGCCAGGCGCTGTTGCACCGCAGCGAAGGCGCAGTAATCGTGCATGCGCTCGACCGCGGCGTGAGACATCTGCTGATACTCCAGCGGCTGTTCCTTGGCGATCCGGTAGCTGTTTTCATAGGCCGTTTTCAACGAACCCCAGTCCGGTCGATGACGCAGGGTGCGGTAGATGATGCGAGTGTCCTGAGGCCAGATGGTCAGTTCTTCACTGGACTTGACCACAAACGCCACGCGCTCATCGATGTAATCCTCCATGGCCGTATGGTCCGGGGCAATCACCGGTTTGCCGCTGGCCATGAACTCCATCAGCGGCAGACACAAGCCTTCGCAGCGCGAGGCGTTGACGTAATAACTCGCCGCCTCATAAAGCCGGGCATATTGCGGATCGTCCAGGTAACCGTGCATCACCACCACCCGACAGGCGAAAGGTGACAGTTGCGCCAGCAAGGTCATCAGTTCGCTGTAATAAGACGACAGGTCGCTCTGGGTAATTTTCAACACCAGCGTGGCATCCTCGGTTTCCCGGAACGCCCAGCAGAAGGCGCTGATCAACTGATGCCAGTTCTTGCGCCCGTCCCGGGGGTTGAACACGGTGACGTAGACCACACCGTCGACCTGGGTTTGCACCTGTTCCGTCGTGTCTGGCAGGTCTACCGGCGCCGGTACAGGAACCGGCAGCGACTGCGGACCGGCGATCGTCGGCAAGTATCTGGCGAGCCAGGATCGGGCAGTGTCCGAGCATAAATCCTGGATACCCTCCCAATACCACTGGCTCAGAAAATGAGTGCGATGAACCGGCACCGGTTGCGCCTTGCCCAGGTCCAGCGCCCACAGACGCAGGTAGTGCCTGGCGATGACGAAGCGGCGTTTCAGGGTCAGCGGCGGCGGTCGCAAGGCCTCGAGTTCGGCCTGCTGTTCAAGGGTCAAGGGCGGTGGAATCAGCGAGTCGGCGGACAGTTCGAGCGTACGGCTATCAAGGATGCAGCCCTTGATGTCGAGGGTCGAACCGGCGTTGACCGGTACGCTGGCATGGCCGCTACGAATGGCCGCGAAGTTTTCCCACAGCGGGGTCGGCAAGACCAGTACCGGAAAGTCTTCGCCCATGGCCCGGCGGATGGCGCGGGCGGTATGACTGGAGAGCGTGATCACCCGGCCCTGGCGCGCCAGCATGCGCGTCCAGTCCTGCCGGGGATCGTTGTCCCACGGCTCATCGGGAATCGAATCGAACTCCCAGGCCACCACGCAGATCGTCGGGCAATCAAGGTCGTTCAGGGTTTTCTGCGGAGGGGTGAAGGACAGGAACAAGCTCTCTTCGCCGGCGGCAAGCAGCTGTCGGTAAAGGGGATCGACCTCGGCGGTGGAACACACCACATGCACCCGTCCAAGGCTTTCGAGCACCGGTCGATAAGCCTTGAGCACAAAGTAATAACTGTATTCGGGACGACCGAGACTCTGGCTGATGGAACTGTCGTTGACGTCCGAGTAAAGAATAAAATTCATGGCATCCCACGATGAGGCCGCCATCCCGGCAACCCCACTCTATGACGGCGAAGCCACCGATCGAGACGTCGTGTACCCGTCTTCGTCTATAGTCTTCGTGCCCGTCTACATTCTTGTTTTAGTGGTCAGTTTCGCGCAGTTGCAGAACAACCCTGCCGAACCCTGGACGATCGTGACGAGGGGCATTCTAAACACATCCATCAAGGGTTCGTGAACCGCTCGGCGAGAATAAATAGGCCTGCAAAAACGAGAACTGATCGGTCACGGTGGGACCTGTTGAAATTGCTGCGCAATTGGCACAGATTGGCTACCAAACAACTACAACAACGACTTCGCCTGTCTTTCGACCCTGTAATCCACCCGGTCTGTAAGACATCTCCATCAAGCCTGTGGGGAATGGACGAGGTTTTATGATCAAGGGAGTCGCTGCTTGAAAAAGCGTCTGTTCGTGACGGGTCTGAGTGGATTCGTAGGGCAACACATCCAATCCCGACTGAAGGCTGATGCCTCGGAATGGGAACTGCTCTGCGTCCCCTCCCGGTACGATCTCGAACGGCCAGAAAGCCTTGAAGGCCTGTGGCCCGAGATGCCAGATGCGGTCATTCATCTGGCCGGCCAAACCTTCGTCCCCGAAGCCTTTCGTGATCCGGCACGTACGCTGAATATCAACCTGCTGGGCACTCTCAACCTGATTCAAGCCCTCAAAGCCCGCGGCTTTAACGGCACCTTCCTGTACGTCAGCTCCGGTGACGTCTATGGCCAGGTCAATGAAACCGATCTGCCCATCACCGAACTCCAGCCACCCTGCCCCCGCAATCCTTATGCCGTGAGCAAACTGTCGGCGGAGTTCCTGAGCCTGCAATGGGGCCTGAGCGAGGGCTGGCCAGTTTTGGTCGCGCGCCCGTTCAACCACATCGGCACCGGGCAGAAGGACAGCTTCGTCATCGCCAGCGCTGCGCGACAAATCAGCCGGATCAAGCAAGGCCTGCAAGCACCGCAACTGGAAGTCGGTGACATCGATGTCACCCGCGACTTTCTTGATGTCGGCGATGTGGTATCGGCCTACCTGGCGTTGCTGGAAAAAGGCACACCGGGGCAGGTCTACAACATTTGCTCGGGGCGCGAGCAGAGCATTCGCAGTTTGATCGAACAGCTGGGGGACCTCGCCCAGATCGATATGCAACTGATTCAGGATCCGGCACGTCTTCGCCGCGCGGATCAGCGTCGCGTTTGCGGCAGCCATGCCAAGCTTGTCCAGACCACAGGATGGACGCCTGAAATCACAACACAACAATCCCTGCGGGCGATCCTGTCCGACTGGGAGAAGCGAGTACGACAAGAATGACAAAAAGTGCACTGATCACAGGGATCACCGGCCAGGACGGCGCGTATCTGGCCAAACTGCTGCTCGACAAGGGTTACAACGTCTACGGCCTGGTAGCGCGACGCAGCAGCGATTCGCGTTGGCGGCTGCGCGAGACGGGGATCGAGGGCGATATCGTTTATCTGGATGGCGACATGGCCGATGCCTGCTCGGTGCAGCGCGCGGTGATCAAGTCGGCGCCAGACGAAGTCTATAACCTGGCGGCGCAAAGCTTCGTCGCCGCCTCCTGGGATCAACCGGTGACCACCGGCATCGTCGACGGCCTGGGCGTGACCCACCTGCTCGAAGCGATCCGTCAGTTCAGTCCGCACACGCGCTTCTATCAAGCGTCCACCAGCGAAATGTTCGGCTTGATTCAGGCCGAGCAGCAAGACGAAAACACGCCGTTTTATCCGCGCAGCCCTTACGGCGTGGCCAAACTCTATGGCCACTGGATCACCGTGAACTATCGCGAAAGCTTCAACCTGCACGCCAGCAGCGGGATCCTGTTCAACCACGAATCACCGCTGCGCGGCATCGAGTTCGTGACCCGTAAAGTCACCGACGCCGCCGCTCGTATCAAACAGGGCAAACAGCAGGAGCTGCGCCTGGGCAACATCGACGCGAAACGGGATTGGGGATTTGCCGGCGACTACGTCGAAGCCATGTGGCTGATGCTGCAACAAGACAAGCCTGACGATTACGTGGTCGCCACCGGCGTGACCACCACCGTGCGTGAAATGTGCCACATCGCTTTCGATCACATCGGCCTCAACTACCGGGATTACGTGAAAATTGACCCGGCGTTCTTCCGCCCCGCCGAGGTAGAGGTGCTGCTTGGCAACCCGGCCAAGGCCCAACGCGTGCTGGGCTGGAAGCCAAAAACCGATTTGGACACCTTGATCCGCATGATGATGGATGCGGACATGAAACGCGTCGCCAAGGAGTAGGCCATGCTGATTCCCGTGATTCTCTCCGGCGGTGCCGGTACCCGTTTGTGGCCGGTGTCCCGCGAAGGCCATCCCAAGCCGTTCATGACCCTGCCCGACGGTCAGTCGCTGCTGGGTAAAACCTATCGGCGTGCGGCCGGTTTGCTCGATGGCTGGGGTGACATCGTCACGGTGACCAATCGCGACTATTACTTCCAGAGCAAGGATCACTATCAGGACGCGCGCCTGGAGCGCCACCGCGGGCACTTCCTGCTCGAACCGACGGGCCGCAATACGGCCCCGGCCATCGCCGCGGCGGCCCTTTCGCTACAAGCCCTGCACGGCGACGAAGCGATCATGGTGGTGATGCCTGCCGACCATCTGATTCTCAACGAAGACGCGTTGAAGAGCGCGGTCGAGCACGCCGTGGCGTTGGCCAAGGCGGGTCATCTGGTGACGTTCGGCGTAGTGCCGACAGCCCCGGAAACCGGCTTCGGCTACATCGAAACCGGTGCGCCGCTGGACGACAAAGGCGCCGCCAAGGTGCAGCGCTTCGTCGAGAAACCCGACCTGCAAACCGCCACGCATTATCTGGAGAGCGGTAACTTCCTGTGGAATTCGGGGATGTTCTGCTTCTCGATCGCTACGCTGCTGGCCGAGTTGCACCTTCACGGCCCCGAGCTACTGGAACAAGCTCGGGCCTGCATGGCAGCCAGTGCGCCGGTGGAAACCGGCGGTTGTCTGCAACAGGAGCTGTCGCCAACGCACTTCGCCGAAATCACCGACATCTCCATCGACTACGCGTTGATGGAGCGCTCCGACAAAGTGGTCGTGGTGCCGGCCTCTTTCGACTGGAGCGACATCGGTTCCTGGGGCGCAGTGGCGGCTTTGGTGCCGGCCGATGCACAGAACAATCGCGCCAGCGGGGATGCGATTTTCATCGACAGCCATGACAACTTCATCCAGAGCGAAGACCGCTTGGTCGCCGCAGTGGGTGTGGATAACCTGATCATCATCGACACCGCCGACGCGCTGCTGGTGGCCCACGCCGACCGCGCCCAGGATGTGCGTCGGGTAGCCCGGCAGCTAAAGGATGAAAAGCACGAAGCCTATCGCCTGCACCGCACGGTCAGCCGACCCTGGGGTACCTACACCGTGCTCGAGGAAGGTCCGCGCTTCAAGATCAAACGTATCGTCGTCAAACCCGGCGCCAAGTTGTCGTTGCAGATGCACCACCATCGCAATGAACACTGGGTGGTGGTCGAAGGCATGGCCAAAGTCACCAACAACGGTTCCGGTTCGCACCTGGTGGCGAAAAACGAATCGACGTTCATTGCCGCCGGGCACAGGCACCGCCTGGAAAACCCCGGCGTGATCGATCTGGTGATCATCGAAGTGCAAAGCGGCGAATATCTGGGGGAGGACGATATCGTTCGCTTCGAAGACCAATACGGCAGGACGGTTTGAATGCTGCTTTCCCTGTATCGCTCGCTGTGGGGCTATCGAGGTTTCATCCTCGGTAGCGTCAAGCGAGAGTTTCAAGCGCGTTATCGCAATTCGCTGTTCGGTGCCCTGTGGACCGTGCTCAACCCGCTGTCGATGATCGTCGTCTACACCGTAATTTTTTCCCACATCATGCGCGCCCGCTTGCCGGGTGTGGATGACGGCATGGCCTACAGCATCTACCTCTGCGCCGGGTTGCTGACCTGGGGCCTGTTCTCGGAAATCACCCTGCGCAGCCAGAACATGTTTCTGGAAAACGCCAACCTGCTGAAGAAAATCAGCTTCCCGAGAATCTGCCTGCCGGTGATCGTGCTGTTCAATGCCGGCATCAACTTCGCGATCATCATCGGTCTGTTCCTGGGGTTTCTGCTGATCACCGGACGCCTGCCGGGCATGGCCCTGCTGGCGTTGCTGCCGCTGATGGCGTTGCAAGTGATGTTCTGCGCCGGGCTGGGGATGATCCTCGGTGTGCTGAACGTATTCTTTCGCGACGTCGGGCAATTTTTCGGCATCTGCCTGCAATTCTGGTTCTGGCTGACCCCGATCGTGTACCCGTTGAGCATCCTGCCCGAGTGGGTGCAACGGCTGTTGCAACTCAACCCCATGACCAACCTGATCGGCAGCTACCAGAACCTGTTCCTCTACGGGCAATGGCCGGTCTGGAGTTCGCTGCTGCCGATCTTCGTGATCGGTGTGTTGTTCTGCCTGATCGGGCTGCGACTGTTTCGTCAGCGGGTCGGCGAAATGGTGGATGAACTCTGATGGGGCACATACGCGTGACCGGCCTGGGCAAGGCCTACAAACAATACCCCACGCGCTGGAGTCGACTGGCTGAGTGGCTGATCCCGTTTTCGCCGATTCGTCATCGCCAGCACTGGGTGCTGCAAGACGTCGCATTCGAGATCGCTCCCGGTGAAGCGGTGGGCATCGTCGGGGTCAACGGTGCCGGCAAAAGTACCTTGCTTAAGATGATCACCGGCACCACCCAACCCACCTGTGGACAGATCCAGCTCGAAGGGCGCGTCGCCGCGCTGCTGGAACTGGGCATGGGCTTTCACCCCGATTTCACCGGCCGGCAAAACGCGGTCATGGCCGGGCAATTGCTGGGCATGCAGGTCGAAGAAATCGAAAGCCTGATGCCGCAAATCGAACACTTCGCGGAAATCGGCGAAGCCATCGACCACCCGGTGCGCACCTATTCCAGCGGCATGCAGATGCGCCTGGCGTTCAGCGTGGCCACCGCGCGGCGCCCGGATATCCTGATCGTCGACGAAGCGTTGTCGGTGGGCGACGCCTACTTCCAGCACAAAAGCTTCGATCGCATCCGCAGCTTCCGCAAGGCCGGCACCACGTTGCTGATCGTGTCCCACGATCGCTCGGCGATCCAGTCGATCTGCGACTCGGCGATCCTTCTGGAAAACGGTCGCATGGCCATGCATGGCAAGCCCGAAGCCGTCATGGATTACTACAACGCCCTGCTCGCCGAGCGAGAAGGCCAGACCGTACGTCAGGAAATACTCGCGGACGGCCAGGTGCAAACCGTTTCCGGCACCGGTGAAGCCGGGATCATCAGCGTGCGCATGCTCGATGAGCGCGAACGCGCCATCGATGCTGCCGAAGTCGGCCAGTCGGTGGTGCTCGAGGTGCAAGTCGAAGTGCGCCGGGACATCGAACGCCTGGTGCTGGGTTTCATGATCAAGGATCGCCTGGGCCAGGCCATGTACGGCATCAACACCCATCGTCAGGACCTCGCCCTCACCGACCTGCTGGCCGGCGAGCGGGTGACCTACCGCTTTGCCTTTGTCATGGGCCTGGGCAAGGGCAACTATTCCGTGGCCCTGAGCTTGTCGCGGCTGGACTCGCACCTGGACCGCAATTTCGAGTGGCGCGACTATGGCCTGGTGTTCCACGTGATCAACAACCGACACGAAGACTTTGTCGGCTGCTCGTGGCTGGGGGCGAAAACCACTATCACGCGCACAGCCGAATCGATTGTCTCGGAGAACACGCCATGACCCGTCTTCTGGTGGAATGCACGTACGTGTTCCAGCACCCCAAGGTCAATTCGGGCATTCAGCGGGTGGTGCGCAACGTCATTAATCAGTTGCCTGAACACGTCGACGGCGTTGAGTGCATTCCGGTGGTGATGCTCAAAGGCAAGCTCTACCGGGTTCTGAAACTGAGCCCTTCGGACATCCCTTTTTTCAACGGCCTGATGGAGTTCGGCGGGCGCCTGGAGCGATTGGCCCATCGTTTCTGGCAACTGCACCAGCGCCTCGACAAACGCTGCACATCGCGATGGGCCCGACGTGCGCTATACGTGGCCTACCGCCTTACCACACTGGCGGGGTTCAGCGTACCGTTGCGGGTGATCGACCGGATCAACCAATATCACCTGCCCAAACGTTGCTCGCCGTTGCAGCATCAACCGGGCGATCAACTCGTGTTGCTGGATTCGTCCTGGCACGCCGATTTCTTCCCGTTGGCCGAACAACTCAAACGCGAAGGCGTGGGCATTGTCTCGGTGATCTACGACCTGATTCCCCTGACCCACCCGCAGTTCTACGACGCGCGGCTGGTGCAGATTTTCAACGAATGGTTCGACTGGATCGCCAAAACCGCCGACGGCTACGTGGCGATTTCGGCCACTGTGCGCGATCAGGTGCGCGATGAATTGCATCGTCGCGTCGGCCCTGCCAAAGCCGACACCTTGTGGTTCGACTATTTCCACCTGGGCTCCGAGCTGGACCTGCGCGAAGAAACCGCCGCCGTCGAAACGCGTTTGACACGGCTGTTCGAGACCCCGGAACCGGTGTTTCTGATGGTCAGCACCATCGAGCCGCGCAAGAACCATGACTACTTGCTGGACGCCTTTGAACTGGCCTGGGCCGCCGGCTCGAAAGCACGGTTGTGCATCGCCGGGCGCATTGGCTGGAAGTGCGATGCCCTGCTCGCTCGGGTGCGCAATCACCCGCAGTTGAACACCCGACTGTTCATGTTTAACGACCTCAGCGACACCAGTCTCGAACACGCCTATTCCCACGCCAGTGCGCTGGTGTTTCCGTCCTACGTCGAAGGCTTCGGCTTGCCATTGGTAGAAGCCATGCAGCGTGGCTTACCGGCCATGGGCAGTGACATCCCGGTTTTCCGTGAAATAGGCGGCGAGTTCATGGCGTACTTTGACCTGGCCGAACCACAAAGCCTGGCCGATCTGGTTGCTCGATTCGAGAGCAGCAAACTATTCCCGGCGGCTCGCAATGTGGCGGACTGGCGCTGGATCGGCTGGCGTGAAGCCAGTGCGCAACTGGCCGAACGAACCCTGCGCAACCTTGTGGAAACACCCGTGGTGCAAGTGAGGCAACATGCGAATTGCCCTTAACGCCCGAATTCTCCAGGCCCCGCGAACCGGCATCGGCCATTACGTCGCCGAACTGGTGAATGCCCTGGCCGATGAGCCAGACGTCGAGTTGTCGCTGTTCCATGGCTGGGGCTGGAGTTCTTCGCTACCCGAGGCCGCCATGCCGGGCTACTCGCGACTGACGCCATTGCTGCGGCAGATACCCGGGGCGTATCAGGCTCGACGCTGGCTGACGCAGAAACGCTTTGATCAAGGCCGCGCCCAGGCGATCGACCTTTATCACGAACCCAGTCTGTGGCCGTTGTCGTTCGACGGCCCGACGGTCATCACCCTGCATGACCTGACGCACTTGCACTATCCCGAGACGCAACCACCGGCGCGCCTGCGAGAAATCGAGCGGCGACTGGCCGAGGGCGTGCAACAGGCGCGGTTGATTCTCACCGATTCGCAGTACATCGCCGACGAAGCTCAGGCCTGGTTCGCCCTGCCGGCCGAGCGTTTTGTGGTCGCACCGCTGGGCGTGGCGGCACGTTTCCACCCGCGCGAACCCGAAGTCATCGATGCGGTGCTCAATGCTCATGGAGTCGAGATGCGGGATTACTTTCTCTGCGTCGGCACTCTGGAACCACGCAAGAACCTGACTCTGGCCCTGCGCGCCCACGCCCAACTACCGGAAGCGTTGCGTCAGCGCTTTCCGCTGCTGATCGTCGGCATGGCCGGCTGGCAGCGCGAGCAATTCAGCGATGAGCTGCACCAGGCATTGGCCAATGGTCATGTGTGTTTGCTCGGTTATCTGCCCGACGAGCAGGTCGCACAGTTGTTGGCGGGCGCTCGGGCGCTGATTTTTCCGTCGCTCTACGAAGGCTTCGGCCTACCGGTGCTGGAGGCCATGGCCAGCGGCACGCCCGTCATCCTGACTCGACGCTCGGCCATGCCCGAAGTCGCAGGCGTTGCGGGCAACTATATTGAACCTGACGATCCAGACGGCTTGCGCGATGCCATGCGCCGTCTGATCGACGATCAAACACATTGGCAGGCATGCCGAAAAGCCGGATTGCAGCAGGCAAGGCTTTTTTCCTGGGAGCGTTGCGCGAAGATCACCGCCCGCGCCTACCGCCAGGCTATGGGAGGTTGAATGCGAGTTCTTCATTTTTTCAAGACGTACCTGCCTGACTCGGTCGGCGGGATCGAACAAGTCATCTTCCAGTTGTGCGAAAGCGGCGCCGAGCATGGCATTGAAGGCCAGGTGCTGACCCTCAGTACCGATCCGACACCGCCGGTGGTGCAACTCGGGCAGCATGAAGTCCATCGGGCCAAACTCGACATTCAGTTCGCTTCCACAGGTTTTTCTTACAGCGTCTTCAAGCAATTTCGCGAAATGGCCGCTGAGGCGGACGTGGTCAATTACCACTTCCCGTGGCCGTTCATGGACCTGGTGCATTTCTTCAGCGGCCTGAACAAACCCAGCGTCGTGACCTACCACTCGGACATCATTCGCCAGAAGCACCTGCTTAAACTTTACCGACCACTGATGAACCGCTTCCTCGCCAGCGCTGACCGGATCGTCGCCGCCTCCCCCAACTACCTGCACACCAGTGATGTGTTGCAGCAGTTTCAGGACAAGACCCGAGTCATTCCCTATGGCCTGAACAAGGCAGGTTATCCACAGCCCGACAACGAACGCATGGACCATTGGCGGCAAACGCTTGGGGATAAGTTTTTCCTGTTTGTGGGCGTGATGCGCTATTACAAAGGCCTGCATATCCTGCTCGACGCCTTGAAAGACGTGAATTATCCGGTGGTGATCGTCGGCGCCGGGCCGCTGGAAGTCGAACTGCACGCCCAGGCCGCGGCCTTGGGTTTACGCAATATTCACTTCCTCGGACGCTTGGGAGACGAAGACAAAGTCGCGCTGCTGCAACTGAGTTACGCCATCGTATTCCCGTCGCACTTGCGCTCCGAAGCGTTCGGCATCTCGCTGCTTGAAGGCGCGATGTACGGCAAACCGATGATCTCCAGCGAAATCGGCACCGGCACCAGCTACATCAACATTCATAACGAAACCGGGCTGGTAGTGCCGCCGAGTCATCCACAGGCGTTCCGTGAAGCCATGCGCACGCTGTGGGAAAACCCGATGCTTGCAGCCGAAATGGGCGTGAAGGCTGAGGCGCGTTATCGGCAATTGTTCACGGCGGAAGAAATGGGTCGCAAGTGGACGGAGTTGTATCAGGACCTGCTGGAAGAGAAATCCCTGTCCTACGCATAACTCTGTAGGAGCGAGCGGTGCGGCGATCCGACTTGCCCGCGAAGGCGGCCTGACATTCAACATTGATGTCGACTGATACGCCGCCTTCGCGGGCAAGCCTCGCTCCTACAGGGGATCAGCTGTGTGGCGCAGGTTTTGGTACGTCGACGTTATCCAGCATCCGGTTCACCGCCAGTTCGGCCAGCATGACGATCTGTTGAATCGCCATCGCCTTGTGCCGGTGCGGCCCTTCCAGATACCCTGCAAAATCACTCGCCATCACACTGGCCTGGGCCAACGATTCACAGGTGTGAGCCAACAGGTCTTCGTCTTTGATATCAGGCACGATCGTGCTCGGCTTGCGGGCCATGGGGGATTTGAGGGCGGATGGGTTGAGGTAATGATCGAGCGCGCGGTTAGCGGCTTCGTTGAGTTTTTTGAATCGAGGGATTCGTAGGGGGAAACGTCATCGGTTTCCGGGGGATTCGGTGTTGCTTTGAACATGATGAAACTCCATTCGAGGACTGGAGTTCGCCAACACTGCGACCAAGCAGAAGGGTGGCGAACCGTACGCGGGTTGGTCGACCAGGGAATGGAACCCGGCAGGGCCTAAGCCCTCCCACTCACAGCTCGCCATGAAGCAAGCACAAAAGTGCGCCATTCTAAACCTGGGCGACCAAACCCGATCACTGAATTTACAGCGACCCCCGAAGCCTATCCCCCCGACTTCTGACACGACAACCGCTAGAGCTTGTCGGAATCGTCCTTCAGAACAGCCAAATCTGTAGGATATTCGCAAATGTCTTCAGGCCAACCGAGATCAAATGTGGGAGCGGGCTTGCTCGCGAAGGCTGTTTAACATTCAACATCGAAGTTGTCTGACACACCGTTTTCGCGAGCAAGCCCGCTCCCACAGGGGATTTTCTGTGTTGTCTGGTTCAGTTACAGATCCCACATCAATAGATGCGCACCCTAGTGGGTGACACGCCGTCAAAGCGCCAGCGCAAGGCCAGCGCCGCGGGCCGCCGCACCACGCGCTCCACCTCGAATATCCACAACCGCTCGGCCCCTTGAAAGGCTTCGACCTGCGGGCCTTCGAGGATGATTTGCGTACGACCACTGAGCTGCAGCAGGTCGCCCGTATCAAAATCGATGAACAGCAAACCGGCCCGAGGATTGATCAGCAGGTTGCCCAACGTGTTGAAGAACATATTGCCGGCAAAGTCCGGGACGGTCAGACGATTGCCCTCTACCTGGACGAAACCGGCCTGGCCACCCCGATGAGAAACGTCCACCGAGCGTTGGCCATCGACGTCCACATAACTGGCGACAAAGAAGGTATCGGCGCCGGCGATCATGGCTTTGGCCGCGTCATCCAGCCCGTGGAGGTGCTGCGCGACACGGGTCGCCGGATCCGCCAAGGGCACCGAGCGAAACTGGCGCAACTGAATATACTGCGGGCAATTGCCGAAAGACTGCTCCACCTTCACTTCGAAGCCATTCGCCGTTACAGCGCCGACTCGACCATTGAGGCGGTTGCGACGTCGGGTGTGCAACTCGATACCGAGCAAACCGATCGCCGCCCCGTCTTGCAATTGCGCAGGGTCGTCGCGGCCAGGCAGCATGCCGAACTGCAGCAGCGTAGGCTCGGGAGAGTGCGCAAAACCCGGTGCCCCTTCAAGAATGCTGGCCCAAGGGTTGCCGTCAGCATCCACCGCGCCGTACAGCATGAATGGCAGTTGCTGATAGAACATGCGGTGCTGATCCGGCATCTCGCTGCGAATCACCCTACGACCTAATGCGTCCATTCGCTCAGCGACACCCACGTGAGCCTGCAACTGTTTCTCGCCAGCGTGCCATGGTGAACGTTCCATAACGGCTTCTCCCCTGCGCTGCTCGCGCAATAAGAACAGCCCGACTGAATCGGGCCATGAGCATCAGGCGGTTTTTTGCAAACCGGCGACGGTGCGCGGCATGCCGACAAACCCTGGCAAGGCTTCAATCCGCGCCAGCCAGGCGCGGATGTTGGCGTAGTCGTCCAGCGACACATTGCCTTCCGGTGCGTGGGCGATGTAGCTATACGCGGCGATGTCGGCGATGGTCGGCTCGCTACCAACCAGATAGGGCGTTGCGCCCAGTTCCTGATCGATCACTTTGAGCCAGGTGTGGGCATAAGCGATCACCTCTTGCGCGTTGAAAGGCGCACCAAACACAGTGATCAGCCTCGCCCTGGCAGGGCCAAAGGCAATCGGCCCGGCGACGACCGATAACCAGCGCTGAACCTTGGCTGCACCGACTGGATCGGTTGGCAGCCACTGACCGTTGCCGTATTTCTGCGCAAGGTAAACCAGGATCGCGTTGGAATCGGCCAGCACCACGCCTTGATCATCAATCACCGGCACCTGCCCGAACGGGTTGAGCGCCAGAAAATCCGCCTGCTTGTGCGCGCCCTTGGCCAAATCGACGAAGATCAGCTCGGTCGGCAGTTGCAACAACGACAGCATCAGCTCCACACGGTGTGCATGGCCAGAACGGGGAAAGTTGAAGAGTTTGATGGCTTGCATGGTCGACTCCGCTGGGTGGTGGCGCCGTTCAGGAAAGATCAGCGCCGATAGGGGGCTATCTTCCATCCGCAACCAAAACAACAGAATAACCAGCAAACGCAATCCATTATTTCAGCCAGTGCAACAACCTCAGTAGCGCAGGGCAGGGTGTTCGCGCAGCACCTTCACCGTGAAGTCGACAAAACTACGGACCCGCACCGGGGCCTTGCGCCCACCCTGGTAGACCACATGGATGGGTAATGGCGGCAGTTCGAAATCAGCCAGAACAATTTCGAGCTCACCGGCGGCGACCTTGCTCGCCACTTGATACGACAGCACTCGGGTCAGTCCCAGCCCCATGGCGGCGGCCGTGATAGCCGCCTGATTGGCGGTGACCACAAGACGCGGTTCCAGACGAATGCTGATCGGCTCTCCCCCGTCAAGGAACGGCCAGCTTCTGTGCTGCCCGATAGACGAGGTAGCGATGATCGGGGCTGCGCTCAAATCTGCAGGATGGCGGGGCCGACCATGGTCGGTCAGGAATCCAGGGGATGCGCAGATCACCCGCCGCACTTCGCCCACGCGAATTGCATGTTGATTGCTGTCAGGCAACTCACCGATGCGCACAGCCACATCGATGCCCTCCTCGACCATGCTCACCACCCGATCGACCAGTAGAGCGTTGATGCTGACTTCAGGGAATTGAGACAAGTAACCGACCATGACCGGCGTAACGAACAAATCACCGAACAATACCGGCGCCGTGATCGTCAGCTGCCCACGGGGTTGGGCGTGGCTTCCTGCTGCCGAATCCTCGGCTTCCTGCACCTCGGTGAGAATTCTCCGACAGTCCTCCAGATAACGCTGACCCGCCTCGCTCAAATGCACGCTGCGGGTGGTACGTGTCAGCAATTGGGTGCCGATGCGCTTTTCAAGCGCCGCCACCGCCCGGGTGACACTGGCCGCCGACATCCCCAAACGCCGCGCTGCCGCCGAGAAGCCTTGTTCTTGAGCGACGGTGGTGAAGACCTGCATTTCCTGGAAGCGGTCCATCGGGCATGTCCTTCATTCAGATAAAAAAAATCGCAACCGTAGGCTGCGATTTTTAATTGTTTCGATCACCTGTGGATAACTTATTCCACCGTCACCGACTTCGCCAGGTTACGCGGCTGGTCAACGTCCGTGCCTTTCAACACGGCAACGTAATACGACAACAACTGCAACGGAATGGTGTAGAGGATCGGCGACAGGATGTCGTGGATGTGCGGCATCTGGACGACATGAGTGCCTTCGCCATTGGTCATTCCAGCTTGTTCGTCGGCGAAGACGATCAACTCACCGCCACGGGCGCGGACTTCCTGGAGGTTGGACTTCAGTTTTTCCAGCAACTCGTTGTTCGGCGCCACGGTGACCACTGGCATATCGTTATCCACAAGCGCCAACGGGCCATGTTTCAGTTCGCCCGCTGGATAGGCTTCTGCGTGAATGTAGGAAATTTCCTTGAGCTTGAGAGCCCCTTCCATCGCCACTGGGAATTGCGCACCGCGACCGAGGAACAGCGTGTGGTTCTTCTCGGCGAACAGCTCGGCGATTTTCTCCACGGTGCTGTCCATGGCCAGGGCTTCGCCCAAACGGGTTGGCAAGCGACGCAATTCTTCGACCAGCGTGGCTTCTACGCCTTCTGCCAATGTTCCGCGAACCTGACCCAGAGACAGAGTCAGCAACAGCAGGCCAACCAGTTGAGTGGTGAAGGCTTTGGTCGAGGCGACACCGATTTCGCGACCGGCCTGGGTCAGCAGCGTCAGGTCTGATTCACGCACAAGAGAACTGATGCCGACGTTGCAAATCGCCAGGCTGGAAAGGAAACCCAGCTCTTTGGCATTGCGCAGGGCAGCCAATGTGTCGGCAGTTTCACCGGACTGGGAGATGCTCACGAACAGCGTGTCCGGCTGCACCACTACTTTGCGATAGCGGAATTCGCTGGCGACTTCGACCTGACACGGGATACCGGCCAATTCTTCGAGCCAATACCGGGCAACCATGCCGGCGTGATAGCTGGTACCACAGGCGACGATCTGGACATTGCGCACCTTGGCGAATAGCTCGGCAGCTGTTGGGCCAAATGCCTCGACCAGAACCTGATTATGGCCCAGACGACCTTCGAGAGTGCGCTGCACCACGACCGGTTGCTCATGAATTTCCTTGAGCATGTAATGCCGGAATTCACCTTTATCGGCGGCTTCGGCACCGTCACGGTACTGAACGCTTTCACGCTCGACGAGTGCGCCGTTGATGTCCCAGATCTGCACGCTATCGCGGCGAATTTCGGCGATATCGCCTTCTTCCAGATACATGAAGCGGTCAGTGACCTGGCGCAGTGCCAATTGGTCGGAGGCCAGGAAGTTTTCGCCCAGACCCAGACCGATCACCAATGGGCTACCACTACGGGCCGCCACCAGACGATCCGGTTGAAGGGCGCTGATCACCGCCAGACCGTAAGCACCGTGCAACTCTTTCACGGTCGCTTTCAGGGCCAGCGTCAGGTCGGGTTGCACTTTGAGTTTTTCGTGCAGCAAATGCGCGATGACTTCAGTGTCAGTGTCCGAGGTGAATACGTGGCCCAAAGCCGTGAGTTGCTCGCGCAGGGCTTCATGGTTCTCGATGATGCCGTTGTGCACCACCGCCAGATCGCCTGAAAAATGCGGGTGAGCGTTGCGTTCGCACGGCGCACCGTGGGTCGCCCAGCGGGTATGGGCAATGCCCAGGCGGCCGACCAGAGGCTCTTCGATCAACGCCTGTTCCAGTTCGCTGACCTTGCCCGGACGACGCATGCGCAAGAGTTTTTCATCGTTGGTGTACACCGCCACACCGGCGCTGTCATAACCACGGTATTCCAGACGCTTGAGGCCTTCGAGCAGGATAGCGCTAATGTTACGTTCTGCGACTGCACCGACAATTCCACACATGCTAGTTCTCCTGACTGACGGCGGCGCAAATCAAATTAATGCCGCGGGCCTGAATCTGATCGCGTGCCTCCAGTGGCAGACGATCATCGGTAATGAGGGTATGGACACTGCTCCATGGCAGCTCCAGATTGGGAATTTTGCGGCCGATCTTGTCGGCCTCGACCATCACGATCACTTCGCGGGCAACTTCGGCCATGACACGGCTCAAACCCAGCAATTCATTGAAAGTGGTGGTTCCGCGCACCAGATCGATGCCATCGGCACCGATAAATAACTGATCAAAGTCATATGAGCGTAGTACTTGCTCGGCCACCTGACCCTGGAAGGACTCGGAATGCGGGTCCCAGGTACCCCCGGTCATCAACAGCACCGGCTCGTGCTCGAGTTCGTTCAAAGCGTTGGCGACGTGCAGGGAGTTGGTCATCACCACCAGACCCGGTTGTTGGCCGAGTTCCGGGATCATCGCGGCGGTGGTACTGCCGCTGTCGATGATGATTCGCGCATGCTCGCGGATTCGCGTGACGGCGGCGCGGGCAATGGCCTGCTTGTATTTGGAAATTGGTTGGCCGAGATCGGCGACAAGTTCCTGAGGCATGGTAATCGCCCCGCCATAGCGACGCAGCAACAGACCATTGCTTTCAAGCGCCGCCAAATCCTTGCGAATCGTAACTTCCGAGGTTTCGAAGCGCTTGGCCAGTTCGTCCACACTGACTTCCCCCTGCTCATTGAGCAAGGCGAGGATGTTATGGCGGCGTTGGGGTGTGTTGCGCTTTGACATGGCTTAGTAAGTTTCGATTCGAAAGATAACGTAAGCAATCAAAACCTATTAGCGAAACTTCGTCAAGCGGGCATGCGAAAAAAGATCTGTGGATAAAAGCTTCGCGGGCAAGCCTCGCTCCTACAGGGCCGGAGTCGTAAACACATTTGTGAACGACCTCAAATCCTGTAGGAGCGAGGCTTGCCCGCGAAAGCGATCTCATGAGCGCCACATCATGCGCTGTGGATAACTTAACTCTTCTTGACCTTCTCCGGCCGTTTCCAGCCATCGATATTCTTCTGCCGAGCCCGCCCCACGGCCAACTGAGCCTTATCCACATTCTGCGTAATGGTCGAACCAGCCGCCGTCGTCGCACCCGCTGAGATATCCACAGGCGCCACCAACGAGTTGTTGGAACCGATGAACACATCTTCACCCAACACGGTTTTCCACTTGTTGGCGCCGTCGTAGTTACAGGTGATGGTGCCCGCGCCGATGTTGGTGCGCGCACCGATCTCGGCGTCGCCCAGATACGTCAGATGACCGGCCTTGGCGCCCTCGCCCAGGTGGGCATTCTTCAGCTCAACGAAGTTACCCACATGCGCGCGAGCTTCCAGCACCGTGCCCGGCCGCAAACGAGCGAACGGACCGGCATCGCTGCCTTCACCGAGCATCGCGCCTTCGATATGGCTGTTGGCCTTGATCACCACGCCTTTGCGCAGGGTGCTGTCCTTGATCACGCAGTTCGGGCCAATCACTACGTCATCCTCAATGACCACTTTGCCTTCGAGGATCACGTTGATGTCGATCAGCACGTCACGACCGACGGTAACCTCGCCACGCACATCGAAACGTGCCGGATCGCGCAGGGTTACGCCTTGAGCCATCAAACGACGAGCGGCGCGCAGCTGGTAGTGACGCTCAAGCTCGGCCAGTTGCTTGCGATCATTGGCGCCCTGCACTTCCATGGGGTCATGGGGTTGCTCGGTAGCCACCACCAGACCATCGCTGACCGCCATTTCGATGACATCGGTCAGGTAGTACTCACCCTGTACATTGTTGTTCGACAGACGGCTCGTCCAGTCGGCCAAGCGATCGGCAGGAACAGCAAGGATGCCGGTATTGCCTTCGTTGATGGCACGTTGAGCCTCGTTGGCGTCCTTGTGTTCAACAATGGCTGCAACTTTACCGTCAGTGTCGCGCACGATGCGGCCATAGCCAGTCGCATCGTCCAGTTCCACGGTCAGCAGGCCCATCTGCCCTGGCACGACATGCTTGAGCAAACGTTGCAGGGTTTCGACTTCGATCAACGGCACGTCGCCGTACAGAATCAGCACCGTGTCGGACTCGATGAACGGCACAGCCTGGGCCACTGCATGACCAGTACCCAGCTGTTGGTCCTGCAGGACGAAATTCAGGTCATCGGCGGCCAGGCGCTCGCGCACCACTTCAGCACCATGGCCGATCACCACATGGATGCGCTGGGGATCAAGTTGCCGGGCACTGTGGATAACATGGCCAAGCATCGAATTACCGGCAATAGGATGCAGGACTTTTGGCAAGGCCGAACGCATGCGAGTGCCTTGGCCGGCAGCGAGGATAACGATTTCAAGAGACATGACAGGCTACTAATCCTGGGAGGTCAGCGACTGCGACCGGGTGATGAAAGTCGGAAAAGAAAAAAGGGTAGCCGAGGCTACCCTTTTTAATCAATCGCACAAAAAGTCGAAGGCCGATTTAATGGCCGAACTTCTTGCGGATCTGCTGGACGGTGCGCAGCTGAGCTGCAGCTTCGGCCAGACGTGCGGCAGCAGCACCGTAGTCGAACTCACCGCCTCTGTCGTGCAGAGCCTTCTCGGCAGCCTTGACGGCTTCCTGAGCGGAGGCTTCATCCAGGTCGGCAGCACGTTGCACAGTGTCGGCAAGCACCTTGACCATGTTCGGCTGAACCTCGAGGAAACCACCGGAGATGTAATACACCTCCTCTTCCCCGCCCTGCTTGACCAGGCGGATCGGGCCCGGCTTGAGATTAGTGATCAACGGCGCGTGACCCAGAGCGATACCAAGATCACCCAGAGCACCGTGCGCAATCACCATCTCGACCAGACCGGAAAAGATTTCTCCTTCCGCGCTGACGATATCGCAATGGACTGTCATAGCCATCTGATTGCCTCAACCTAAATTAGCGCCCGTTGCCGGGCGCCGGGATTACAGTTTCTTGGCTTTCTCGATCGCTTCTTCGATGCCGCCGACCATGTAGAACGCTTGTTCTGGCAGGTGGTCGTAGTCACCGTTGAGGATGCCTTTGAAGCCAGCAATGGTGTCTTTCAGGGAAACGTATTTACCCGAAGCACCGGTGAAGACTTCAGCCACGAAGAACGGCTGCGACAAGAAACGCTGGATCTTACGAGCCCGGTTTACCAACTGCTTGTCGGCTTCCGACAGCTCGTCCATACCCAGGATCGCAATGATGTCCTTCAGTTCTTTGTAACGCTGCAGAACGTACTGAACGCCGCGAGCGGTGTCGTAGTGGTCCTGGCCGATTACGTTCGGGTCCAGCTGACGCGAAGTCGAGTCGAGTGGATCGACCGCCGGGTAGATACCCAGGGAAGCGATGTCACGGGACAGAACGACGGTAGCGTCCAAGTGGGCGAAGGTGGTCGCTGGCGACGGGTCAGTCAAGTCATCCGCTGGTACGTATACCGCCTGGATCGAGGTGATCGAACCTTCTTTGGTCGAAGTGATACGTTCTTGCAGAACGCCCATCTCTTCGGCCAGGGTCGGCTGGTAACCTACTGCAGAAGGCATACGGCCCAGCAGTGCGGATACTTCAGTACCGGCCAGGGTGTAACGATAGATGTTGTCGACGAACAGCAGAACGTCGTTACCTTCGTCACGGAACTTCTCGGCCATGGTCAGGCCGGTCAGTGCTACGCGCAGACGGTTACCCGGCGGCTCGTTCATCTGACCGTAAACCAGTGCCACTTTGTCCAGAACGTTGGAATCCTTCATCTCGTGGTAGAAGTCGTTACCCTCACGAGTACGCTCACCCACACCGGCGAACACGGAATAACCGCTGTGCTCGATGGCGATGTTACGGATCAGTTCCATCATGTTTACGGTTTTGCCTACACCGGCACCACCGAACAGACCGACTTTACCGCCCTTGGCGAACGGGCAAACCAGGTCGATAACCTTGATGCCGGTTTCCAGCAGGTCGTTGCCGCCCGCTTGTTCAGCGAAGGATGGCGCAGGACGGTGAATGCCCCAGCGCTCTTCGGTGTCGATCGGGCCAGCTTCGTCGATCGGGTTACCCAGAACGTCCATGATCCGGCCCAGGGTCGCTTTACCGACGGGTACGGAGATGGCTGTGCCGGAGTCGATGACGTCCAGACCGCGCTTCAAGCCTTCGGTGGAACCCATCGCAATGGTACGAACCACGCCGTCGCCCAGCTGCTGCTGAACTTCCAGGGTGGTCCCGGCCGCGCTTTGAACTGTCAGCGCGTTGTAGATGCTCGGTACGCTGTCGCGTGGAAATTCCACGTCGATAACGGCGCCGATGATTTGAACGATACGTCCGCTACTCATAGCTGGATCCTCTGAATATTTGAACCGTTAAACCGCGGCAGCGCCGCCGACGATTTCCGAGATCTCTTGGGTGATCGCAGCCTGACGCGCCTTGTTGTAGACCAGCTGCAAATCGCTGATCAAATCACCGGCGTTGTCGGTAGCGTTCTTCATCGCGATCATCCGCGCAGCTTGTTCAGCCGCGTTGTTCTCGACCACCGCCTGGTAGACCTGCGACTCCACGTAACGGACCATCAAGCCGTCAAGCAGCTCTTTGGCGTCCGGTTCGTACAGATAATCCCAGTGGTGCTTGAGTTCTTGATCCGGGGTTGCCACCAGTGGAATCAACTGCTCCACGGTAGGCTGTTGCGTCATGGTGTTGATGAACTTGTTGGACACCACGGACAGGCGGTCAATACGGCCGTCCAGGTAGGCATCCAGCATCACCTTGACGCTGCCGATCAGGTCATTGATCGACGGCTCTTCACCCAGGTGGCTGATAGCTGCAACGACGTTACCGCCGAAGTTGCGGAAGAAAGCCGCACCCTTGCTACCCACTACACACAGATCAATCTCGACGCCGTTTTCGCGGTTTACCGCCATGTCCTTGACCAGGGCCTTGAACAGGTTGGTGTTCAAGCCACCACACAGACCACGGTCACTGCTCACCACAACGTAACCGACGCGCTTTACTTCACGGTCGATCATGAATGGGTGGCGATATTCCGGGTTGGCGTTGGCCAGATGGCCAATAACCTGGCGGATGCGCTCCGCGTAAGGACGGCTAGCAGCCATGCGCATTTGTGCCTTGCGCATTTTGCTGACCGCCACTTTTTCCATGGCGCTGGTAATCTTTTGCGTGCTTTTGATGCTCGCAATCTTACTGCGAATCTCTTTTGCGCCTGCCATGTAACACCTATCAGGTTAGCAAGCGGGAGCCTTGCGGCTCCCGCTGCGGCTTACCAGGTTTGGGTGGCCTTGAACTTCTCGATACCGGCTTTCATGCCAGCATCGATTTCGTCATTGAAGTCACCCTTCACGTTGATCTTCGCCATCAAATCGGCGTGATCGCGGTTGAAGAAACCAATCAGCGCTTGTTCAAAGCTGCCGATCTTGGTGATTTCGACGTCAGTCAGGAACCCACGCTCAGCGGCATACAGCGACAGCGCCATGTCAGCGATCGACATTGGTGCGTATTGCTTCTGCTTCATCAGCTCGGTAACGCGCTGACCATGCTCAAGTTGCTTACGGGTCGCTTCGTCCAGGTCAGAAGCGAACTGGGCGAATGCCGCCAGTTCACGGTACTGAGCCAGAGCGGTACGGATACCACCGGACAGCTTCTTGATGATCTTGGTCTGAGCGGCACCACCCACACGGGATACCGAAACACCGGCGTTCACAGCAGGACGGATCCCGGAGTTGAACATGGCCGATTCCAGGAAGATCTGACCGTCGGTGATGGAAATCACGTTGGTCGGAACGAACGCGGAAACGTCGCCAGCCTGGGTTTCGATGATCGGCAGTGCGGTCAGGGAACCGGTTTTGCCGGTCACTGCGCCGTTGGTGAACTTCTCTACGTATTCTTCCGAAACGCGGGATGCGCGCTCCAGCAGACGGGAGTGGAGATAGAACACGTCGCCTGGGTAAGCTTCACGGCCTGGTGGACGGCGCAGCAGCAGGGA
This sequence comes from Pseudomonas sp. PGPR40, assembly GCF_022014505.1. Lineage (NCBI taxonomy): Bacteria > Pseudomonadati > Pseudomonadota > Gammaproteobacteria > Pseudomonadales > Pseudomonadaceae > Pseudomonas > Pseudomonas sp. PGPR40. The sequence goes on along the minus strand of NZ_JAKLSP010000018.1, from coordinate 19,824 downwards.
AATCTGGCGGTAAGCCACTGCTTGCTTGGACAGATCGTCATAAACGATCAGCGCGTCTTCACCGCGGTCGCGGAAGAATTCACCCATGGTGCAACCGGAGTACGGTGCCAGGAATTGCAGCGCAGGAGATTCCGAAGCACTGGCAGCCACGATGATCGTGTTGGCCAGAGCGCCGTTTTCTTCCAGCTTGCGAACCACGTTGGCGATGGTCGATTGCTTCTGACCGATCGCTACGTAGACGCAGAAAATGCCGCTGTTTTTCTGGTTGATGATCGCGTCGATCGCCAGAGCGGTTTTACCGATCTGACGGTCACCGATGATCAGCTCACGCTGGCCACGGCCGACAGGGATCATGGCATCGACAGCCTTGTAGCCAGTCTGTACAGGCTGGTCTACCGACTTACGCCAGATCACGCCAGGAGCAACTTTCTCGACCGCGTCGGTCTCGGTGTTGCCCAGTGGACCTTTGCCGTCAACAGGGTTACCCAGTGCGTCGACTACGCGACCCAACAGTTCCTTACCCACCGGAACTTCGAGGATGCGGCCGGTGCACTTGGCGCTCATGCCTTCAGCCAGAGACTGGTAAGCGCCCAATACAACGGCACCTACAGAGTCTTGCTCGAGGTTGAGAGCCATACCGAAGACGCCGCCCGGAAACTCGATCATCTCGCCGTACATAACGTCGGCCAGACCGTGAATCCGCACGATACCGTCAGATACGCTGACGACAGTGCCTTCGTTACGGGCTTGGGAGGTCACATCGAGTTTGTCGATGCGGCCCTTGATAATTTCACTTATTTCGGAAGGATTGAGTTGCTGCATTGCTCTGCTGCCCCTTCAAACTCAAGATTTCAATGCTTCGGCAAGGTTCGCGAGTTTGCCGCGAACCGAGCCATCGATAACCAGGTCGCCGGCGCGGATGACAATGCCCCCGATCAGGGATTTGTCTTCCTCGACTTGCAGGCGCACTTCCCGGTTGAGTCGTGCACTGAGAACCTTGGCGAGTTTGTCTTGCTGTTCTTGGTTCAATGCAAAAGCACTGGTCACTTCAACGTCTACCGACTTCTCTTGTTCGGCCTTGTACAGGTCGAACAGAGCGGATATCTCCGGCAAAAGCGGGAGACGGTCGTTTTCGGCAACGACGTTAATGAAGTTCTGTGCCTTGGCATCAAACTTGTCGCCGCACACGTCAATAAACGTGGCGGCCTTGTTTGCGCTCGTCAGTCGCGGGGCCTTGAGCACGCGCTGCATGGTGTCGTCTTGCGACACTGCTGCAGCCAGGCCGAGCATGGCTGACCAAGAGGCCAGTTGCTGGTGGGCCTGGGCGTGCTCGAAGGCTGCCTTAGCGTAAGGTCGGGCCAACGTGGTCAATTCTGCCATGATCGCCCTCGCTTAAATTTCAGCAGCCAGTTTGTTTACCAGCTCCGCGTGCGCGTTTTGATCGATTGTGGCACCCAGGATCTTCTCGGCGCCGCCGACAGCCAGTGCACCCAGTTGGGCACGCAGCACGTCTTTGACACTGTTCAGTTCCTGCTCGATCTCGGCCTGAGCCTGAGCCTTCACACGGTCAGCGTCGACACGGGCTTTTTCAACAGCCTCTTCGACGATCTGGTTACCGCGTTTCTTGGCTTGCTCAATGATTTCGGCTGCCTGAGCTTTCGCTTCGCGCAGTTGCTGACCCACTTTCTCATGGGCCAACTCCAGGTCGCGAGCTGCTCGGCTGGCAGCGTCCAGTCCATCCGCGATCTTCTTCTGACGTTCGTGCAAAGCCGCGATGACCGGAGGCCACACGAACTTCATGCAAAACAGTACAAAAATGAAGAACGCAACGGACTGGCCAATCAGGGTTGCATTAATGTTCACGCCAACACCTCGCTCATTCGTTGCACATCACACCAATCAACTCGAAGGTTCGAGTGATTAGCCAGCGAGTTGACCAACGAATGGGTTCGCGAAGGTGAAGAACAAAGCGATACCAACACCGATCATGGTTACGGCGTCGAGCAGACCGGCAACGATGAACATTTTGACTTGCAGCATTGGAACCATTTCTGGCTGACGCGCTGCGCCTTCCAGGAACTTGCCGCCCAACAGGCCGAAACCAATTGCGGTACCCAGTGCGCCCAGGCCGATCAACAGTGCAACAGCGATAGCGGTTAGACCAACTACAGTTTCCATCTTTCCTCCCGACTTTTACGTCGTATGGTTTAGGTTTTTTAGATTTTAAAGCGGTAAAACAAATCGTTTCATAGCCCTGTTCGGGCACCCACCCGTTTTACCGGGTGGGACATCAGACCAGTCGAGACTGGTCTTAATGGTTCTCTTCGTGCGCCATCGACAGGTAAACGATGGTCAGCATCATGAAGATAAACGCCTGCAGGGTGATGATCAGGATGTGGAACACAGCCCACGCCCACTGCAGAACTACGCCCAGGCCACTAAGCCAGAGCAGACCGCTACCGAACATCACAGCAATCAGAATGAAGACCAGCTCGCCGGCGTACATGTTGCCGAACAGACGCAGTGCCAGGGAGATTGGCTTGGCCACCAGCGTCACGAACTCCAGCAGGAAGTTCACCGGGATCAGCAGGGCTTGAACGAAAATGTTCTTGCTGCCGAACGGGTGCAGGGTCAGTTCGCCGATGAAGCCGCTGATGCCCTTGACCTTGATGCTGTAGAAAATGATCAACGCGAATACCGACAGGGACATGCCCAGGGTCGCATTCGGGTCAGTGGTCGGAACGGCACGGAAGACCAGATGCGGGTCGCCGGTAATGATGGCGGCTACCTGCGGAATCCAGTCAACCGGTACCAGGTCGACGGCGTTCATCAGGAACACCCAGACAAAAATCGTCAGGGCCAATGGCGCGATCAATGGATTGCGGCCGTGGAAAGTATCTTTCACGCTGCCGTCGACGAACTCGATCAGAACTTCGACGAAGTTCTGCAGGGCGCCTGGTTGACCGGAAGTCGCCTTTTTCGCCGCCATGCGGAAAAGAAGAACGAAGATCAGACCCAACGCGACCGACCAGCCGAGAGTATCGACGTGGAAAGCCCAGAAGCCCATTTCTTTGGCTTCTGCTGCGGTGTGGGCAAAACCCCACCCGCCAGTTGGGTGCTGACCGAAGGTCAGGTTCTGCAAGTGGTGCTGGATATAGCCCGAAGCGGTTGTCTCTGCCATGGTTGCCTCAAACGCCCTAAGGTCTCGAAAGTCTTGTTCTCATTAGCAGGGGAGCGAACCAGCTAACCAGTTGGGTCAGCACGAAGACGCCGAATACTGCTAACGGCGCCAATGGCTTCACACCTGCAAACGTCAATGCAAACAGCACTGCCGTCAAAATCAGTTTGCCCGCCTCGCCGGCATAAAAAGACCGGACGATGGCTTGAGCTGCTCGGGCGCCGGAAAACCGAAATGCCCTGTGAGCGAAATAAATATTGGGAAGCAAGGCTATCAGGCCTCCGCAGAGTCCTGAGTACCCGGCAACGACTCCATGCCATTGCCAGAGCGCCAAAGCGGCAATCAGCAAAACGACAAATTGAGCCATTAACACCGGAAAAACTGCCAGGCGATGGAACGGCAAGCGGTCTGGCGTGCGGTTTTCCATCACTTTTACTCCCCAATGGTCGGCTGCCGGAATTCAATAACCTGGCATAATTTGTGCCGACAAAATGCGCGCAGAGTATAGGGGCGGTTCTGCCCCTATTCAACTGTCAGGTAGTGATTTCCGACTTCACGCTACATGAGGAATTGTTTCAACGGATGTGTGCGAGTACACCTTGAAGCTCATCAAGAGAGTTGTAGCCGATCACCAACTGACCCTTACCCTTCTTTCCGTGGCGAATCTGCACCGCAGAGCCTAGGCGCTCGGCCAGGCGCTGCTCGAGACGGGCGATATCCGGGTCGGGTTTTGCCGGTTCCACAGGCTCCGGTTTGCCACTCAACCACTGGCGAACCAGTGCTTCAGTCTGGCGCACAGTCAGCCCCCGTGCGACAACATGTCGCGCCCCTTCGACTTGTTGGTTTTCCGGCAAACCGAGCAAGGCACGCGCATGACCCATTTCCAGGTCACCGTGAGACAGCATGGTTTTGATGACTTCCGGCAACGCAATCAAACGCAACAGGTTGGCGACGGTGACGCGGGACTTACCCACAGCCTCGGCCACTTGTTGCTGAGTCAGCTGGAATTCTTGCTGCAAACGCTGCAAGGCCACCGCTTCTTCGATCGGATTGAGGTCTTCGCGCTGGATGTTCTCGATCAGCGCCATGGCGATGGCGGTTTCATCCGACACATCGCGAACCATGGCCGGGATGGTTTCCTGACCAGCCTGCTGGCTCGCGCGCCAGCGGCGTTCGCCAGCGATGATTTCGAAGCGGCCGCCGCCGATCGAACGAACCACGATCGGCTGCATCACGCCCTGAGCCTTGATCGATTGCGCCAACTCCTCAAGCGCTTGTGAGTCCATGTCCCGCCGCGGCTGGTATTTGCCACGCTGGAGCAGGTCCAGCGGCAGATGCTGCAGTTCACGTTGGTCGGCCTGTACAGCCTGTTCTTCCAGCGCGCTGACAGTCGGACCACTCAGCAGTGCATCCAGTCCACGTCCGAGACCTCGTTTCTTGACGGCCATGGGGATTCCTTAAGTTGCCTGAGCAGCGGCGGTGCGTGAGTTTTTGCGTTGACGGCGAACCATCTCGCCGGCCAATGCCAGGTAGGCAATCGCGCCCCGCGATGATTTGTCGTACGCCAGCGCGGGCATCCCATAGCTTGGCGCTTCGGCCAGACGGATGTTGCGCGGAATCACGGTGTCGTAGAGCTGATCGCCGAAGTGTTCCTTGAGCTGCGCCGATACGTCGTTCATCAGGCTAAGACGCGGGTCGTACATGGTCCGCAACAGGCCTTCGACTTTCAGGTTCGGGTTCAGCAGTTCGGCAATGCGCTTGATGTTATCCACAAGGTCGCTCAACCCTTCGAGCGCGAAGTACTCGCACTGCATGGGGATAATCACCCCGTCGGCGGCAACCAACGCGTTGAGCGTCAACATCGACAGCGACGGCGGGCAGTCGATCAAAATGTAATCGTAGTTTTCACGGATCGGCGCCAACGCACTGCGCAGACGACTTTCCTTCATCTGCATTTCCAGCAGAACGACTTCGGCCGCGGTCAGGTCACGGTTGGCCGGCAGCAACTGGTAACCACCGTGTTCGGAATAGTGCATGGCCTGGGCCAGATCGCATTCACCGATCAGCAGGTCGTAGACCGAATTTTCCAGGCCGTGTTTATCCACACCGCTACCCATGGTGGCGTTGCCCTGTGGATCGAGATCGATCAACAGCACCCGACGCTTGGTAGCGACCAGGGAAGCTGCGAGGTTGATGCAGGTGGTGGTCTTGCCCACACCACCCTTTTGGTTCGCTATCGCGAATACCTTAGCCATTCTTGCTTGTGTTCCCAATCATGCCGTGCGGCGCAGTATCAGCAGATGGCGTTGGCCTTGGCAACCGGGTACGGCCAGGGCGTGTTCGCTATCGAGGTGGAAGTCTGTCGGCAATGCTACCAGCTCATCAGCGGGATGAACGCCCTTCATTGCCAGCCAACGTGTATCGGCGTCGCCCAAATGGCGAGTCCAGTTGCTGAAGTTCTCCATGCTGCTGAACGCCCGGGAAATGATCCCGTTGAATGGCAGTTCCGGCTGGAAGGCTTCGACGCGACTGTGGATAACTTGCAGGTTATCCAGTTTGAGTTCGAGTTTGACCTGGGTCAGGAAGCGGGTTTTCTTGCCGTTGCTGTCCAGGCAGGTCACTTGCGACTCGGGAAACAGGATCGCCAAGGGAATCCCTGGCATGCCGCCGCCACTGCCCACATCCAGCCAACGGCCGTTTTCGATGAAGGACATAACGCTCAGACTATCAAGCAAATGCCTTGAAACCATTTCGTCTGGATCGCGCACGGCGGTGAGGTTGTAGGCCTTGTTCCATTTTATCAACAGGGCCAGATAACCCAGCAGCTGTGCATGCTGGGCTTCCGTCAGGTTGACACCGAGCTGGCGCGCACCTGTGGATAACTCTTCGGCGTGTTGCGAGGTGACCAACGAACTCAAGCGCTTTGCTCCAACTGACGGCCCGCGCCGCGTTTTTTCAAATGAATCATCAACAGCGAAATCGCTGCCGGAGTCACGCCCGGAATACGCGACGCCTGCCCCAATGTCTCTGGACGGGTCGCGCCGAGCTTGCTCTGGATCTCTTTCGAGAGACCGGAAATGTTTGTGTAATCGATATCCACAGGCAGTTTGGTGTCTTCGCTGGCCCGCAAGCGCGCGATTTCATCCTGCTGACGATCGATGTAACCGGCGTATTTGGTCTTGATTTCGACCTGTTCGGCGACCTGTGGATCTTCTGCGCCCCCACCGGTCACGGCGATCAAACCAGCGTAGTCGATTTCCGGACGGCTCAGCAGGTTGAGCAAATTGTATTCGTGGGTCAGCGGTGTGCCGAACTTCTCGGAAATCGCATCGCCCTGCTCGGTGCCCGGGCGAACCCAGGTACTTTTCAGGCGTTGCTCTTCCAGATCGATGCTTTCGCGTTTCTTGCAGAACGCTGCCCAACGCAGGTCATCCACCAGACCCAATTCGCGACCTTTTTCGGTCAAGCGCAGGTCGGCGTTGTCTTCGCGCAGGATCAAACGGTATTCGGCGCGGGACGTGAACATCCGATACGGTTCCTGGGTACCCAGGGTAATCAGGTCGTCGACCAAAACGCCGATGTACGCCTCGTCGCGACGCGGGCACCAGGCGTCTTTGCCCTGAGCACGCAGTGCGGCGTTGGCTCCGGCCAGCAAACCCTGGGCGCCGGCTTCTTCGTAACCGGTGGTGCCGTTGATTTGCCCGGCGAAGAACAGACCGCCGATCACTTTGGTTTCCAGGCTGTATTTCAGGTCACGCGGGTCGAAGTAGTCGTACTCAATGGCGTAACCCGGACGAACGATGTGCGCGTTTTCCATGCCGCGGATCGATTGCACGATCTGCAGCTGTACGTCGAACGGAAGGGAAGTCGATATCCCGTTCGGGTACAGCTCGTGGGTGGTCAAACCTTCCGGCTCAATGAAGACCTGATGGCTTTCCTTGTCGGCAAAGCGGTGAATCTTGTCTTCGATCGAAGGGCAATAACGTGGGCCGATGCCTTCGATCACACCGGAATACATCGGCGAACGATCAAGATTGGAGGCAATGATTTCGTGGGTACGAGCGTTGGTGTGGGTAATCCAGCAGCTGACCTGTTTCGGGTGCTGCTCTTTGGAGCCCATGAACGACATCACCGGAATCGGGGTATCGCCTGCCTGTTCGGTCATCACCGAGAAATCCACAGAACGACCGTCGATACGCGGCGGTGTGCCGGTTTTCAGGCGACCGACCCGCAATGGCAGTTCGCGCAGACGATGAGCCAGCGCAATCGACGGCGGATCACCAGCGCGACCGCCGGAATAATTCTGCATGCCGATGTGGATAAGTCCACCAAGGAAGGTGCCAGTGGTCAACACCACGGAATCTGCGAAAAAACGCAGGCCCATTTGGGTGACAACACCGCGCACTTGTTCCTGCTCGACGATCAGATCGTCAGCAGCCTGTTGAAATATCCACAGGTTCGGCTGGTTTTCCAAAGCTTCGCGGACAGCGGCCTTATACAGAACCCGATCTGCCTGAGCGCGGGTTGCACGCACGGCTGGGCCTTTGCGGCTGTTCAATACTCGAAACTGAATACCGCCTTTATCGGTAGCCATGGCCATCGCGCCGCCCAGGGCATCGATTTCTTTAACCAAATGGCTTTTGCCGATCCCGCCAATGGCAGGGTTGCAACTCATGGCACCGAGGGTTTCCACGTTATGCGTCAGCAACAGGGTTTTTGCCCCCATGCGTGCTGACGCCAGTGCTGCCTCGGTACCGGCATGACCGCCGCCGATGACGATCACTTCAAAACGGGAAGGGAAATCCACCACGCACCTCGTGCCTGCTTCAGTCAGGTAATCCGGAAATAGTTTGAGCTCAGGTTTTTGGACCTGGTCGGCAAGTATAGGGACTTCGCCCTTCCTAAAGAACCCTTTGCACAAAATTTAACCAGCTGTGGAGAACTCGAGGTTATAGAAATTAAAAAGAGAGAAATTTATTAAATCTTTGTTTTTATGTTTATTTCTACTGAGCCACCTTTCTGTGGATAGATTGATACAGCCCTTTATTTTCAATATGTACAGAGATTCAAAACCCTGTGGTCATGTGCCAAGGAGGCCCTTGGATAACCGGTGTAAGCCTGTGGATGAAAGGGGTGGTTATCCACAGAGGTGGTTATCTTCAGTTTTGAGGCCTTGTTATCAACTGCCCTTAGCGGCACTTATTCACAGGGCTTAATCCACAGAAAAGCCGGTCGAATGAGCAAATCCCGGGCAAGGGAAATCCGTTCGAGCGAAGAATCTGCTCGGCACTGGGGAAAAATTTCAGAAAAGGAGAGAACAGACAGGCCCGAATGGCCTGTCTGGGGACAGCGGAAGGGACTATTTACCGATACAGAAGCTGGAAAAGATCCTTCCGAGCAGATCATCGGAGCTGAACGCACCGGTGATTTCGCCCAAAGACTGCTGCGCCTGCCGCAAATCTTCGGCCAGCAATTCACCGGCACCCGCTAACGTCAGCTGTGCACGGCCATGCTCGAGGGACGCACTCGCATGACGCAGTGCCTCCAGGTGACGCCTGCGAGCACTGAAGCTGCTTTCGGAGGTCTGCTCGTAACCCATGCAGGCCTTGAGATGTTCGCGCAACAGTTCCAGTCCCATGCCGGCGGATTTGGCACTGAGGCTGATTGTGACATGGCCATCGTCACTGACCTCCAGGGCAATCGCTTCGCCCGTCAGGTCAGCTTTGTTACGGATCAGCGTAACTTTTGCCGGGTCAGGGCGGGTTTCGAGGAATTCAGGCCACAAGGCAAATGGATCAAGGGCCTCGGGAGCTGTGGCATCGACCACCAGCAGTACTCGATCCGCTTCGCCAATGGCTTTCAAGGCCCGTTCGACGCCAATCTTTTCCACTTGGTCATCGGTATCACGCAAACCAGCCGTGTCGACCACATGCAACGGCATTCCATCAATGTGGATATGTTCGCGAAGAATGTCTCGGGTAGTGCCGGCAATTTCGGTGACGATCGCGGCTTCTCGTCCAGCCAAGGCATTCAGAAGGCTGGATTTGCCGGCATTCGGCCGGCCGGCGATCACCACGGTCATGCCGTCACGGAGCAAGGCCCCTTGCCCGGCTTCACGCAGCACTGTGGATAATTCGTCGCGCACTTTGTCGAGCATGCTCAGTACGTGGCCATCGGCGAGGAAATCGATTTCTTCTTCGGGGAAGTCGATGGCTGCTTCGACGTAAATCCGCAGGCCTATCAATTGCTCGGTGAGATTATGCACACGCTGGGAAAACGCACCCTGCAACGAACGCAGGGCATTGCGTGCCGCTTGTGCAGAACTTGCCTCGATCAAATCGGCGATGGCCTCGGCCTGAGCCAGATCGAGCTTGTCGTTGAGGAAGGCACGCTCGCTGAATTCACCCGGCCGGGCCAGACGACAACCCAGTTCCAGGCAACGCTTGAGCAGCATATCCAGAACGATCGGCCCGCCGTGGCCCTGCAGCTCCAGAACATCTTCACCGGTGAACGAATTCGGTCCCGGGAAATATAGCGCGATGCCTTCGTCCAGCACCTCTTCGTTTGCACTGAGGAACGGGCCGTAATGGGCAAACCGCGGTTTCAGTTCGCGACCGCTGATGGCTTTGGCTGCCAGACTCGCCAGCGGCCCGGAAATACGGACGATGCCCACACCGCCGCGACCTTGAGCGGTAGCGACGGCAGCAATGGTTTCACGAGGAATGCTCATAAACCGGTATCCAGACAAAAGTGACAGATAGCAAAACGCCCCACTAGGGGGCGTTTTGAGTGGTTATCCACAGAGTAAGTTACGCCTCGGCTTTTTTGGCAGCCGCTTCGATCTTACGCGTGATGTACCACTGTTGTGCGATGGACAGCACGTTGTTCACAACCCAGTACAGCACCAGGCCCGCCGGGAACCACAGGAAGAAGAAGGTGAAGATGATCGGCATCATTTTCATGACCTTCGCCTGCATCGGATCTGGAGGCGTCGGGTTCAACTGCTGCTGGATGAACATGGTTGCACCCATGATGATCGGCAGAATGAAGAACGGATCCTTGATCGACAGGTCAGTAATCCACAGCATGAACGGCGCCTGACGCATTTCCACGCTTTCCAGCAGAACCCAGTACAGCGAAAGGAAAACCGGCATCTGCACGAGGATTGGCAAGCAGCCACCCAGTGGATTGATCTTCTCTTTCTTGTACAGCTCCATCATGGCTTGCGACATTTTCTGCCGGTCGTCGCCATGTTGCTCTTTCAGCGCGGCCAGTTTCGGTGCTACTGCACGCATGCGCGCCATGGATTTGTAGCTGGCAGCCGACAGCGGGAAGAAAATCCCCTTGATCAGCATGGTCAGGAAGATGATCGACCAGCCCCAGTTACCAACCAGTGAGTGGATATTTTGCAGCAACCAGAAGATTGGTTGGGCAATGAACCACAGAATGCCGTAGTCGACAGTCAGTTCCAGGCCTGGGGACAACTCTTTCAGCACAGCCTGGCTTTTCGGACCGGCGTACAGAACGGCGCTGGTTTCAGCTTTCGCACCTGGCGCAACAGTCATTGCCGGGGCGGTGTAGCCGATGATGTAGTTGCCTTTGCTGTCTTTACGGGTCTGGACGATGTTGTTTTCGCCCTTGACCGGAATCCATGCAGTCACGAAATAGTGCTGCAACCAGGCAACCCAACCACCGGTGACAGTTTCTTTCAGCGGAGCCTTGTCCATGTCGCTCATCGACACTTTCTTGTACGGCTCGTTACTTGTCCACAGGGCGGCGCCCAGGTAAGTCGCGGTGCCGGTGGCGGTGCTGGAAGAAGGATCGGAGCTGGCATCACGCTTCAATTGCGCGAACATTGCACCGGACCAGGGCTGAGCGCTCTGGTTGTCGATCAGGTAGGAAACGGTTACGTCATACAGGCCACGTTTCAGTGTGAAACGCTTGATGTAGTTGACGCCGTCTTTGCTGAACTTAAGGTCCACGACCAATTGGTCCTGACCGTTAGCCAGTTGATAAATCTTCTTCTCGGAGGAGTAAACCGGACGACCGGCAGGACTTGCGTCCGGACCGTTGGTGCCGATCAGGCCGCTCTGAGCCAGATAAGTCCGCTCGTTGCCGTTATCGAACAGCTGGAATGGAATTTCCGGATGGTCCTGGCGACGTGGATACAGCGGCAACGTCAACTGGGCAACATCACCACCTTGTGGATCGATGGCCAGGTTGAGCACATCCGTTTTGATCTGGATGAGGTCTTTGCTTGCAGCCACTGGCGTTTCAGCAGGTGCAGTTGCACTGGTATCGCTTGCGGCGCGTGGAATGTCGTCACTGACAGAAGCATTATTGCCAGTCGCCGTGTCCGGTAGGCCCGGTGCGGTAGTACTGGAAGCAACATTCTGAGTCGGCAAGGCAGCCTGACCATAGTCCTGGTTCCATTTAAGAACCATAACGTAGGACACGATTGCCAGGGCGACGATCAGGATCGTGCGTTTGATATCCATGATTACTCGGCCATCGAAGAAGAACGGGAGGTAGGGATAGATGGAACCGGGTCATAACCACCGGGATTCCACGGATGACAGCGACCTAAACGACGAAAGGTCAGCCAGCCACCGCGCAGAAGGCCATGATTTTCAATGGCTTCATACGCGTAGCAGGAACAACTGGGGTAGAAACGACAGTGACTGGCCATCAAAGGACTAATGGCATAGCGATAAAACTGGATCGGAACGAGCGCCAGTTTACGCATCGGGACTGTCTACCCCTACAGTTTCGGTTTTGACTGCTGGTACCGGCTTGCTGCGTGCCAGACGTTTCCAGAGTTTGTCGAAATGCTGAATCAATTCGGGGCTTTCTACGTCACCCAAACCTTTGCGCGCGACAATAACGATGTCCCAACCGACCAGTAAATCCTGGTTCAGGCGAAACGATTCGCGCATCAGACGTTTGAGGCGATTGCGCTCGACGGAGAGCTTTACGCTCTTTTTCCCGATAACCAGCCCGAGACGGGGGTGATCAAGATCGTTGTTGCGCGCAAGGAGCAGGAGATTTTTCCCCGGAACCTTGCCGGTAGGGGAGTCAAAGACTGCCTTGAAATGTCGGGGGGTAAGCAGACGCTTTTCCCGACTGAAGTCCTGACTCACCTCCAGTGCCGGATTATCAAACTGCCAGACGCGCACGACCTTTGGCGCGACGACGCGACAGGACGGCACGACCGTTCTTGGTAGCCATGCGAGCACGGAAACCGTGGGTACGAGCGCGTTTGATAGTGCTTGGTTGGAAAGTACGTTTCATTGTCGTGTTACCTGGTTCGTCCACAACGGGCCGGAATGGCCCCCGTTTTAAGAGACCGGGGATTCTAGAGAAAGCAAGCCTCTAGGTCAATTTCCAACCAGCGTTTCCTTATAAATAGATCTCCAGACGATTTGCTCGCCGAAGGTCGTTGGCTAGATATAGAAATAAAGAAGGGAATTATTTAAAGCTTTTCTGTAAAGCTTATAAAAGCTAGGCACACGATCATCTGTGGATAACTGGCTTAAGCCCTTCTAAACCGTGATGTACAGAGAATGACAACTACGCTGGAAAACAGTGATCAGCCTGTGCTGCGCTGTCGGATAACCTGTGTGTGAAAAGGCCAGTTATCCACAGGCAGGTTATCCACTGAGTTTCGCCCCCACTTGTCCAGTGCCCTCATGGGCTGTTATCCACAGAGCTTATGCACATACCGTTGGTCTTCTTTTCTAGGGTTAATGCCTTGATAAATCATGTCCTGTGCGCAACCTGCATGTGGATAAGTGGACGACTGGTCGCTACAATGACCGCTTGTTTTTGCCTCACCGGCTTTCAACTTAGGGGATATCCGTGTCAGTGGAACTTTGGCAGCAGTGCGTAGAGCTTTTGCGCGATGAGCTGCCTGCCCAACAATTCAACACTTGGATCCGTCCACTACAGGTCGAAGCCGACGGCGATGAGCTGCGTGTCTACGCGCCGAATCGTTTTGTTCTCGACTGGGTCAATGAAAAGTACCTGGGCCGCGTCCTTGAACTGCTGGATGAGCATGGCAATGGCCTGGCGCCGGCGCTTTCCTTATTAATAGGCAGCAAACGCAGTTCGACACCGCGGGCGGCACCCAATGCCCCGTTGGCTGCTGCGGCGTCCCAGGCTCAGGCCGCTCAAGCGCCTGCCAGCGCTCCAGCACCCGTTCCGGCAGCTGCTCCGACCAAACGTGCGACACAAAAAGTTGCTGAAGTCAGTGAAGAGCCGTCCCGCGACAGCTTCGATCCAATGGCCGGCGCCAGTTCGCAACAGGCCCCGGTCCGCTCCGAACAGCGCACGGTCCAGGTTGAAGGCGCGCTCAAGCACACCAGCTACCTGAACCGCACCTTTACCTTCGAGAACTTCGTCGAAGGCAAGTCCAACCAACTCGCCCGGGCTGCGGCCTGGCAGGTGGCGGACAACCCCAAGCACGGCTACAACCCGCTCTTCCTTTATGGCGGTGTCGGCTTGGGTAAAACCCACTTGATGCATGCTGTGGGTAACCATCTATTAAAGAAGAATCCGAATGCCAAGGTTGTGTACCTGCATTCCGAGCGTTTTGTCGCGGACATGGTCAAGGCTTTGCAGCTGAATGCGATCAACGAGTTCAAGCGCTTCTACCGCTCGGTGGATGCCTTGCTGATCGATGACATTCAGTTCTTCGCCCGCAAGGAGCGCTCCCAGGAAGAGTTTTTCCACACCTTCAATGCCCTGCTTGAAGGTGGCCAGCAGGTCATTCTTACCAGTGACCGCTACCCGAAAGAAATCGAAGGTCTTGAAGAACGCCTGAAGTCACGTTTCGGCTGGGGCCTGACGGTTGCCGTCGAGCCGCCGGAGCTGGAAACCCGCGTGGCGATCTTGATGAAAAAGGCCGACCAGGCCAAAGTCGATCTGCCACACGACGCGGCGTTCTTCATTGCCCAGCGTATTCGCTCCAACGTTCGTGAGCTGGAAGGCGCGCTCAAACGCGTGATCGCCCACTCGCACTTCATGGGCCGCGATATCACCATCGAGCTGATTCGCGAATCCCTGAAAGACTTGTTGGCGCTGCAAGACAAACTGGTCTCTGTGGATAACATTCAGCGCACCGTCGCCGAGTATTACAAGATCAAGATATCCGACCTGTTGTCCAAGCGTCGTTCACGCTCGGTGGCACGTCCGCGTCAGGTCGCCATGGCGTTGTCAAAGGAACTGACCAATCACAGCTTGCCGGAAATCGGCGATGTGTTTGGCGGTCGCGACCATACGACTGTTTTGCACGCCTGCCGCAAGATCAACGAGCTTAAGGAATCCGACGCGGACATCCGCGAGGACTATAAGAACCTGCTGCGTACACTGACTACTTGATGAACACCAGCGCAGCTTATTAAGGCAAGGGACTAGACCATGCATTTCACCATTCAACGCGAAGCCCTGTTGAAACCCCTGCAACTGGTCGCAGGCGTCGTCGAGCGCCGACAGACCTTGCCGGTGCTTTCCAACGTGCTGCTGGTTGTCGAAGGCCAGCAACTGTCGCTGACCGGTACCGACCTGGAAGTCGAGCTGGTCGGTCGTGTGCAACTCGAAGAGCCTGCGGACCCGGGTTCCATCACTGTGCCTGCGCGCAAGCTGATGGACATCTGCAAGAGCCTGCCAAACGATGCGCTGATCGACATCAAGGTCGATGAGCAGAAGCTCGTGGTGAAGGCCGGCCGTAGCCGCTTCACTCTGTCGACCCTGCCGGCCAACGACTTCCCGACAGTGGAAGAAGGCCCGGGCTCGCTGACCTGCAGCCTCGAGCAAAGCAAACTGCGTCGTCTGATCGAACGCACCAGCTTCGCCATGGCGCAGCAGGACGTACGTTACTACCTAAACGGCATGCTGCTGGAAGTCTCGGCTGGGGTCATCCGCGCCGTAGCCACCGACGGTCACCGTCTGGCCATGTGCTCGATGCAGGCCGATATCGGTCAGCCGGATCGTCATCAGGTGATCGTGCCGCGCAAAGGTATTCTGGAACTGGCGCGTCTGCTGACCGAACCGGATGGCAACGTCAGCATCGTGCTGGGCCAGCACCACATCCGTGCCACCACCGGCGAGTTCACTTTCACTTCGAAACTGGTCGACGGTAAATTCCCTGACTACGAGCGTGTTCTGCCTAAAGGCGGCGACAAACTGGTACTCGGCGATCGCCAGGCGCTGCGTGAAGCGTTCAGTCGTACCGCGATTCTGTCCAACGAGAAGTACCGTGGCATTCGTCTGCAACTGGCTAATGGTCAGCTGAAGATCCAGGCGAACAACCCGGAGCAGGAAGAAGCGGAAGAAGAAGTAGGTGTTGAGTACAACGGTGGCTCTCTGGAAATCGGTTTCAACGTGAGCTATTTGCTCGACGTTCTTGGCGTGATGACCACCGAGCAAGTTCGCTTGATCCTGTCCGACTCCAACAGCAGTGCGCTGGTGCAAGAGTCCGACAACGACGACTCGGCCTACGTTGTCATGCCGATGCGTCTGTAATCATGCTTAGCAGAAGCTAGATGTCCTTAAGTCGCGTCTCGGTCACCGCGGTGCGCAATCTGCACCCGGTGACCTTCTCCCCCTCCCCCCGCATAAACATTCTTTACGGCGCCAACGGCAGCGGAAAAACCAGTGTTCTGGAAGCCATTCATCTGCTGGGGCTTGCCCGTTCGTTTCGTAGCAGCCGTCTGTTACCCGTCATTCAATACGAGCAATTGGCATGTACGGTGTTTGGCCAGGTCGAATTGGCCGAGGGTGGACATAGTGCGTTGGGGATATCTCGCGACCGTCAGGGTGAGTTTCAGATCCGCATCGATGGGCAGAATGCCCGCAGTGCAGCGCAACTGGCGGAGATCCTGCCGCTGCAGCTGATCAACCCGGACAGTTTCCGCTTGCTTGAAGGGGCGCCGAAGATACGCCGGCAGTTTCTCGACTGGGGAGTGTTCCATGTGGAGCCCCGCTTCATGTCCACGTGGCAGCGCTTGCAGAAGGCCTTGCGCCAGAGAAACTCTTGGCTGCGGCATGGTACACTTGACGCCGTTTCGCAAGCGGTTTGGGACAGGGAGCTGTGCCAGGCCAGCGCTGAAATAGATGAATACCGCCGCGCTTACATCAAAGCCTTGAAACCAGTCTTTGAACAGACCTTGAGCGAACTTGTTGAGCTTGAGGGCTTAACGCTCAGCTATTACCGAGGTTGGGACAAAGACCGGGAATTGAGTGCAGTGCTCGCCGGATCCCTTCAGCGGGATCAGCAAATGGGTCATACCCAAGCCGGACCACAACGCGCTGATTTGCGTCTTAGATTGGGCGCACATAACGCCGCGGACATCCTGTCCCGTGGTCAGCAGAAGTTAGTGGTTTGCGCATTGCGGATCGCCCAAGGGCACCTGGTTAGCCAGGCCCGTCGCGGCCAGTGTATTTATCTGGTGGATGACCTGCCGTCTGAACTGGACGAGCACCACCGTCGCGCGCTTTGTCGCTTGCTGGAAGACTTACGCTGCCAGGTCTTTATCACCTGTGTAGATCACGAATTATTGAGGGAAGGCTGGCAGACGGAAACGCCAGTCGTTCTGTTCCACGTGGAACAGGGCCGTATCACCCAGACCCACGACCATCGGGAGTGAAGGCATTGAGCGAAGAAAATACGTACGACTCAACGAGCATTAAAGTGCTGAAAGGCCTGGATGCCGTACGCAAACGTCCCGGTATGTACATTGGTGACACTGACGATGGCAGTGGTCTGCACCACATGGTGTTCGAGGTGGTCGATAACTCGATCGACGAAGCTTTGGCCGGCCATTGCGACGACATCAGCATCATCATCCACCCGGACGAATCCATCACCGTTCGCGATAACGGTCGTGGCATCCCGGTAGACGTGCACAAAGAAGAAGGCGTTTCGGCGGCCGAGGTCATCATGACCGTGCTGCACGCCGGCGGTAAATTCGACGATAACTCCTACAAAGTATCCGGCGGTCTGCACGGTGTAGGTGTATCGGTGGTGAACGCACTGTCCAAAGAGCTTGTTCTTACAGTGCGCCGCAGCGGCAAGATCTGGGAACAGACTTACGTCCACGGTGTTCCGCAAGAACCGATGAAAATCGTCGGCGAGAGCGAGACAACCGGTACCCAGATTCACTTCAAACCATCGGCTGAAACCTTCAAGAATATTCACTTCAGCTGGGACATTCTGGCCAAGCGGATTCGCGAACTGTCCTTCCTCAACTCCGGTGTCGGCATCGTCCTCAAGGACGAGCGTAGCGGCAAGGAAGAGCTGTTCAAGTACGAAGGTGGTCTGCGTGCGTTCGTTGAATACCTGAACACCAACAAGACTGCGGTCAACCAGGTGTTCCACTTCAACATCCAGCGGGAAGACGGCATCGGCGTTGAAATCGCCTTGCAGTGGAACGACAGCTTCAATGAGAACCTGTTGTGCTTCACCAACAACATTCCGCAGCGCGATGGCGGTACTCACTTGGTGGGTTTCCGTTCGGCCCTGACGCGTAACCTGAATACTTACATCGAAGCTGAAGGTCTGGCGAAGAAGCACAAAGTCGCCACCACCGGTGACGATGCCCGTGAAGGCCTGACGGCGATCATTTCGGTAAAAGTGCCGGATCCGAAGTTCAGCTCCCAGACCAAAGACAAGCTGGTGTCTTCCGAAGTGAAGACCGCGGTCGAACAGGAGATGGGCAAGTACTTCTCCGACTTTCTGCTGGAGAACCCGAACGAAGCCAAGCTGGTCGTCGGCAAGATGATCGACGCGGCGCGTGCGCGTGAAGCCGCGCGTAAGGCCCGTGAGATGACCCGTCGCAAAGGCGCGCTGGATATCGCCGGCCTGCCAGGCAAGCTGGCTGACTGCCAGGAAAAAGACCCTGCCCTCTCCGAACTGTACCTCGTGGAAGGTGACTCTGCTGGCGGCTCCGCCAAGCAGGGACGCAACCGTCGCACCCAGGCCATTCTGCCGTTGAAGGGCAAGATCCTGAACGTCGAGAAGGCGCGCTTCGACAAGATGATCTCTTCGCAAGAAGTAGGCACCTTGATCACCGCGCTGGGTTGCGGCATCGGTCGCGACGAGTACAACATCGACAAGCTGCGTTACCACAACATCATCATCATGACCGATGCTGACGTCGACGGTTCGCACATCCGTACCCTGCTGCTGACCTTCTTCTTCCGTCAGTTGCCGGAGCTGATCGAGCGCGGCTACATCTACATCGCTCAGCCTCCGCTGTACAAGGTCAAGAAAGGCAAGCAAGAGCAATACATCAAAGACGACGACGCCATGGAAGAGTACATGACGCAGTCGGCCCTGGAAGATGCGAGCCTGCACCTGAATGACGAAGCCCCGGGTATCTCCGGTGAAGCCCTCGAGCGTCTGGTGAATGATTTCCGTCTGGTGATGAAGACCCTCAAGCGTCTGTCGCGCCTGTACCCACAGGAACTGACCGAGCACTTCATCTACCTGCCAGCCGTCAGCATGGAGCAATTGTCCGATCATGCAGCGATGCAGGATTGGCTGGCTCAATACGAAGTTCGCCTGCGCACCGTCGAAAAATCCGGTCTGGTTTACAAAGCCAGCCTGCGAGAAGATCGTGAGCGTAACGTCTGGCTGCCAGAGGTCGAATTGATCTCCCACGGTCTGTCGAACTACGTCACCTTCAACCGCGATTTCTTCGGCAGCAACGATTACAAGACCGTCGTCTCCCTGGGCGCTCAACTGAGCACCTTGCTGGACGAAGGCGCTTATATTCAGCGCGGCGAACGCAAGAAAGCCGTCACCGAGTTCAAGGAAGCCCTTGAATGGCTGATGGCCGAAAGCACCAAGCGTCATACCATCCAGCGCTACAAAGGACTGGGCGAGATGAACCCGGATCAGCTGTGGGAAACCACCATGGATCCGGGCTCGCGCCGCATGCTCAAAGTGACCATCGAAGACGCCATTGGCGCAGACCAGATCTTCAACACCCTGATGGGTGATGCGGTCGAACCTCGCCGTGACTTCATCGAAAGCAACGCATTGGCGGTTTCCAATCTGGACTTCTGATCCGGTGTAGATTCAAAGAATAGTTATCATTTTCACAAATAGATGATCGACGATCGTCCGGAAACGACTCAAAAGGCCAATTCTCTGAATTGGCCTTTTTTGTGCGCAGATGTTCGGCTCCCCTCCCCTTCTATTAATGAAGCCCACCCCATCTCACTCGGGTGGAGAGCTGAGCCTGTCACGACACGCGGATGCTGCTGCACACTCTTCTGTTGTCTTGATGCTTGGTCAGATCTTGGAATATTTAATAGTGATAACGCTGGGCTTTTTAATGGAAAAGAATTTTTAGGCATGGGGTTGACCACGCATTTTAATCCTGTATTATTTGCCTCCCGCTAACGAGCAGCTTGAAGCTGATTTTGGCCTAAGCAGTTGATTTTATTAATAAAATTATAAGCTTTTAAGGGTGAGGAAGTGCTGTATAATGCACGCCTCGGTTGAGACGAAAGCTCTTAACCAACCGCTCTTTAACAACTGAATCAAGCAATTCGTGTGGGTGCTTGTGGAGTCAGACTGATAGTCAACAAGATTATCAGCATCACAAGTTACTCCGCGAGAAATCAAAGATGTAACCAAC
>NZ_JAKLSP010000017.1:0-140276 GCF_022014505.1 Pseudomonas sp. PGPR40 | reverse complement strand
CGCCGGCAAAGCGACTTTCCAGTAACCGGTTCGGGCGTTTCAGGTCGTAGTGCCGGCGCGTGACCTGGCTGGGACGGGTGCTGAAACCCGGGGAAAACCGGCTGACCACCGGATGCTCCGCCACCAGGCCGGCGTCTTCCCGAAAAGGGGTTTCACCCAGAGTGGGGAAGAAGGTCTGGTCCTCGGTGAACACCAGCACATGGCCGTCCCGGGAATGCTGGTGGTGCCAGGCGATGCCTTCCTCGGCGCACAGGCGCTGGATGAACTCGAAATTATTTTCCCCGTATTGCGTGCAGTATTCGCGCTCGGGACTGGTTCTGACGTGGAACCTGAACGCATCGGCCAGGATGCCATGCTGCTTGAGCACCTGAGTGATGATGTGCGGCACTGTCTGGTGCTGGAAAATCCGCTGATCGTGGCTGAACTGCAAGGAGTGCAGCGCCGGTACCAGGCTCAGGCGATAGCGGGTCAGGCGTTTACCGATTTCTCCCGCGAACGCCCCGTCGATATGCCCATGAATGCCTTCGCCGTTAAAGCCGAATTGGAGAAAGGCCGGTTGGCCGAGCAGGCTCTCCAGATCGAAATCGCGGTACTCGCTGACCAGTTCAACCTGGATCGAATACAAGGCGCTGATGGTTTCAGTGCCGGCAAAGGCCAGCACTTTGAAATCGTGGCGAACCGTGGGGAGTTCAAGCGTGAACCGGGCAGCGTTGGCCGGGGCGAACATGCGCTTATCCTTTTGCTTTTCATCTGCTCGTCCTTAAGCTGAAAGTGAAAGCGAGGCGCAAAACCCTATCGGGCTTGAACCTGCGTCAATGGCCGAACACGCTAACAAGGCATTAAAAGGATTGATGTAGGAAGAGTCCCAATGGCCTGCCAGAAACTTCCCTATTTCAGAATGTTGCATCAGAGATTAATAAAGAAACAAATCAAGATTGGCGTTTGAGCTTTAAGTCCTGTAATTGCGCTAACCAGATGGCATTTCGCGATGCATTGCCTGGTAATCGCTAAATTACATGCGGTAACTATTTGCCTCTAAAGCGCCATCAATACATGCACTTTTAATTAATTGCCGTCATGTGCGTATTTTCAGAAGCGTCCTACATTTTTCGCTTTTTATTTTTGTCATGCTCTAACCCGGTTTCGGCATGACTGTAATTTGAATAAAGGCAACGGATGTCCTACTCAAGCAAACTTTCCGCTCATTACCTTGAGCTCGCAAAAGCCTATGTTTCCGAAGAGAGTTTCGCGGGCGAGGATGTTCGCTTTTCGGGCGAATATGAGGCATTGGAAAGTGAGTTGGGCAAAGCCCAATCCATGCACGAAAGCGGTCAGACCGACTGGCTGAAAGTCCTCGGCAATAGTGAAAAACTTCTGCGCACGCAATCCAGGGATTTGCGTGTTGGTGCCTGGCTGACCTGGGCGCTATACCAACGTGAATCCTTCCAGGGGTTGCTGGCCGGCCTCGGTTTATTGCACTACCTCTGTGAAAATCATTGGGCCGAGGTTCACCCGATCAAGGCCCGCACCCGCTCGGCCGCCATCAGCTGGTTGGTGCCGCGTCTTGAGCAGGTGTTGAACGAAAACGTCGCGATCAAAGAGCAACTGCCGCTGTTCCGCCGTCTGGTCGAGCATCTGGAAGGCCTCGATGCTGCGTGCACCGCGCACCTGGGTGATGACGCGCCGTTGCTGTTGCCGATCTCCCGCCGCTTGAAAAGCAGGGTCCAGCGCGCCGCCGACAATCAGCCGGAGCCCGGTGTGGTGGGCGCCGCGGTGGCTCAGGTCAAGCAGGCCGCAACCCAGCTGTTCACTCCCGGCGCGCCGATCGACAACGAGAAAGAAGCCCACAAGGCATTGCGTGCCCAGCAGGAAAGTGCCCGTCCGTTGTGTGCCTGGTGGCTCAAACAGAAAGCCACCGACCTGCGCGCCCTGCGCCTGAATCGTACGCTGCTGTGGTTGCCCATCGACACGGTGCCTGAGCGCAACGCTGAACAGATCACCGTTCTGCGCGGGTTGCCGACGGACAAACTCAAGTCCTGTCGGGACCGCTACGACCAAGGGAAATACGCTGATCTGCTGGTAGAGCTGGAGGCGAGTCTGGCGAAGGCGCCGTTCTGGTTCGATGGCCAGCGAATGGTCTGGGAATGTCTCCAGGGGCTGAACGCCGAAATGGCCATGCGCGAAGTGGAAATCCATTTCGCGCTGTTGATTCAGCGTCTGCCTGGCATCATCGAATTACGTTTCCACGACGGCGCGCCGTTCGCCGATCCGGCCACCCGCGCCTGGATCGGTGTCTACATCATGCCGCATCTGCAAAGTGCCAGAGCGCCACGCAAGGTCGAAGTCGCCGATACCCAGCCGGCCTGGGAACTGGCCCTGGAAGAAGTCATGCCGATCCTGCGCAAGGACGGTCTCAAGGCCGCGGTGCAGATTCTCAAGCAAGGCTTGCAGGCCGCTCATGGTGGGCGCGTGCGGTTCTTCTGGCAGTTCGCCCTCGCACGACTGTGCTTCTTGGCCAAGAAATACGAACTGGCCAAGACCCAACTCGAAACTCTCGATCAATCATTACAGGACTTGGGACTGCACGCCTGGGAGCCGGATCTTGCGCTGGAAGTGCTGCATTTGCTGCACAGCTGCTGCGAGTTGTTACCGCAGAACCATGCAGTGCGTGAACGCAAGGAAGAGATTTATCGCAGGCTGTGCCACCTCGATCTCGAAGTGATACTCGAATAGGCCCCAGGGCCACAACCGCAAGGAGAAACGCCATGGCCAAAGAAGGCTCGGTAGCCCCCAAGGAACGCATCAATGTCACCTTCAAACCCGCCACCGGCGGTGCTCAGGAAGAAATTGAACTGCCGCTGAAACTACTGGCAATCGGTGACTACACCCACCGCAAGGACGAACGCAAAGTCGAAGATCGCAAGCCGATCAGCATCGACAAAATGACTTTCGACGAAGTGCTGGCCAAGCAAGAGCTGAGCCTGACACTGAGCGTACCGAACCGTCTTCAGGAAGAAAGCGACACTGAAGAACTGGCCGTACAACTGCGCGTCAACTCGATGAAGGACTTCAACCCGGCCTCGCTGGTCGAGCAAGTGCCTGAACTGAAAAAACTGATGGAACTGCGCGACGCGCTGGTGGCCCTCAAAGGCCCGCTGGGTAACGCGCCTGCGTTCCGCAAAGCCATCGAAGGCGTGCTCGCCGACGACGAATCCCGCGGTCGCGTACTGGGTGAACTGGGCCTGAACGCCGCAGTCCAGGACGCCTGAGTCTCCATCAGCCAAGGAAGCCAATACTATGAGCACGAGTGCAGCGCAGCAAAAGAGTAACGAGAACGGCGAATACAGCATTCTCGACAGCATCATCGCCGAAACCCGCCTGACCCCGGACGACGAAGCCTATGACATCGCCAAACGCGGTGTGTCGGCGTTCATCGAAGAGCTGCTCAAGCCGCAGAACAACGGTGAGGCAGTCAAGAAGGCCATGGTCGACCGCATGATCGCCGAGATCGATGCCAAGCTCAGCCGTCAGATGGACGAAATCCTCCACCACCCGGACTTCCAGTCCCTGGAATCATCGTGGCGTGGTCTTCAGTTGCTGGTCGACCGCACCAACTTCCGCGAAAACATCAAGATCGAAATCCTCAACGTCTCCAAGGACGACCTGCTGGACGACTTCGAAGATTCGCCGGAAGTGATGCAGTCGGGCCTGTACAAACACATCTATACCGCTGAATACGGTCAGTTCGGTGGTCAGCCAGTCGGCGCGATCATCGCCAACTACTACATGTCCCCAAGTTCGCCGGACGTGAAACTGATGCAGTACGTGTCCAGCATAGCCTGCATGTCCCATGCTCCGTTCATCGCCGCAGCCGGCCCGAAATTCTTCGGCCTGGAAAGCTTCACCGGCCTTCCGAACCTGAAAGATCTGAAAGATCACTTCGACGGCCCGCACTTCGCCAAATGGCAGAGCTTCCGCGAATCGGAAGACGCTCGTTACGTTGGCCTGACCGTGCCGCGTTTCCTGCTGCGTAACCCATACGACCCGGAAGAAAATCCGGTCAAATCATTCGTGTACAAAGAAACCGTCGCCAACAGCCACGAGCACTACCTGTGGGGTAACACGGCCTACGCGTTCGGCACCAGGCTGACCGACAGCTTCGCCAAATTCCGCTGGTGCCCGAACATCATCGGCCCACAGAGCGGTGGCGCGGTTGAAGACCTGCCGTTGCATCACTTCGAAAGCATGGGCGAAATCGAAACCAAGATTCCTACCGAAGTACTGGTTAGCGACCGTCGTGAATACGAACTGGCCGAGGAAGGTTTCATCTCCCTGACCATGCGCAAAGGTTCCGACAACGCGGCGTTCTTCTCCGCAAGCTCGGTGCAGAAACCGAAGTTCTTTGGCATCAGCGCTGAAGGCAAGATTGCAGAGCTGAACTATAAGCTCGGCACCCAACTGCCATACATGATGATCGTCAACCGTCTGGCTCACTACTTGAAAGTGCTGCAGCGCGAGCAACTCGGATCGTGGAAAGAACGTACCGACCTCGAACTGGAACTCAACAAGTGGATCCGCCAGTACGTGGCCGACCAGGAAAACCCAAGCGCCGAAGTTCGTGGCCGTCGCCCTCTGCGTGCTGCCCAGATCATCGTCAGCGATGTAGAAGGCGAGCCGGGCTGGTACCGCGTCAGCCTGAATGTGCGTCCGCACTTCAAGTACATGGGGGCCGATTTCACCCTGTCGCTGGTTGGCAAGCTGGACAAAGAGTAAACGGAGCGACTCATGACTGGATACGGCAGCCTTTTCGAACGCCTGGGTGGCGACGCTGACAAACGCGTTGACTGGAGCCGCGAGCTCTGCGCCATGGCGTCCGTGGCTGCCCATCTGACCAAGATGCTCAGCACCCGTGCGGGCAGCGTGCAAACACTGTCCGATTACGGGCTACCCGATCTCAATGACATGCGCCTGAGCCTGCACGACTCCCTGAGTCAGGCCCGCCAGGCCATCGAAAGCTTCATCGAAGCCTACGAACCGCGCCTGAGCAACGTGCGTGTCATCTCACTGCCGCGTGACAACGATCAGCTTCGCCTGTCCTTCAGCATCGAAGGCCTGCTGGAAGTTGATGGTTTCAAACGCCAGGTCAGTTTCGCCGCGCGACTGGATGGCAGCGGTCAAGTGACGGTCAATTAATGAGACTCCGATGTCCGGCAAACCTGCAGACTTTGCCCCATGACGCACGGAGATTGCGAGCGTTGCGACTCAGGAAATTTTGCAAATTCGTCAAACAGGTAGCCCTTCGTGTCCTTTAACCACTACTACCAAAGCGAACTCACCGCACTTCGCCAGTTAGGTCGTCGATTCGCCGAGCGTAGTCCAGCGTTGGCGCCTTTCCTGGGTCAGGCCGGGCAGGATCCGGATGTGGAGCGGTTGCTGGAGGGCTTCGCGTTTTTGACCGGGCGTCTGAGGCAGAAGCTTGACGACGAATTGCCGGAGCTCAGCCATTCGCTGATGCAGTTGCTGTGGCCGAACTACATGCGGCCGCTCCCGGCGTTCAGCATTTTGCAGTTCGACCCATTGAAGCTTTCCGGTCCTGCGTCGATGGTCGAGCGCGATACGCCGGTCGAAAGTGTGCCGGTCGATGGCATGCATTGCGGCTTCCGTACGTGCTACCCGACTGAAGTCCTGGCGCTGGATCTGGCGGCGCTGACCTATTCGGTGAAGGGCGACGGTTCGCTGTTGAGTCTGCGTCTGGAGATGAGCGCTGACGGTCACTTGGGCGAGTTGGAGCTGAGTCGCCTGCGTCTGCACTTCGCCGGTGAGCGCTACATCAGCCAGATGCTTTACCTGAGCCTGTTGCGCAACCTCGAAGGCATTGAGTTGATCCCGCTGGACGGCGCCGGCAAGGCCATCAGTGGTGTAAGCGGTCAGCCGATGGCGTTCAAGATGCCCGGCGACCGCGTGCAGCCAGTGGGTTTTGCCGAGGAAGAAGCGTTGACCCCGTATCCGCTGAACACCTTCCGCGGCTATCGCTATTTGCAGGAATATTTCGCTTTTCAGGACAAATTCCTCTTCGTCGATGTCAACGGTCTGGACCTGCTCAAGTCGCTGCCGGAAGACACGCTGAAGCAAATGCGCGGCCTGGAGTTGCGCTTCGATATTCGCAAGAACGGCATTCAGCGGCTGCGTCCGACCCTGGATAACGTGAAGCTCTATTGCACGCCGATCGTTAACCTGTTCAAGCATGATGCGCTGCCGATCCGCCTGGATGGCAAGCAAGACGAATACCTATTGTTGCCCGCCAAATTCGACCTGGAAAACTGCGGCGTGTTCTCGGTGGAAACTGTCACTGGCTGGAGGCCCGGCGGCCTCGGTTATCAGGAATACGTGCCATTCGAATCCTTCGAGCACGACCCGAGCTTCGACGTGCCCACCAGCCGTCCGCATTACAGCATCCGCCAGCGTTCGTCCTTGCTGCACGGCGGTCTCGACACTTACCTGAGCTTCGACATCCGCCACACCGAAGCCCACGAAACCCTGTCGATCGAGCTGATGTGCACCAACCAGAACCTGCCGCGCAAGCTCAAGCTTGGCGACATCTGCATGTCCTGTGAAAAGACGCCGGAGTTTTTGAGTTTTCGCAACATCACCCCGGCCACCTCCAGTTTCGCGCCGCCGCTGACCCGTGACTTCCTCTGGAAGCTGATCAGCAACATGTCGCTCAACTATTTGTCGCTGGCCGACGTCAATGCGCTGAAGGTGATTCTCGAAACCTACGACCTGCCGCGTTACTACGACCAACACGCGGAAAAAGTCAGCAAGCGCCTGCTGGACGGCCTCAAGTCGATCAAACACCAGCATGTCGACAAATTGCACCGAGGGTTGCCGGTTCGCGGGTTGCGTACCGAGCTGACCATCGACCCGCAAGGGTATATCGGCGAGGGCGACCTGTTCGTGTTTGCTTCGGTTCTTAATGAGTTTTTCGCGCTTTACGCCAGTCTCAATTCGTACCACGAGCTGCGGGTAAAAAGCACACAGGGAGAGATGTACCAATGGACACCACGTATGGGGCTGCAGCCCCTGCTTTAAGCGGGCTGAGCCGGGTAATACGCGAGTACTCGCTGTTTCAGGCCGTGCTGCTGGTGATTGACCGGTTGCGCGATTCACACCCATCCCTGAGCGAAGACGATCTGTACGATCAGCTGGAATTCCAGGCCAACCCCAGCCTGGGTTTCCCTGGCAGTGACGTTGATCGCGTGGAGTTTTTCGAAGAGCACGGGAAGATGCGCGCGCGCCTGCGTTTCAACCTGATCAGCCTGATCGGTTCCGGTTCGCCGCTGCCGGCGTTTTACGGCGAACAGGCTTTGGGCGACAGCGAAGACGGTAACCCGACCCGCAACTTCCTCGACCTGTTCCACCATCGCCTGCAACGGCTGATGCTGCCGATCTGGCGCAAATACCGCTACCGCGCCAGCTTCCAGAGCGGCGCCCTCGACCCGTTTTCGGCGCAGTTGTTTGCGCTGATCGGCCTCGGTGGCGAAGAGATCCGCAAGGCTCAGGAGCTGAATTGGAAACGCCTGCTGCCGTACCTCGGCCTGCTCAGTTTGCGGGCGCATTCAGCGGCGTTGATCGAAGCGGTGTTGCGCTACTACTTCAAGCACGCCGAACTGACCATTGAGCAGTGCATTGAGCGTCGCGTGGATATCCTCGACGAGCAGCACAATCGCCTGGGCCGTGCCAATAGCCTGCTCGGCGAAGACCTGGTGCTGAGCGAACGCGTGCGCGACCGCAGCGGCAAATTCCGCATTCACATCCGTGAACTCGACTGGCAACGCTTTCACGAATTTCTGCCGATCGGTTTCGGCTACCAGCCGCTGTGCGCGCTGGTGCGCTTCACCCTGCGTGACCCGCTCGATTACGACATTCGCCTGGTCCTGCGCCAGGAAGAAATCCGCGAACTGCGCATCGGTGAGCAGAACGCCTGTCACCTTGGATGGACCAGTTGGCTCGGCCGCGAAAAAGCGGACGGCGTGGTGACCTTGGGCAGCAAAATTCATTAAGGACAGATGACACATGATCAACGTAGACCTGCAACAACTTATCCAGGCACTGGACGCCGAAACCCGTCGTGATCTGGAAAGTTCTGCGCAACGTTGCGTCGCCCGTGGCGGCAGCAAGATCCTCGTCGAAGACTTGCTGCTAGGCTTGCTGGAGCGTCCGCAAGGCCTGCTCACGCGCGCGTTGCAAGGTGCCGAAGTCGACCCCGGGGAACTGAGCGCCGCGCTGCAATCGCGGGTCGAGCACAGCGCCTCGCGTAACCCGGTGTTCGCTCCGGAACTGGTGCAGTGGCTGCAGGATGCCTTGCTGGTGGCCAACCTCGAACTGGGCCAGAGCCAGGTCGAGCAAGCGGCGTTGATCCTCGCATTACTGCGCAACCCGATGCGCTACGCTGGTAGCCGTTACCAGTCGTTGCTGGCCAAGTTGAACATCGAGCGCCTGAAAGAGTTCGCCCTGTCGCAGAAAGAACAACCTGCCACCGGCAAACCGGCCGTGCCCGGTGAGTCGCTGCTGGAGCGCTTCACCCACAACCTGACCCAGCAGGCCCGCAACGGCAAACTCGACCCGGTGCTGTGCCGCGATGGCGCTATCCGTCAGATGGTCGATATCCTTGCCCGTCGGCGCAAGAACAACCCGATCGTGGTCGGTGAAGCCGGCGTCGGCAAAACCGCCATCGTCGAAGGCCTGGCCTTGCGCATAGCAGCCGGTGAAGTGCCGCAGGCACTCAAAGGCGTCGAGCTGCTGTCCCTGGACATGGGCCTGTTGCAGGCTGGCGCCAGTATTAAAGGTGAGTTCGAGCGTCGCCTTAAAGGCGTGATCGACGAAGTCAAAGCCTCACCAAAACCAATCATCCTGTTCATCGACGAAGCCCACACCCTGATTGGCGCGGGAGGCAACGCCGGTGGTTCAGACGCAGCTAACTTGCTCAAGCCAGCCCTGGCTCGTGGCGAGTTACGTACCATCGCCTCCACCACTTGGGCGGAGTACAAAAAATACGTCGAGAAAGACCCGGCCCTGGCCCGTCGTTTCCAGCCGGTGCAACTGCACGAACCGACCGTCAGCGAAGCGGTGACCATCCTGCGTGGTTTGGCTCAGATCTACGAGAAGAGCCACGGCATCTATTTGCGCGATGACGCAGTGGTTGCAGCAGCCGAGTTGTCTGCCCGTTACCTGGCGGGTCGTCAGTTGCCGGATAAAGCCGTTGACGTCCTCGATACCGCTTGCGCCCGTGTGCGCATCAGCCTCGCGGCCGCTCCGGAAAGTCTGGAACGCCTGCGTGGCGAACTGGCCGAAGGTGGTCGTCAGCGTCAGGCCTTGCGTCGCGACGCCGAGGCCGGTCTGCTGATCGATCATGAAGTGCTGGACGTTCTGGAAGATCGCCTGGTCGACGCCGAAAACGAAAGGGTCGCACTGGAAACCCTCTGGACCGAACAGAAAGCATTGGCCGAACGCCTGCTGAACTTGCGTCAGCAACTGGCCAAGGCTCGTGAAGCCACTGCTGGCGAACCGATCATCATGGTTGAGGAAGACGTTGAAGGTACCGTGGATGAAGCGCACAGCGTCGAGTCGCTGGAAGCCGCCCTCAACGAAACCCATCGCGCCCTGACCGATGCTCAAGTCAAAGAACGTCTGGTGAGCTTCGAAGTCTGCCCGCGTCTGGTGGCCGAAGTGATCAGCGCCTGGACTGGTGTGCCATTGGCGCAATTGGCCCGCGAACACAACGCCAAAGTCGCGAGCTTCGCCACCGACTTGCGCACGCGCATTCGTGGCCAGGAACAAGCGGTTCATGTCCTCGACCGTTCGATGCGAGCCACTGCCGCTGGCCTCAACAGGCCCGATGCACCGGTCGGCGTGTTCCTGCTGGTCGGTCCAAGCGGCGTCGGCAAGACCGAAACCGCGTTGGCCATCGCCGATTTGCTGTATGGCGGTGATCGCTTTCTCACCACCATCAATATGTCCGAGTTCCAGGAGAAGCACACCGTTTCGCGCCTGATCGGTGCCCCACCGGGTTATATCGGTTATGGCGAGGGCGGCATGCTCACCGAAGCCGTGCGGCAGAAGCCGTACTCGGTGGTATTGCTCGATGAAGTCGAAAAAGCCGACCCGGACGTGCTCAACCTGTTCTACCAAATCTTCGACAAAGGCGTGGCCAACGACGGGGAAGGGCGCGAGATCGACTTCCGCAACACGCTGATCCTGATGACCTCGAACCTGGGCAGCGACCTTATCAGCGAACTCTGCGAGAGCGGTGCACGGCCGACGGCCGAAGTCCTCGAAGAAACCATTCGCCCGGTGCTCGGCAGGCACTTCAAACCAGCGCTGCTGGCGCGCATGCGCGTCGTGCCTTACTACCCGGTTGGCGGCCCAGTGCTGCGCGAATTGATCGAAATCAAACTCGGTCATTTGGGCGAACGCCTGAACCGCCGCCAGCTCGATTTCACTTACGGCCAGAAACTCGTCGACCATTTGGCCGAGCGCTGCACCCAAAGCGACAGCGGCGCACGCTTGATCGACCACTTACTCGACCTGCACGTGCTGCCGCTGGTGACTGACCGTGTGCTCGACGCAATGGCTGCAGGCATTAGCCTCAAGCGTGTCCACGCGACGCTCGACGGCGATGCCAGCGTGACTTGCGAGTTCGCCTGAGGTGGGTGTTATGTTCACTCAAGTGCCGCAACCGCTGGCCTATGCCGAAGCTTTGCTGGCGCAGTTCGCCAGCCTGTCACGGGCGGCGGATGGTGCTGCGCTGCTGGGTGACTTTGTGCGTGGAGTGGCCTCACTCAGCGGTTGCGAATTGACGCAGTTGTACCTGCTGGATGCAACCCATACCTGCCTGGGGATGAACGCCGAGTACCTGAACGGCATTCTGCAACCCCGCGAAGCGGCGAGCCTGCCGGCGGATTACAACGGTGAACAACTGCTGCAATTCGCCTTGTGCCAGAACCGTGTGGTGTGCCTCAGCGAGCTGAGCGGCAGCCTGCACGAAACCAGCTTCCTGCCGCTCCAGGCCACGCCTTGGCAATCGCTGTTGTGCGTGCCGTTGATCAATCAGCAAAAGGCTGTCGAAGGTTTGCTGTTGTGCGCCAGTCGTCGGGACATCGACCTGCAAGGCTTTGCCAACTCCCTCAGTCAACTGGGTTCGTTCGTGCTTGGTCAACTGCACTTGCTGCAACGTTTGCGTCAGCCGACCGACAATGCACGACCGGCACCGGTCGATATCCCGAGCGCCAGCGGTTATGGCTTGATCGGCAAAAGTTCGGCCATGCGCCAGACCTACTCGTTGATCAGCAAAGTTTTGCACAGTCCTTACACCGTGTTGTTGCGCGGCGAGACCGGCACCGGCAAGGAAGTGGTTGCGCGGGAGATTCACGATTGTGGCCCGCGACGTTCCAAGGCATTCATTGTGCAGAACTGCGCGGCGTTCCCCGAGAACCTGCTGGAGAGCGAACTGTTTGGCTACCGCAAAGGCGCCTTCACCGGTGCCGACCGCGACCGTGCCGGGTTGTTCGACGCGGCCAATGGCGGCACCTTGTTGCTCGATGAAATCGGCGACATGCCGTTGTCCCTGCAAGCCAAATTGCTGCGTGTGTTGCAGGAAGGCGAGATCCGCCCGTTGGGCTCCAACGACACACACAAAATCGACGTGCGCATCATCGCCGCGACGCACCGGGATTTGGCGGTGCTGGTCAGCGAAGGCAAATTTCGCGAGGACTTGTACTACCGCCTCGCGCAGTTCCCGATTGAGTTGCCGGCCTTGCGCCAACGCGAAGGCGACATCCTAGACCTGGCGCGGCACTTCGCCGACAAGGCTTGCTCGTTTCTGCAACGTGATGCGGTGCGTTGGTCCGACGCGGCGCTGGATCACCTGGCAGGTTATGCCTTCCCCGGTAACATTCGTGAACTCAAAGGGTTGGTCGAGCGCGCGGTATTGCTGTGCGAGGGCGGCGAGCTGCTGGCCGAGCATTTTTCACTGCGCGTGGAAGCCATGCCGCAAGGCAGCAGCGATATGAACCTGCGCGAACGCCTGGGGCAGATCGAGCGCAGTCTGCTGCTCGACTGCCTGCGCAAAAATGACGGCAACCAGACCCTTTCCGCCCGCGAACTAGGCCTGCCGCGCCGCACGCTGCTGTACCGCCTCGGACGCCTGAATATCAATTTGGGTGATTTCAATGGGTAGGCAAAAGACCTTCGATTTCACCTCGTCCGCTTCTGATAGCGCCGCCCAAACGGGTCGGCATTTTGTGCTGTGCCTACCTCTGGAGACCCTCTGATGTTTGTTCGTCACTGGCAAGCCGTCCTGCTGACCCTCGTCGTTCTATGCGGCCTGGGCGGCTGTAGCGGCAATTACAAATACAACGACAACACCTATCGCCCATTGGGTGATCCGCAGGCGGTCAATCGCGGCAAGTGACCCCAAGGAGTATCACCATGGAACTGGTTTTCGAAATGCTGAACACCAAGCAGTTCGTGCCCACGGATTTGTGCCAGAAGACCTTCAAACAGGCCGGTGGCGTGATCGGGCGGGGTGAGGATTGCGACTGGATCATTCCCGACCGCAAACGTCACCTGTCCAATCACCACATGGTGATCAGCTACCGCGAAGGCACGTTTTTCCTGACTGACACCAGCAGCAACGGTGTTCAGGATGGCAAAAGCGGTGCACGTCTACCTAAAGGCGAAACGGTGCCAATAGGGCATGGCAGCACCTACGTGCTGGGCGACTTCGAGATCCGTGCCCGGCTGGTGAGTGACCCGGCGACCTTCGACGGCGAAGTCGGTCGTCCGTGCGCTACGGGCAGCGTCATTCCGGATGATGCCTTCCTCGATCTCGACCCGCTGAATGTCCTCGAACAGCAAGAGCGCGTGTACTCGGAAATCGACGAGCTGATTTCCCCGAACACCACCCTCTCAGACGCTCCTCAGCGTGCCGATTACGCTCGCATCGACATGGAAAGCCTGATGGTGCCGGAGCTGGTCGATGCGCCGACAGAGCCGACACTGGCGCCACCGCCGAAAGCGGTCGAGCGTCAGAGTGAAGGGTTCTGGGAGCACTTCGGTGCGGCATTGGGCGTGGACCTCAAAGGCCTCGACCACGACGCTCGCCAAGCCCTGGCGCTGAACGCCGCGCGCCTGCTCAAGCAGAGCATCGGCGGTTTGCAGCAGAGCCTGCGCACCTGCATCGAACTGAAAGACGAACTGCGCCTGGCCCGGACCACCGAGGGCACTCACAAGAACCCGTTGAAATTTGCCGTCAATCCCGGCGAAGCGTTGGGCATTTTGTTGCAGGGCAACAAGCCGGGTCAGTTGCCGGTCGTGCAAGCGATCCCCCGTGCGTTCCGTGATTTGCAGGCGCATCAGGTGGCTTTGCTGACCGCCAGCCGCGCTACCGTTCGCGGCACCTTGGAACACTTCTCGCCGCAGCAGCTGACCCTGCGTTTCGAGCATGACAACAAGCCATTGCTCGCCACCTCCGGCAGTCGCTGGAGAGCCTATGGGCGTTATCACCAGAGCCTGTGTCAGGACGACGACTGGAGCGAACGTCTGCTGGCTCGCGACTTCGCGCGGGCTTACGAAGAACAGATTCGCCTGATTTCCACCCTTCACACCGACCACCAAGGATGATGCGCATGTCTCGCTGTTCGACCGCTTTTTTCAAGATGCTGACTGCGCTCATCGTACTGGTGCTGCTGGCCGGTTGCTCGTCACTATCGCCGTATTCCACCGCGACCAAACTCAACCTGAAACTGACTGCCAGCGATCAGCTGAACCCGGACCTTAACGGTCGTCCATCGCCGATCGTCGTGCGTCTGTTCGAGCTCAAACACCCGGTGGCTTTCGAGAATGCTGACTTTTTCAGCCTCTACGAGCGCGCCAGGGAATCCCTGGCCCCGGACCTGGTGGCCAGCGAAGAACTCGAACTGCGCCCGGGTGAAACCATCGAGCTCAAGCTCAACGTGGAAGAGGGCAGCCGTTACGTCGGCGTACTCGCGGCGTACCGCGACCTGCCGGAAACCAAATGGCGCGACACAGTGCAAATCACGCCGATGGAAGTCACCGTGGCTGACCTGGCCCTTGATCAGGCTGGCATCCGTAACACCCACGAAACACTCGCCGAGGCGGATGACTGAATATGAATACGCATAAAGTCATTTGGCAGGAAGGCATGCTGCTGCGTCCGCAGCACTTCCAGCACAACGATCGTTACTACGACCACCAGATGAAGACCCGCACCCAGTTGCTGGGCGGTTACACCTGGGGCTTTCTGAACCTGGAAATAGACTTGCAGTTTCTCAGCATGGGCAAGTTGGTGATCAGCCAGGCCTCGGGGATTCTGCCGGACGGCAGCCTCTTCGAACTGAGCGGCAACACCGAGCCGTTGGCCCTGGACGTGCCGCCAAACACTGGCAACACGCCAATCTACCTGGCGCTGCCACTGGTGACCGGTAACCACATCGAGGCCCGTCGCCCGGAGCAATCCGACGTGCTGGCGCGCTATACCATGTACGAAGCGCAAGTCGCCGACTCGAATGCCGGCGACGATTCCTCCAGCCTGGTTAGCTGTGCCCGCCCGGACTTCAAACTGTTGCTCGGCGAGCAGCAGAGCGACCAGGCCTACGTGAAGCTGAAGATCTGCGAAGTCCTCGATACCACGCCCGATGGTGTGATCAGCCTCGATCCGGACTTCGTGCCGAGCTACATTCAGGTGCATTCGTCCAGCTACTTGCTGTCGTGTCTTAAAGAAGTGATCAGCATGCTCGGTCACCGGGGCGATACCATCGCCGACCGGATTCGCTCCAATGGCAAGGTCGGCGGCGCGGAAGTCGGCGACTTTATGATGCTGCAACTGATTAATCGCACCGAACTGTTGTTGCGCCATTACCTGGACCTGGAACAGGTTCACCCGGAAGCGTTGTACCGCACGCTGCTGACCATGCTCGGTGATCTGGCGACGTTTTCCAGCGAGAGCAAACGCCCGCGTCTGGACAGCCGTTACCAGCACAGCGACCAGGGCGCGAGTTTTCGCAAATTGATGGAAGCGATTCGTCAGGTGCTGTCGATGGTGCTCGAGCAGCACGCCATCGAACTGGTGCTGCAAGCGCGTCAGTACGGGATCATCGTGTCGCCATTGCACGACCACAAACTGCTGGGCTCGGCGTCATTTGTGCTCGCGGCCAGTGCCAATTGCGACTCCGAAGAACTGCGCCATCGCTTGCCGGCGCATCTCAAGGTCGGCCCGGTGGAGCGCATCCGTCAGTTGGTCAACCTGCACCTGCCGGGCATCAAGGTCAAACCGTTGCCGGTGGCTCCACGGCAGATCGCGTTCCATTCCAACAAAACCTATTTCATCCTCGAACTCACTTCTGAAGACCTGGCGCAACTCGAACGCTCCGGCGGCTTCGCATTCCATGTGTCTGGCGAATTCGCCGAGCTGGAACTGAAATTCTGGGCCATCAGGAATTGACCGACATGATCAAGGACATGGAACACAATCAGGACGATAAAACCATCCTGCTCGACCATCGGGGCCAAGGCGCGGCGTCCAGTCCGCTGACCGACTTCGCTGCACCGCCGCGTTTCGAACAGCTGGAAGAACGGATGATCTACGCCGCGCGCTTGCACCCGGCGGAGACGTTCAACATCAGCCTCAATTCGCTGGTAGCCGCAGCGTCCGAACTGCTGTCGGAAGTGGTACGCCTCAAGCACAGCGACACCCGCGAAGATCTGTACGCGCTCAACGAGGACCTGACCACCGGGCTGAAGCTGTTTGAAATACGTGCGCTGCACAACGGCACCGAAAGCAGCCAGGTAATGGTCGCCCGTTATGTGCTTTGCACCGTGATCGATGAAGCCGTCGTCACTACGCCGTGGGGCAATCAAAGCGAGTGGTCGCAGATGAGCCTGCTCAGCAGCTTCCAAAACGAAACCTCCGGTGGCGAGAAATTCTTCCAGCTGTTGGATAGCCTGTCGAAGAACCCGGTCAAGCACCTGCCGATGCTGGAGCTGATGTACCTGTGCCTGTCCCTCGGTTTCGAAGGCAAATACCGCGTGCAAGCCCGAGGCATGCTCGAACTCGAAGGCATCCGCGACGCTTTGTATCGGCAGATTCGTCAACTGCGCGGCGACGTGCCGCGTGAACTATCGCCGCATTGGGAAGGCTTGAACGATCAGCGCCGTAGCCTGGTGCATATTGTGCCGGCGTGGATGGTGGTGCTGTTCACCGTTGTTTGCCTGGTGGTGATGTATTCGGGCTTCGCGTGGGTGCTGGGCGAGCAACGCGAAAGTGTACTGCAACCTTATCAGCCGCTGGATCCGGCCGCGGTTCAGCCGCAGTCGCAGCCGTAAACAGGGACGTGTGATGAAAAAGTTTTTCAAGGAAGTCGGCGCATTCCTGCGTCTGACCTGGGTCTGGACCCTGCTGTTGGTGCTATTCGTAGTGCTGCTGGTGTGGTTCGTCGGACCGTTGCTGGCGGTCAATGACTACAGGTTCTGGGAAGATCCGACCTCCCGCCTGCTGACCATCAGTATGCTGTTCCTGATCTGGGGCCTGACCATGGTCTTCGTCAGCTGGCGTGCCGGTGTGCGCAAGAAGGCTGTGGAAGAAACCGAAGATGGCCAAGACAGTATCCGCCGTGAAAAGTTGATCGACGAAGAACAGAAAGAGTTGAAGGCGCGTTTCAAGGACGCCCTGCAAACCTTGAAGACCTCGAGCCTGTATCGTGGTCGCAGCGAGCGCTGGCGTAGTGATTTGCCGTGGTACTTGCTGATCGGCCCACAGGGCAGCGGCAAGACCAGCCTGCTGGACTTCTCGGGCCTGGAGTTTCCGATCAACAAGATCGACCGCAAACTCACCCGCGACACCCTTGGCACTCGGCATTGCGACTGGTACTTCGCCGACCACGGTGTGCTGATCGACACTGCCGGGCGTTACCTGACCCAGCCCGATGCCCACGTCGATGGCAGCGCCTGGAGCACCTTGCTCGATCTGATGCGCAAGCGTCGCCGCAATCGTCCGTTGAACGGCGTGCTGGTGACCATCCCGGTGGAAACCCTCATCAGCGG
The DNA here is from genome assembly GCF_022014505.1 of Pseudomonas sp. PGPR40. Lineage (NCBI taxonomy): Bacteria > Pseudomonadati > Pseudomonadota > Gammaproteobacteria > Pseudomonadales > Pseudomonadaceae > Pseudomonas > Pseudomonas sp. PGPR40. Next base: position 123,158 of record NZ_JAKLSP010000017.1, on the reverse strand, counting down.
CCGCAAGCAGGACATAGAAACCCTGGCCGATCAGGTGCGTGCACGTCTGCAAGACGTGCATCGGAAACTCCACGTCGATGTGCCGATTTATCTGGTGTTGAGCAAGGCCGATCGCCTGCTCGGTTTTGATGAGTTTTTCGATCAACTGACACGCGAAGAAAGCGATCAGGTGCTCGGTACCAGCTTCCGCAAAGAGCAGAGCGGTACTGACGTGGCCGTGTTGCGCGCCGAGTTCGAAGAACTGCTGCGTCGCCTGAACAGTCAGGTGATCATGCGCATGCACCAGGAGCGCGACACCCAGCGCCGTGGCCGCATTCTCGACTTCCCGTATCAACTGGGGCAGATCGGCGAGCGCCTGTGCCTGTTCGTCGACATGGCGCTCGCCGGCAACCGTTACCAGCGTGTCAGCCAATTGCGCGGCTTCTACCTGACCAGCGCACCGCACCTGATCCAGGAAATGGATTCGACCACTGCCGGTATCGGCGCGAGTCTGGGCATGAACGCCGGTCTGCTGCCGACCCTGCGCAGCGGCCGTTCGCGGTTCATTCACCATTTGCTCAGCCGGGTGATTTTCCCTGAGGCTGATTTGGCCGGGCTGGACCAGCGCGAGCGCAACCGCATCCACTGGGGCCAACGCGCCCTGTACGTGGGCGCACTGGCGACACTGGCACTGTTCGGCATGCTATGGGCCGGCGGTTTCTCGGCCAATTACGAGCGTCTGGAAAATCTGCGCTCCCTGGCACAGACCTGGAATCAGCAACGCTCGGCCTTGACCGCTGGCGATGACTCCATGGCGGTGCTCAAGACCCTCGACACCCGCTATGCGGCGACTCAAGTCTTCCCGAACAAAGGTGACGTGTCGTACCACGAACGTGGTGGCCTGTACCAAGGCGAAGACGCCAATCCGGTGGTCAAGAGCGCCTACGAGCGTGAACTCGAAGCGCAACTGGTGCCACGGGTCGCAACGCTGCTGGAAGGGCAGATCCGTGCCAACATGAAGAACCGCGAACGCCTGCTCAACAGCCTGCGTGCGTACCTGATGCTGAACATGAAAGATCGCCGCGATGCCGACTGGCTCAAGGAGTGGGTCGCCACGGACTGGTCCCTGCGCTACGCCGGCAACACCGCAGTGCAGAACAGCTTGAATATCCACTTCGAGCGTTTACTCAAGCAGCCATTTATCTACCCGCTGAATGATCAACTGGTAGCACAGGCGCGTCAGGTGCTGCGCAGAGAGTCGTTGGCCAACGTGGTTTACCGGATGCTGCGCGAGCAGGCTCGCCATCTGCCGGAATACCGCTTCAGCCAACACTTGGGCCCACAGGGTGCGCTGTTTGTCGGCACCGACTACGTGATCCCGGGGTTCTACACCCAACAGGGTTATCAGCAGTATTTCTCGGTCCAGGGCACTGCGCTGGTCACCGACATTCTGCGTGACAACTGGGTGCTGGGCGAAGGTTCGGGTATCAGCGGAATGGACTTGCGCCGCCTGATGGTCGAACTGGAGCAGTTGTACTTCCGCGATTACGCCAACTTCTGGAGCGAAGCGGTCGGCCGGGTGGCATTGCCACCAATCAACGACGCCGGTGAAGGCGCCGAGCAACTGGCGGGCCTGACTTCGGCCAATTCGCCGGTGCTGCAACTGTTGGTGGAAGTGCGCGAGAACACCCGTTTCCAGGTCATCGCCGACAGGGCTGATGAAGCCGTCAATGCAGCGGACAAACTGGGCGAAAAGGGTGGCAAGCTCGGTAAACTCGCGGTGGCCGCCGCGGATAAAGCGTCGGACATGGCCGCTAATTTGGCAAAGCAGCTACCCGATACCGCGAAGAAATCCCTGCAACGTCGCTTCGAGCCGCTGCACCGTTTGCTGGATGACAACAACGGCCCGGCCGCTGATTTGACCCCGGCCCTGCAAGCACTCAACGACCTGCAACTGCAACTGGCAAGCCTGGCCCGTGCCAGCGCACCGGAGCAGGCTGCGTTCGAAATGGCCAAGACCCGCATGAGCGGCCAGCGCGATGCACTGAGCAACTTGCGTAATGTCTCGAATCGTCTGCCGCGCCCGGTGAGCGTATGGTTCAACGTACTGGCCGAAGACACCTGGCGTCTGGTGCTCAACGATTCCTACCAGTACCTGAACCAGCGTTATCAGAGTGAGCTGTACAGCTTCTACGGCAAGGCGATCAACAAGCGTTACCCGTTCAGCGCCCACAGCACCAGCGACGTTGCGATCATCGACTTCCGTGAGTTCTTCAAGGCCCAGGGCATCGCCGACCGCTTCTTTGAGAACTATATGCGTCCGTTCGTGAGTGGCGATCCAGGCAACTATCGCCTGCACAGCATTGACGGTCACAGCATGCCGATCTCCAAGGTCTACCTCGACCAGATGGCCGCGGCACAAGTGATTCGCCAGAGCTTCTTCTCGATCAACCCGGCCGAGCCGCAAGTGCAGTTCAAACTGGAGCCGTACACCCTCGACCAGACCGTCAGTCGTTCCGAGTTCAAGTTTGGCGACAAGACCATTGAATACCGTCACGGCCCTATCGTGCCGGTGTCCTTCAAATGGCCGACCGACGCAGAAGATGGTCGCACCAGCCTGGTCCTCGACAAAATGGCCGGCCGCCCGATCGGCATCGAGAAGAACACTGGCCCATGGTCACTGTTCCGTCTGTTCGACCTGATGCAGACCGAATACCTGACCGGCCGCGACGTGCTGGTGCTCAAGGCTGACGTGGGTGGCCTGCGCGCCAACTACTTGCTGTCGAGCCAGCGCACGCCGAACCCGTTCGACATGGGCGTACTGCGTACCTTTCGTATGCCGGTGCAGCTCTGATGTTGGTTGCCAGTCCTTGGCGCAGTGCTGCACGTACCGATCCGGGCAAGGTTCGGTCGCGCAACGAAGATGCTTTTCTCGACTGTCCACAGCAGGGACTGTGGGTGGTCGCGGACGGCATGGGCGGTCATCAGGGTGGCGACATCGCCAGCCAGTTGATCGTCGCCAGCCTGGCGGAATTGCCGGTGCAGGACGACTTCGATAAACGACTCGAAGGTATTCGCCAGTGCCTGCACTGGCTCAACCGCCGCTTGGGTCAGGAGTTGACCGTCACCGCCGGGCGCCACGACAGCATCATGGGCAGCACCGTGGTGGCGCTGCTGGTAGAAGGCAATCGTGCGGCCTGCATCTGGGCCGGCGACAGCCGTTGCTACCTGTGGCGCGATCAGCGTTTGTATCAACTGTCCAAGGACCATTCGCTGCAACAACAACTGATCGACGAACAACAAATGAGCGTCGAAGACGCTCGTGCGCATCCCGCTGCTCACGCCTTGACCCGTGCGGTTGGGGCCGCCGAGAAATTGACCCTGGATGTGCTCGAACTCGAAGTCTATCCAGGTGATGCGTTTCTATTGTGCAGCGACGGTTTGTATCAAGGGTTGAGCAGCGATGCCCTGGGCAACGCCCTGAGCCCGACCGCGCCGCACATTGCGCTGGAGCGTCTATTCGACGGTGCTCTGCGTGGCTCGGCCCGGGACAACCTGACTGCCGTGGTGATCCGCCAATGACTGAACTCATGTCATCAATCGACAACCTGCTAGTGACCGAGGAAGAGGCCAATAACCTGACTTACTTCGCCTTCGCCAAGCCTCTAAACGGAAAGCCGCATCAGGCCGAGCCTGCGCTGGCGTCGACCCGGGCCAGCGTCGGTGAACTGCCGGACGTGCTGGCGGGGCGTTACCGCATCGAGCGCCTGCTGGGTGCCGGTGGCATGGGCGCGGTTTACCGTGCACGGGACTTGCTGAGCGAACAGTTCGGCGATCCCGCCCCTTATATCGCGCTGAAAATCCTCAGCGAAGAATTTGCCGAGTCGCCGGACGCCAGTGCCTTGCTCTATAGCGAGTTCGCCCTGACCCGACGCCTGCGCCACGACAACGTGCTGCGACCGCACACCTTTGAAGTGGACACTGACTGCCGACGGGCCTTCATCACGATGGAACTCATGCGTGGGCTGACCTTGGATAAATTACTCTGCGAGCGGCCCCTGGGCCTGCCGTGGATAGAACTGCGCGACATCGCGCTGCCGCTGCTTGACGCGCTGGCCTACGCCCACGCTCGCGGCGTTCTGCACGGCGATATGAAACCGAGCAACGTCATGCTCAGCGAAGACGGCGTGCGTTTATTCGACTTCGGCCTGGGTCAGGCAGAAGAGGGCATCTTGCCCGGCCTGCCGCACCTGAGCCGCAACCGCTTCAACGCCTGGACCCCCGGCTACGCCGCTCCCGAACTGCTCGAAGGCCAGCCGCTGTCGGCCAGCGCGGACGTGTACGGCATGGCCTGCGTGCTCTACGAATTGGCGGGCGGCAAACATCCATTCCGCCGCTTGCCCTCGACCGAGGCCCGCGACGGGCACCTCGACCGTGAGATGCACGTCCCCCGAAACCTGCCGAAACACTGCTGGCCAGCCCTGCGAACAGCGCTGGCTTTCGATGTGGCAGATCGAACGATCACTGCCGCCCAACTGCGTGACGCTATGGGCGCGACATCGTCTTGGCTGCAGCGTCTGCGACTCCGGGCGTAACGGATGGGGAAAAATCCTCCCCAAAGCAGACGCAGCTTCATCAGACTCAATGCGGTGGGGTTACCGTGGTGTGGCTGGTGGCCATTCAGCCAGCGATTGCCATTAATTTGCAGGATGCAGAAATGAAAGAGCCACTTGATTTCAAGAACAATTACACCGGCGGTGACTACGTATACCTGATGGGTGGGGACGGCTTCAAAACGAATGCGGCAGGTAAAAAGCTGATCGATTGTTCACATATGGTGAATGTGTTGCTGACCAGCGCCGGCTACAACATTCCGTTTGAAGACACGCGTGTCATGCAAAACTCCACTTACTACACAACGGTTCTGCCGCAAGACGTGAAACGGGGTGACATTGCGCTTTGGATTAAGGCGATCCCTAATTCCCGCGGTTCACCTTTGTTTCATACGGGCATTGTTGAAGACTTTAATCCTGCTACCAACGTCGGACATATTTTCGGAGCCCAAACGAGTACCGGTCCTGCGAAAGTGATATTTGGCCCAAAACCTGCGAGTTACTACTGGCCCATCGTGACCAAGTTCCTCAGAGCAAAAGAAGCATTCAGAAAAAGGGCCGCGTCTGACGCAGCACCTGCGCATGCAGGAATTTCGAATTTGCACTTTAAAAATTCATCGGGAGCGCGCCAATAAAGGCGCGCTCTTTCTTCACGCTTACACCTTAGCCCGATGCTCCGCTGGATTCGGCGAGTCAATATGATCCAGCGCGCGCTCCACCAACAACTGAACCCCATCGGCCATTCTGCTGAGCGCCAAGGCTACTGATCTTCGAGTGCCGTCGATGTCGTCAGCGAGGTCGGCGGCGATGGCGCTGATGGACTTCAGGTCTTCTGAGGCGTTGGCCAGAAGGGCTTCGGTGTCGATGTCGGGGGAGACGGTGAAGAGTTTGCCTTTGCGCTTGGGTTTTTCGTTGGGTGGTGGGGCGAAATGGTGGTCGAGGGCGCGTTCGGCGGCTTCGTGGAGTTTTTTCGAATCGAAGGATTCGTAGGGGGATGTGGCTGGGTTTTCTGGCGGATTCTGTGTTGGCTTGATCATTGGTATATTCCGATATGTGTTTTGGATGTGGCTGTCTCCTCTTCGCTTGCATTCGAATAAGGGTGGCAGCCGTGCGCAGGTGTGCAAGACCGGGCATATCGGACCCCGGCAGACCCCAAAGGGACCTCCCGCGCACAGCCGCCATAAAGCATTTACAGCGAGCATGAAAGCGCTCGATGTTCGGTTTGGAGATTGTGCGGCGATATGTACCGGACTTGCACGTCCGTGTCACCGTTTTTGCGGTAACGAACAAAGACTATCGATGAAGCGGAAGGCTGCCTAGTTCATGAACAGCGCCACGTGTTGAAGGAAATGTCCGATGGAGTCGAGGGTAGAAAGACCAATAGTTCTCGGCTTTTAAACAGCAACGTTTCGTCAATGACTTGGTAGTCATCAGCGTCAAAAAGCACAGCATCGTCTTCCAACACTGGTGGCGTTCTCGCTTGAAGCCGCTACACTGCGCCGGCCGTTCATTTTTCTCTTGAGGCTGTGCGCATGAAATTTCGTTTTCTTCTGTGGATGATGGGTTTGTTGATGGGTAAGGCCAGTCGGACTAATCCTGCGTTTCAGCAGCAGTTGGGTGACAAGGCATTGGTGTTTCAGCTACAGACCCTGGACGGGAAAGTGGCGCGGCATTTCTTTGTGAAGGATCAGCGCATCACCAGCAAGTCGGGCGTGTATGCGGAGCCAGCGTTTGCGATTGCGTTTAAAGACGCCGCGTATGGCTTTGCCACGATGCAGGCGAAGAACAAGCAATTGGCGTTTATGACGGGGATTCAGGACAAGTCGATTCAGATCAAGGGCAACCCGGCGCTGGTGATCTGGTTTCAGGGGTTGACCAAGTATTTGAAGCCGAAAAAGGACAAGCCGAAGGCATAGGTCTTTCAGGCCCGCCGGGATTTTTCGAGAGCAAGCTAGCCTCTTCAGCCATCCGACTCAGGAGGCCCGCGGGCGTCGAGTGGCTGGGCCCGGTATGTCTTGTAGATCTGCTGGACTCGCGGGTTGTCCAGGTTCTCGTATGTGATGTCTTCCTTGTCCAGGCCATCCAGGCCTCTGATACCACTGATGGTCTCTGGCCATTCGTCACGACTGGAGATATCGATTACGAACGGGTTGAGGTAGTGATCGAGATGCCTCTCGCGAGGCTCTCGGATTTCATCGCTGAGTGCCCGCAGGTAGTCATCTTTACTTGTCCCTGACCAGTCAATGGCGAACTTGGCTCGATAACAGAGTTCCATGAAGACTAATAGAATCGTGCGCCCGTTGCCGTCCAGGAAGGGGTGTGCGAAAGCCAGCTGGCCCATCACTCCGCCGGGATGGGCTCTGAAGCGTTTCTTGTCTGCTGCTAGCGTTAGCGCATAGTCGACAGACATTTTGATGGAATCGGGGCGCTCGAAGACGGTGCTTCGGGGATCGTCGTAGGAGCCCTTGAAGACTGCCAGGTGAGGGACAAGCTCGTTCCGGTCTTTTCCTGCCCAGTGATAAAAGCCGGAGAACAGGATTTCGTGAACGTTGAGTACAGCTTTGTAATCGATTGGCTTTTTCTTGGCCAAATAGGCAAGCGCATCTTCGATACTCAATTCGAACGAAAGATGCTCTGACTCTTTTACTTCAGTGGGATCTTTCAGTTGCAGCGAGTTTTGAAGATATCCAGCAGTTTCGAAGTCACCGAACGGGTCAAAAGTCATGCGCTACGTTTCTGTGCACGCCTTTCCTGAAGATAACGCCCTTGGAGCGCCAGGATTTCAGACTTGCTCAGAACGCCTTTTCTCTTGAGATTGACGAGCAACTGTTCGATGCCATCCAACTCGACGACATCGCCAGCCAAACGGGTAATGCTCACGGCCATACGACTCATGCCGTCACGTCCAGCAGTGACCTTGTTTTCTTTAGCAAGCTTACGGACTTGGCTTGCAACACTGACAGCAGCTGTTTGGGTCATCGGGAAGCCCTCTATTTGCCGTCAAATCATAGCAGGGCACTTGCTTCTTGTCGTCGTGGGTGCATAGCCGACGATCAGGGAAAGAGCATGTCTTCCATGCCGGAAACCAAAATTCTGAAGTCTGCGGCTCCGCCACCATAAAAATTGGCTCGTTATGTCAGTGACTTGGCTCGACGAGATAATAAGACTGTCACTTCTGACAGTTGATGGGTGTTTTGTTGCGTGATCAAGTGGGGGCGAAGGTCCCCCGGACCACTGCTATCACTCCATGAGTGTAAATATGAATCAAATATCAGGTAATACAGCAGCGGGCTCTCTTGATCCGTCCTTTGGCCACGGTGGGGTTGTGGCGTTGCCAAACTGGGCGAGGTCTATTGCCGTGCTACCCAATAACAAATTAATTGTTCTTACAGGCGCCAGCCTCCAAGAGCCAATTACGGTGGCACAACTGACTGAGGCCGGGGCGCTTGATCCATCCTTTGGCGATGGTGGCATGGTTGAAGTCCCTGTGACTGGTTACAGAATGCTGGTGAGCCACATCCTTGTGCTGCGAAATGGCAATTACCTGATCGCTGGCTACGAATCCGGTACAGCCCCCACCAGAAAATATGTCTGTCAGTTATTAAAAAACGGACAACTTGATAAGACCTTCGGGGAGGAAGGCTTGGCCACGATTCAAGTTCCGGATATTGCAGTTGCCGATGTTGGGCAGAGAGCCAGGTTTTTCAGTAGCCCAGAACAGAAATTGACAACTGATGGCATTTATTTCGCGGGCGAACAAATAGCTGTTTCGGAGCAGGACGCAAAAATTTATTTCTGCGCTCATGTGTATTCCGAAACAAGAGGCGTTGAAGGGGTTCTCTTTCGTCTTAACAGCGACGGCTCATCCGACACTGGTTTCAATGACCGAGGTTATGTCGTTATTTCCCCCGGCACCGGTTCTAACATTCGCCTCACATCGTTAATGGTCCAAGGAGACGGCGTGCTGGTGGGTGGCGGTTTTATAAGCGCTACGGGTTCGCGCGAAGTTGCTTTTCTGAAACGCTATGACCAACGGGGAAAAGTCGATAGTTCCTTCGGCGAGGGCGGGACGGTGATCATTCCCAATGGCGCCGATGGTCGAACGTCTGTTATTTACTCCGTGGCGCTCAGTGATAGTGGACTGATTGTGGCTTGCGGCGAGTCAGGTAAAACCGATGAAAAAGAAGGTCTATTAACAGTTCTTAATCCCAATGGAAGTTTCAATCTCATCTTCAACCAAGGCCAACCCTTGTACGCCGACTTCTTACTGAATTTGTTTTTCTCGACAAGTGTCTTTCAGCACGGCGGAAAAATCATAGTGTCTGGGTCAGGGGGGGGCGGTTACGTAGTGGCTGCGCGTTATGACCTTTTCGGTAATCTGGATCCAACGTTTGGAGGTAAAGGCTGGGTCGTTCACGACTCTATTGTGGCGCTGGCTGTGGAAAGCAGCGAGCTAACGGCAGATAACAAAATTGTCGTTCTAGGGAAAAGGTCGCTTCAGAAGTCTGCGGTGCGGTATTTGGGATAAATCCAGTGGATTGGGCTGGATTCATCACGCTCCCATAGGGATCACTTGAACCCTGTGGGAGCGAGCCGGCTCCAGGCGGCGATCCGACGAAGCTTTTCAGGACTGGCTAAATTGCGACGCCAGTTCACGCAACAACACTTCAGCCTCAAGCACTTTGCTGACCACATCGTCGGCCTTGTCGCGGGTCAGGCCGACACGCTCCAGCAACGCATCCGGAATGTCTTCATCCGGCCCGGACCCAATCCCACGGCTGCGCAGCAGGCGTACGGCCAGGCAGACGAGGTTCGGGTATTCGGCGTAGTCGCCGTCGTAGCTTGGGTCGTGCTGGAAGCGCAGGGCGGTGGCCAGTTCGTCGGGCATGTCCCAGAAGCGCATCAGCCATGCGCCGATCTGTTCGCGGCTGATGCCCAACAGGTGTTGTTCCACGTAGCTGTGGCACAGGTGCGGGTTGACTTCCAGGTGGCGGCAGATCAGCGAGAAGTGCGGCGGGAATACGTGGGCCAGCAGCAAGTAGCCGAAGTTGTGCAGCAGGCCGGCGAGGTAGGTCAGGCCGGCTTCCGGGCGCTGGGCGCGGGGCATGGCGCGGGTCAGGCCTTCGATGACAGCGGCGGTGTAGATCGATTGCTGCCAGTACGGCGTGGTGTGTTGCGGATGGTCTTTAGGCAGGCTCAAGGTTTTGCCCAGGGCCAGGCCCAGCGCCAGGTTGATCACCAGGTCGAAACCCAGCACCCGGACGATGGCGTCTTCCACTGAACGAATCTTGCCCGGCGAGGCGTAGTACGGCGACGCTGCCCAGCTGACGACTTGCGCGGCCAGGGCCGGGTCGGTTTCGACGACGCCGGTGATGTCGTCAATGGTGGCGTTGGGGTCGACCCGCAGTTTGATGATTTTCTGCGCGGTCTCGGCCAGCGGCGGAATTTCGATAGTCTCTTCCAGACGCTGCTGGATGCGCCGCGCGGTGAATGCTTGAACGGCCTGGGTGATTTCCTCGCGGTCATCGTCGGGGCGGTCGAGGTTCGGGCGGATGCTGTGCACGGCTTCGCCGAAATTTCCGACGCTGGCCTTGGTGAGCATGGTCTTGAAGGCTTCGCTGGTGATTTCCAGCAACACATTCGGCTCGCCCGAGTTGATCAGCAACGTCGGTTCGCGCAGCAGGCTTTCTTCATATAGACACGGCGAGCTGGAGAGTGCCGGCAGGCCGGGTAGCAGGCTCAGGTTGTGCTTGCCGAGCATTTTTACCTGGCGTTCGGTGGATACAGCAGTCAACCGGCGGCCAGTGAGTTCGGCAAGGCGATTGAGGTCGAGCAATTGGCTCTGGGGGAACAGCACCATGAGCGCGCCGACGGCATCGTCCAGCAAAACCGCCTGCACTTTACGCGCGGGGTTCAGGCCGTGATGGTCGAGGACTTCTTCGTAGGCGATGCCAAGCTTGCCAAGCAGCAGCCGAATAACAGACGGAGCGTGCGGGGTTTCGGGGGCGAGGGCAGCTTCTGTCATGGTCTGTATCCATTTGCAAACAATTGCAGGAGTATAACCAGCTTGTTTAAAGCCAGGGCCCAGAAACTGCGACAGTGCTCACACTTGGCCGTATTGCTGCCCATGACGTAGCCAGCGGTCGAGCAGCGGGCTGACGTGATCCGGCCAGCGCTCGAGCAATGCCTGCGCGGCATCGCGTACGGAGGGCAGCAAATCGGCATCGCGCATCAGGTCCGCGACTTTGAATTGCAGCAGGCCGGTCTGGCGTGTGCCGAGCATTTCGCCGGGGCCGCGCAGTTCGAGGTCTTTTTCGGCGATGACAAAACCGTCGTTGGTTTCACGCATGATGCCCAGCCGCTGACGGCCGATCTGCGACAACGGCGGATGATAGAGCAACACGCAATGGCTGACGGCACTGCCCCGACCGACGCGGCCACGCAATTGGTGCAGTTGCGCGAGGCCGAGACGTTCAGGGTTTTCGATGATCATCAGGCTGGCATTGGGCACATCGACGCCGACCTCGATCACGGTGGTGGCGACCAGCAGTTGCAGGTTGCCCATCTTGAACTCGGCCATGACGGCGGCTTTCTCGGCGGGCTTCATGCGACCGTGGATCAAGCCGACCTTCAGCTCGCCGAGGGCGGCGGTGAGGTCTTCAAAAGTGGTTTCGGCGGCCTGACAGGTCAGCTCTTCAGACTCTTCGATCAGCGTGCACACCCAATAAGCCTGACGCCCTTCGGCACAAGCGCCGCGCACCCGTTCGATCACCTCGACGCGCCGGGTGTCGGTAACCAATACCGTGTTTACGGGCGTACGGCCGGGCGGCAGTTCGTCGAGGATCGAAGTGTCGAGGTCGGCGTAGGCGCTCATGGCCAGCGTCCGGGGAATCGGCGTGGCGGTCATGATCAGCTGGTGCGGACACATCCGCCCGCCGACGCCTTTCTGTCGCAATGCCAGGCGCTGCTGCACGCCGAAGCGGTGCTGTTCGTCGATGATCGCCAGCGCCAGATTCTTGAATTGCACTTCGTCCTGGAACAGTGCGTGGGTGCCGACCACCATTGGCGTACCGTTGGCGATTTGCTCCAGCGCGGCTACGCGGTTTTTGCCCTTGAGCTTGCCGGCCAGCCACGCGACTTCGATGCCCAGTGGTTCGAGCCAGCGCTTGAAGGTGATGAAGTGCTGCTCGGCGAGAATTTCTGTGGGCGCCATCAATGCGACTTGGTAACCGGCCTCCAGCGCTTGCAGCGCGGCGAGCGCGGCGACCACGGTTTTGCCGGCACCCACGTCGCCCTGAATCAGCCGCAACATCGGTTCGTGCTGACTGAGGTCGTAAGCGATTTCGTTGCCGACCCGTTGTTGGGCGCCGGTCGGCGTGAAGCCGAGGTTGGCCAAATACTGAGCGGGCAGCTTCGTGGCTTTTGGCATGGCCGGCGCGCGCAGAGCACGCATGCTTTCGCGCAGGCGCTGCTGGGACAGTTGATGGGTCAGCAATTCTTCGAAGGCCAGACGATGCTGGGCCCAGTGATGACCGAGGGCGAGTTCGTCGACATCGGCATCGGCGGGTGGGTGATGCAGGTAACGGATCGCATCGGCCAGCGGCGCCAGTTGATAGTCCCGGGCCAGTTCTTTCGGCAGCCAGTCGGGCAGACTGCTGGGGCCGAGCAGGGTCAGGGTTTGCATGCACAATTGGCGCAAACGTTGTTGGGTCAGGCCTTCGGTGAGCGGGTAGACCGGGGTCAGGGTTTCATCCACCGGCGGCGGCTCGTCGCCGGTGATGGCGCGGTATTCCGGGTGGTAGATTTCAAGCCCCGACGCACCGGGCCGTGCTTCGCCGTAACAGCGAATGCGCGTGCCACGTTTGAGGCCTTCTTTCTGGGCGTTGCTGAAATGATAGAAGCGCAGGCTGAGCCCGCCGGTGCCGTCCTGTAGACGGACAACCAAACTGCGGCGCCGGCCCATGACCACGTCGGCACCGCTGATGGTGCCTTCAATCACGGCATCTTGCCCGGGTCGCAAATGGCCGATCGGGACCACGCGAGTGCGGTCCTGATAGCGCAATGGCAGATGAAACAGCACGTCCTGAAGATTCTCCAGGCCGACCTTGGCCAGTTTCTCGGCCATGGCTTCGCCGACACCCTTGAGTGCCGTCACCGACACTTGCGACAACTCGGTCATGGCAGCGACTTAACCGGCAACCACCGGTGCTGGCGGCTTGGCCACCGAGCACAGGCGAATGGAGTCGGCGAGGATTTCAATTGCCTTCGGCCGCGGGAAACTCGCGCGCCAGGCGATGGCCACGGTGCGGAACGGCACGGGCGCGCTCAGTGGGCGCACTTCGATCACGCCGGGAGCGTAGTGATGACTGTCCACCGCCGACAGCGGCAGGATCGAAATTCCGAGGCCGGACGCGACCATATGGCGAATGGTTTCCAGTGAGCTGGATTCCACCGTGGTGTGCTTGGCACCATCGTTGCCCTTGGTCAGCGTCGGGCAGGCTTCCAGCACCTGATCGCGGAAGCAGTGGCCTTCGCCGAGCAGCAACAGACTCTTGTCATTGAGCAGGGCGGCGTCGATGGATTCCTTTTGGGTCCACGCATGTTGTGCCGGCATCAAGACGTAGAACGGCTCGTCGTAGAGCTGCAAGGTCAGCACATCGGCTTCGTTGAACGGCAGCGCGATAATGATTGCGTCGAGTTCGCCGTTGCGCAGTTTGTCGCGCAGCACATGGGTGAAGTTCTCTTCGATGTACAACGGCATCTGCGGGGCGACCCGGTGCAGTTGTGGAATCAGGTGCGGAAACAGGTACGGGCCGACGGTATAGATCGCGCCGACTTTCAGCGGGGCAGTCAGCTGGTTCTTGCCGGCCTGGGCCAGTTCGCGGATGCCTTGGGCCTGCTCCAGCACTTTCTGCGCCTGGGCGACAATGCCTTCGCCAACCGGGGTCAGGCGCACGGCGCTCTTGCTGCGCTCGAAAATCAGCACACCGAGTTCGTCTTCAAGCTTTTTCACGCCCACCGACAGGGTCGGCTGGCTGACGTGGCAACGCTCGGCCGCGTGGCCGAAGTGCTGCTCTTGGGCGAGAGTAACGATGTAGCGTAATTCTGTGAGAGTCATAGCAAGCGTCCATGAAGTTGCGGGCCAAGCATACCGGCTGCAATCGATAGACGCACGTTATCAGACGGAATGTGCTGAATGACACAGGGCAATGCGGGTTTGGCGTTTGCGGATATGCAAAAGGCACCTTTCGGTGCCTTTTCATAGGTTTGTAATTCACCGAAGTACCTGTGGGAGCGGGCTTGCTCGCGAAAGCGGTGTGACAGTCAACATAAATGTTGAATGTGATGGCCTCTTCGCGAGCAAGCCCGCTCCCACATTGGTTCGGCGGTGTCTTAGCGGCGGCGTTCCAGCGAGTAAACAAACGGTGCAGTAATTTCGATGGTGCCGTTGTTCAGCATGTCGGCCGGTGGCTTGGGCAGCGGTTGGGCGCGGCGGATCATTTCCAGGGTGGCCCGGTCCAGATCGGCGTTGCCGGAGCGGCCCACCAGTTCGAACGACAACACGTTACCTTCGGCATCCACCACGAAACGCAGACGGTTCAAGCCTTCCTTGCCCCGCGCCTGTGCACTGGCCGGGTACTTTTTGTACTTGGCCAGGTGCGCGAGCAGGGTACCTTGCCAGCTGGCTTTGGCAGCTTGCTGCGCCGGTGATGGGCCGGGTGCCGGCTGAGCGGATTTCTCCGTCGGTGCCTGGGTCGGTTGCGCGTCGCTCGGTTTTTCCTCGGAGGGTTTCTCCTTCGGCGGTTCCGGTTTTTTCTCCACAGGCTTGGGCGGTTGAGGCTTGGGCTTGGGTTTGACCGGTTTCGGCACGGCAATCTCGGCCTTCGGCGCTTCAGCCAGCTTCGGGATCGGCAGCTCTTCCACCGGGGCCGGTGGCTGCGGCGGCGTGATCACCTTCGGCGGTGCGGGCGGTGGCGGGGCCGGAACCGGCGCCAGTTCGACCATCATCGCTTGCGGCGGCAGCTCGATCGGCGGGCGCGACGTCCAGTTCAGCGCCAGCGCAATGGCCAGCGCATGGACGCCCAGCACCACGGCCAGGCTCCCGCTGTAACGCGTCAGCTTTTGGCGCGTGTTGATCATTTTTTGGCTGCCGTCTCGAGTCCGACCAGGCCGACCTTCAGGTAGCCGGCGGCGCGCAGGGCGTCCATCACGCTCATCAGGTCGCCGTAGTCCACGCCTTTATCGGCCTGGAAGAAGATCGTCGTGTCTTTCTTGCCTTGGGTTTTGGCGTCGAGTGTGGCGCCGAGGGTCTCGGCCTTCACTTCGTCTTCGCCGAGGAACAGGCGCTGGTCAGCTTTCACGCTGAGGAACACCGGTTTCTCTGGCCGCGGCGCCGGTTTGGCGGTGGAGGCAGGCAAGTCGACCTTGATGTCCACGGTGGCCAGCGGAGCCGCCACCATGAAGATGATCAACAGCACCAGCATCACGTCGATAAACGGCGTGACGTTGATTTCATGGTTCTCGGCCAGATCGTCGTCTGCGCCTTCTTTCAAATGCAGGCCCATGGCCGATTACCCCACTTTCACCATATGCGGTTGCGAGCTGCTACGCTCGGCCGGCAGGTGGTCGAGATCACGGCTGACCAGCAGCAGCACTTCTGCCGAGGCATCGGACACTTGCGCCTTGTAACCGGCGATGGAGCGGGCGAAGACGTTGTAGATGACCACCGCAGGAATCGCCGCCACCAGGCCCAGCGCGGTCGCCAGCAGGGCTTCAGCGATGCCGGGTGCTACAACAGCGAGGTTGGTGGTCTGGGTTTTGGCAATGCCGATAAAACTGTTCATGATGCCCCACACGGTGCCGAACAGACCGACGAACGGCGCGGTGGAGCCGATGGTGGCGAGTACGCCGGTGCCGCTGCTCATGTTGCGACCACACGCAGCGACGAGGCGCTCCAGGCGGAAGCTCACGCGCTCCTTGATGCCTTCTTTCTCGCGGCTGTTAGCCGACAGACGCATTTCTTCCAGCGCGTCGTGGACCAGCAGGTTGGCGAGGGTGCCTTCCTTGGCCGCCGTTGCGCTGGCTTCTTTAAGGGTGGCGGCTTTTTTC
Source organism: Pseudomonas sp. PGPR40 (assembly GCF_022014505.1). NCBI lineage: Bacteria > Pseudomonadati > Pseudomonadota > Gammaproteobacteria > Pseudomonadales > Pseudomonadaceae > Pseudomonas > Pseudomonas sp. PGPR40. Next base: position 107,457 of record NZ_JAKLSP010000017.1, on the reverse strand, counting down.
AGGTGAACGATTTCAGTGCGCAGACGACGCTTGGCGCCCATCAGCTCGAAGCCCTTGGCGATCCAGATGGTCCAGGTGATGATCGAAGCAATGGCCAGACCGATCATCACAATCTTCACGATGATGTCGGCGTTCTGGTACATGCCCCACGGCGACAGGTCATGGGCCATTCCCAGGGTGTTGTCGGCTTCGAGGACTTCCGGCATATCTGCAGCGTCTACGGCCTGGACCGGATCGGTCGCGGCAGGTGTCACGGCAGGCGCGGCGGGTGTTTGAGCGGCAGCAGGCTGTGTGGCCGGTGCTTGTGCATCGGCGAAGGCGGCGGTCGGCGCCAGCATCAGGCTGAGCAGCAGGGCGGCCACTGCGCTCCAGGCGCGAGGTCGTTTGGTTGGCGAAGCGGGGAATTGATTGGGTGTCATGCTGGCCGGACCTGAAAGGAAAAAAACGGTAAATGTTCTTCCAGGCCTCGTGAGGCCGAGAACAAAAGTGGCGGGCATTATTGCAAGTAATTCTTGTTAACAAAAGTAATAGAGTATCTTTTTTTCCTTCATTGCTAGCCGCGTGTCCTTTGCCGGCGCTAGTCTGTAACTTTCCAATAGGAGTTTTCTGATGTCCGCGCCTACTGTTTTGATCGCCGGCTGTGGTGATGTCGGTAGTCGTCTGGCCACGCAATTGCTGGTTTCGGGGTGGGAGGTTCACGGCTTGCGGCGCGACGTCTCACGTCTGCCCGAGGGTGTGATTGGCGTTGCCGGCGACCTGTTCAATAAAGACTGTCCGGCGACCTGGCCAATCGGTGCGGTGGATTACCTGGTGTATTGCGCGGCCGCGACCGATCACGATGAAGCCGGTTACCGCGCCGCCTATGTTCAGGGCTTGCGGCATGTGCTGGAGTGGCTGGACGACTACGGGCAGGTGCCCGAACGCCTGCTGTTCGTTTCCAGCAGTAGTGTTTATGGCCAGCAGGAGGGCGAGTGGGTCGACGAGACCTCGCCGGCCGTGGCGGCTGGCTATTCCGGGCGTGTGATGCTCGAAGCCGAGCAGGTTGCCCTTAATAGTGGCATCCCGGCCAGCATCGTGCGCCTGACCGGCATTTACGGACCGGGGCGCGAATGGCTGCTGACTCAGGTCCGTCGCGGATATCGCGTGGTGATCGATCCACCGTTGTATGCCAACCGCATTCACGTCGACGATGCGGCGGGGTTATTGGCGTTCCTGCTCGAGGCGGATCAGCGTGGTGTGACACTGGATGATGTCTATATAGGCGTCGATGATGCGCCCGCGCCGTTGGCAGAGGTGGTGGGCTGGTTGCGTGAGTATCTGGGCGTGACCGAATGGGCCGAGGATGCGAGCGTGCGTCGTGCTGGCAGCAAGCGCTGCAGCAATGCCCGGGCGAAGGCGTTGGGTTGGGAACCGAAGTATCCGGGTTTCCGCGAAGGTTATGCTGCGATCCTCGAAGGTCGCTGCTGAAATCCAGTCACCACAAACCAAATGTGGGAGCGGCGGTGCGGCGATCCGACTTGCTCGCGAAGGGGCCATAACATTCAACATCATCGTTGACTGTTACACCGCTTTCGCGAGCAAGTCGGATCGCCGCACCGCCGCTCCCACATGGGTTCTGCGTTAGCCTTGGGGTCGGGTTACTGCTTTTCCAGCAACCACTTGCGATTTCCCGGCGTAAACGAAGGCATCTCATCCGCCAGCGCGGTATTCACCGTCTGGAAAATCTCCAGTTCTTTGCCCTTGCGCGCAAAGATCCAGGTATTGCCCTGGCCATTCACCTGCAACCAGATGTTGTCGTTACCGCCGCTCATCGACGCGCAGTCGCCCGCCAGGCACAGGGCATAACGATCCGCACCGGGCAGGCCGGCAACCTGGCCATCGGCCTGGAATTGCACGGTGTTGCCTTCGCCGGGGCCGCTGAGAATTTTCCAGCTGCCGCCCATATAAGCCGAATACAGTGCCCGCTCGAAACTCGCGCCAATCGGCGCACCTTCCGGTGCCGGAGCCGCTGCACGGTCGAAGACTTGCTCCGGCTCGTTGTCGTTAGCGGCCTGGCTCAATTGCTTGCCGTCACGCTTCAACTCGCTGGCGGAACTGCCATAAAAGTCGACTTTCCAGGCGCCGGACTCTTCGCCCAGCAGCTTGCCTTCGACATTCTCAAAACCATTGGTGTAGCGGGCCTGACCGGCTCGGGTGTTGACGTCCCATTCCAGATTCGGGCCATAGGCCTGAAGCGCTTCCCGCAGTGGGCCGCCTTTGGATGCCGCATCGATCGCCGACTGATTGATCCAGGTGCCGCTGATATCACGGTCGGCAGGGTCGCTGGCACAACCGCCCAAGAGAAGGGCTACCAGCGAGAGAGCTAGCGCTTGGCGCATGGTGGAATCCTTTCAAGACAAGATCGACGCAGCCTTTAGCGGGCTGCGCCGGACACATTACTCGATGACCAGAATGGCATCCATTTCAACCTGCGAACCCTTTGGCAGGGCTGCTACGCCGATGGCAGCGCGGGCTGGGTAAGGCTGGTCGAAGTACTTGCCCATGATCTCGTTGACCTTGGCAAAGTGGCTCAGGTCAGTAAGGAAGATGTTCAGTTTGACGATGTCCTTGAACGAACCGCCGGCCGCTTCAGCCACGGCTTTGAGGTTCTCGAACACCTGGACGGTCTGGGCTTCGAAGCCTTCAACCAGTTCCATGGTTTTTGGGTCCAGAGGAATCTGACCCGACATGTAAACGGTGTTGCCAGCCTTGATCGCCTGGGAATAAGTACCGATGGCGGCCGGGGCTTTGTCGCTGTTGATAACAGTCTTGGTCATGTATGACTCCTTGTTAGGGGTTGGCTACGCGCGCATGCGGGTGATGCGGATGACCCCGGTCAGGGCGCGCAGTTTCTTGATCACGCGGGCCAGGTGCACGCGGTCGTGCACACTGACCACCAGTTGGACCACGCTGATACGACCGTCGCGTTCGTCCATGCTGATCTTTTCGATATTGCCGTCGGCCGCGTTGACACTGCTGGCCAGCAGAGCGATCAGGCCGCGCTGGTGTTCCAGTTCGACGCGCAGCTCGACGTTGAATTCGCCGGTGACATCCTTGGCCCACGAGAGCTGAATGCATTTTTCCGGGTTATGGCGGATTTCGCTGATGTTGCGGCAGTTGTCCAGGTGCACCACCATCCCTTTGCCCGCGGACAGATGCCCGACAATCGGGTCGCCCGGGATCGGCGTGCAGCACTTGGCATAACTGAGCACCAAGCCTTCGGTACCGCGAATCGCCAGCGGACCTTCAGGGCTTGGCAGTTGTTCACCTTCGCCGAGCAGGCGACGGGCGACCACGTAAGCCATGCGATTGCCCAGGCCGATGTCTTCGAGCAAGTCTTCGATGAGTTCGAGGCGATATTCGTGGAGCATCACCTGCACGCGCTCGGCCGGGATTTTTTCCAGAGAGCTGTCGAAACCGTTGAGTACCTTGTTCAGCAGGCGTTCGCCGAGGCTGATGGACTCGGAACGGCGTTGCAGTTTCAGCGCATGACGGATGTGGGTCCGCGCTTTGCCGGTGACCACGAAGTTGAGCCAGGCCGGATTTGGTCGCGCGCCCGGGGCGCTGACGATCTCGACCGTGGAGCCGCTTTGCAGCGGTTCGGACAGCGGCGCGAGACGACGATTGATCCGACAGGCGATGCAGCTGTTGCCCACGTCGGTGTGCACCGCGTAAGCGAAGTCGACCGCCGTGGAGCCTTTGGGCAGCTCCATGATCCGGCCTTTGGGCGTGAACACGTAGACCTCGTCCGGGAACAGGTCGATCTTCACGCTTTCGATGAATTCCAGCGAGTTGCCGGCCCGTTGCTGCATCTCCAACACGCCTTTGACCCACTGGCGGGCGCGGGCGTGAGTGCCTTTGGGCTGCTCGTCGCCGCTGGATTTGTACAGCCAATGGGCGGCGATGCCGTTATTGGCCATCTCTTCCATTTCACGGGTGCGGATCTGAATCTCGATCGGAACACCGTGCATGCCGAACAGCGTGGTATGCAGCGACTGATAGCCGTTGGCTTTCGGGATCGCGATGTAATCCTTGAAGCGCCCCGGCAACGGTTTGTACAAATTGTGCACGGCACCCAGCACGCGGTAGCAGGTATCGACCTTGTCGACGATGATCCGGAACGCGTAGACGTCCATGATCTCGTTGAAGGCCCGACGCTTGCCGCGCATTTTCTTGTAGATGCCGTAGAGGTGTTTCTGACGACCGCTGACTTCGCCCTGAATGCCATCGATTGCCAGGCAGTGGCTGAGGGATTCTTCGATCTTGTTGACGATTTCCTTGCGGTTGCCCCGGGCGCGTTTGACCGCCTGGTTGATCCGCGCGGAACGCATCGGGTGCATGGCCTTGAAGCCGAGGTCTTCGAACTCTATGCGGATGGCGTGCATGCCCAGCCGGTTGGCGATGGGCGCATAGATTTCCAGGGTTTCCTTGGCGATCCGCCGGCGTTTTTCGCCGGACAGCACTTCCAGCGTGCGCATGTTGTGCAGGCGGTCGGCCAGCTTGACCAGGATTACGCGAATGTCGCGCGCCATGGCCATGGCCATTTTCTGGAAGTTTTCGGCCTGGGCTTCGGCTTTGGTCTCGAAGTTCATCTGGGTCAGTTTGCTGACCCCGTCGACCAGTTCGGCCACGGTTTCGCCGAACTGCGCTTGCAGCGCTTCCTTGGCAATACCGGTGTCTTCGATCACGTCATGCAGCATCGCCGCCATCAGGCTCTGATGGTCCATGTGCATGTCGGCAAGAATATTCGCCACGGCAAGAGGATGCGTGACGTACGCCTCACCGCTACGGCGGCGTTGGCCGTCGTGGGCTTGTTCGGCGTAGAAGTACGCTCGGCGGACCAGATTGACCTGGTCCTTGCCGAGGTAGGTCGATAAGCGATCGGCGAGGGCGTCTATGCTCGGCATGATAATTCCTGCCGTTCGCTGTGACCCCGCGCCGTGCTACGTCGACCAGGCATGGACTTATACTGCCTCGTTGGACTCGTCCTCGAACGCTGCGAACAGCGGTTCGTCTTCGACGATTTCAGCGTTGGCGATGAACTCGTAGCTCATCAGGCCTTCAGCGATTTCACGTAGCGCTACAACAGTAGGCTTGTCGTTTTCCCACTGAACCAGGGGCTCTTTGCCGCCGGTGGCCAGTTGACGGGCACGCTTGGTAGAGAGCATGACCAGCTCAAAGCGGTTTTCCACGTGTTCTAGGCAGTCTTCAACGGTTACGCGGGCCATGGTATTCCTCGGAGCGAATGCAATATGCGCGCTGCCCGGTTGGGCGAGCGGACTCAACAGTTTAAAAAATCACCAGCGATTAGGGAAGCGCTGATTTTTTGACCAAGCTCTTCAGCGCGCTACAAGTGCCAATGTAAAGCCCTTGCAGCGGTTTTGGGAAGCGCTGTTTAGCCGAGCAATTCAGCCAAAAGTTTTCCGTTACGCTGCTGCTGACGCTTCTGATGCAGCTGATTGGCACGGAAAATTGCCTTCAGATCGTCCAGTGCATGGGCGAAATCGTCGTTGATGATCAGGTAGTCGTAGTCGACGTAGTGGCTCATCTCGCTGACCGCTTCGCGCATCCGGCCTTCGATGATTTCATCGCTGTCCTGGCCGCGATTAGTCAGGCGCTGACGCAAGGCTTGCTGGCTCGGCGGCAGAATGAAGATCGAACGGGCCTGAGGCATCAACTTGCGTACTTGCTCGGCGCCTTGCCAGTCGATTTCCAGAATCAGGTCGTGGCCTTCGTCCAGGGTCTGCTGCAAGTGGCTTTGCGAAGTGCCATAGAGGTTGCCGAAGACTTCCGCGCGCTCCAGGAAGTCGCCGTGTTCGATCATCTTCACGAATTGTTCGCGGGAGACGAAGTTGTAGTTCACGCCGTCCACTTCGCCCGGGCGCATGGCGCGAGTGGTGTGGGACACGGAAACCTGGATTTGCGGCTGAGCGTCGATCAACGCCTTGACCAGGCTGGTCTTGCCGGCGCCCGAAGGCGCGGAAATGATGTAGAGAGTGCCGGTGCTGTGGGTCATGTCGGGTTTGCCTTACTCAATATTCTGCACTTGTTCGCGCATCTGCTCGATCAACACTTTGAGGTTGACCGCCGCTTGGGTGCTGCGCGGGTCGAAGGCTTTGGAGCCCAGTGTGTTGGCTTCGCGGTTGAGCTCCTGCATCAGGAAGTCCAGGCGCCGACCGGCAGCGCCGCCGGATTTGAGTACCCGGCGAACTTCGATGATGTGAGTGCTCAGGCGATCCAGTTCTTCGGCGACGTCGCTCTTTTGCGCGAGCATGACCATTTCCTGTTCCAGTCGCTGCGGGTCGAGGTCGGCCTTCATGTCGGTGAAGCGGTCGAGGACTTTCTGGCGTTGGGTGGCGAGCATCTGCGGGACGAGCTCACGCAGGATCACCACATCATCTTCAATGGATGTCAGACGCTCGTTGATCAACCGTGCCAGCTCGGAGCCTTCGCGCTCGCGACCGGCCTTGAGTTCCTTCAGGCCCTGATTGAACAACGCCAATGCTTCGGCATTCAGCGCTTGCGGGTCGACGGCATCGGCCACCAACACGCCGGGCCAGGCCAGGACTTCCAGTGGGTTCAGCGCGGCCGGGTTCTTGATCAGACCGGCGACCGTCTCGGCGGCGGCAACCAATTGCGCGGCGCGCTCACGGTCCACTTGCAGCGGTTTGCCGGTGCTTTCTTCGGTAAAGCGCAGGGTGCATTCGAGCTTGCCCCGGGACAGTCCCTGGCGCAGGGCTTCACGGACCGCGCCTTCGAGGTCGCGGAAAGATTCCGGCAGACGCAGGTGGGGTTCCAGGTAGCGGCTGTTGACCGAGCGCAGTTCCCAGCTCAGGGTGCCCTGGGCGCCGGCTTTCTCGACGCGGGCGAAGGCGGTCATGCTGTGCACCATGGAGGTACCTCGCAATGCAGGTCGGCGCGTAACCCATGATTTCGCGGACCCGCTATCTGTGAATTAAAGCCGACAGGCAGCAAAGGCGCAGGATTGTAGCGCAGTGGGGCGGATGCGCCCAAACACACGCTGTGACAAAGAGCTGCAGACCGTCGGCTACGCTCTATTCAGGGCCTTCAATCGTCGGGTGATTTTTTTAGAAGTGCCCACAGGCGGCCCACGGCTCTATAATGCTCGGCAGTTTTCCGTCCTCCGTACAGGTAATCCCTATGAAACGTCCAAGTGGTCGCGCTGCCGATCAGCTCCGCTCGATCCGCATTACCCGCAACTACACCAAACACGCCGAGGGTTCTGTACTGGTCGAGTTCGGTGATACCAAAGTCATCTGCACCGTCAGTGTCGAAAACGGCGTGCCACGTTTCCTCAAAGGTCAGGGCCAGGGTTGGTTGACCGCCGAATACGGCATGCTGCCGCGCGCCACTGGCGAACGTAATCAGCGTGAAGCGAGCCGCGGCAAGCAAGGTGGCCGCACTCTGGAAATCCAGCGTTTGATCGGCCGTTCCCTGCGCGCGGCGCTGGACATGTCCAAGCTGGGCGACATCACCCTGTACGTCGACTGCGACGTGATCCAGGCTGACGGTGGCACCCGCACCGCGTCCATCACCGGTGCCATGGTTGCACTAATCGACGCCTTGAAAGTGATCAAGAAGCGCGGCGGCCTCAAAGGTGGTGACCCGCTCAAGCAAATGATCGCTGCCGTTTCGGTGGGCATGTATCAGGGCGAGCCTGTGCTTGACCTCGACTATCTGGAAGATTCGGCTGCCGAGACCGATCTCAACGTGGTAATGACCAGCACTGGCGGCTTCATCGAAGTTCAGGGCACTGCCGAAGGCGCGCCGTTCCAGCCGGAAGAGTTGAACGCGATGCTGGCGCTGGCGAAGAAAGGCATGAACGAGATTTTCGAACTGCAGAAGGCTGCACTGGCCGACTGATCGGACCTGCTCCACGCAAGGAGGACGCCATGAGTGACGAGCAACTGCCGCTACCCACACCGAGCCGTGAGGTTCGTCAGTGGGCGATGTTTTGTCACCTGTCCGCCTTGCTGGGGATCTGGCTGCCGTTTGGCACGCTGATCGGGCCGTTGATTCTCTGGCAGATGAAGCGCGAATCAGATCCGTTCATCGACGCGCAAGGCAAGGAGGCGCTGAACTTTCAGATCACCGTCGCCATTGCTTCGGCTATCTGCTTTCTGCTGATGGTGGTGATCATCGGGTTCTTCCTGTTTGGTCTGGTCGCGATCGGTGCGTTGGTGTTGACCATCATTGCTGGTGTGAAGGCTAATGAAGGGTTTCCCTATCGTTACCCATTCACTTGGCGCCTGGTGAAATAAGCGGCGATACCAATCCCCCTGTGGGAGCGGGCTTGCTCGCGAAGGCGGTGGGTCAGTCGATACTAATATCGCCTGACTCGACGCCTTCGCGAGCAAGCCCGCTCCCACATTAGATAATCATCACCCACAAAAAAGCCGACAGCGATGTCGGCTTTTTTGCGTCTGCGAAAACACGCTTAGATCGTCAGCGTCCAGTCGTAGTCCACGATCAGCGGTGCATGTTGCGAGAACCGCGGCTGACGCGGCAGGCGTGCGCTGCGCACGAAGCGTCGCAGGCCCGGGGTCAGTATCTGGTAGTCGAAACGCCAGCCCAGGTTAAGCATTTCAGCCTGTTCGTTGTCTGGCCACCAGCTGTACTGGTCGCCTTCACGGCTGACTTCACGCAGGGCATCGACATAGCCCATGTTGCCGACAATCTCGTCCATCCAGGCACGCTCAGGTGCCAGGAAGCCCGGGGATTGCTGGCTGTCGCGCCAGTTCTTGATATCCAGCTTCTGTTGCGCCACGTACAGCGAGCCACAATAAATGTACTCGCGACGTTTGCGTCGCTGTTTATCCAGATAACGGGCGAAGTCGTCCATTAGCTTGAACTTCTGGTTCAAGTCTTCATCGCCATTCTGCCCCGAAGGGAGCAGCAAGGTCGCGATGCTGACCTTGTCGAAATCGGCTTGCAGGTAACGCCCGTAGCGGTCGGCCGTCTCGAAGCCGAGACCGCTGATGACTGCCTTCGGTTGCAACCGCGAGTACAAAGCCACGCCACCTTGGGCGGGAACTTCAGCTTCGCAGGCATAAAGGAAGTAGCCATCCAGTTGGAAGGCTGGATCGTCCAGTTCAAAGGCGGAGGCGCGGGTGTCCTGCAGGCAGATGACGTCGGCGTTCTGTGCTTGCAGCCAACTGAGCAAACCACGCTCGACTGCAGCCTGAATACCATTGACGTTCACACTGATGATCCGCATAAGTGGCCCCAAAAATCGCGTGCGGGTATGATACACGGCGTCTACCTAATTAGCTAAATCCGTGGTATTTGGGGTTTTTTTCATGCAAGCGTATCAGCGCGACTTCATTCGTTTTGCCATTGATCGTGGCGTTTTGCGCTTCGGTGAGTTCACCCTGAAGTCCGGACGCACCAGTCCTTACTTCTTCAATGCCGGCCTGTTCAACTCGGGTTCTGCCCTGGCGCAGCTGGGTCGTTTCTACGCTGCAGCCATCGTCGAGAGCGGTATTTCGTTCGATGTGCTGTTCGGTCCGGCCTATAAAGGCATCCCGTTGGCGGCGACCACTGCCGTGGCGCTGGCCGAACATCATGGCCGTGATCTGCCATGGTGCTTCAACCGCAAGGAAGCCAAGGCCCACGGCGAAGGCGGCAGTCTGGTCGGCGCGCCATTGACCGGCGACGTGCTGATCATCGACGACGTCATCACCGCGGGCACCGCCATCCGTGAAGTGATGCAGATCATCGCCTCCCAGGACGGCGCCAAGGCTGCCGGCGTGTTGATCGCCCTGAACCGTCAGGAGCGTGGCAACGGCGAATTATCGGCCATCCAGGAAGTGGAGCGAGACTTCGGCATCCCGGTGATCAGCATTGTTTCGCTGAATCAGGTGCTCGAGTTTTTGGCTGACGACCCGCAGCTCAAGCAACACCTGCCTGCCGTCGAAGCGTATCGCGCCCAATTCGGCGTGTAACCGCACGGACCTGTAGGAGCGAGGCTTGCCCGCGAAAGCGATTTAACAGCCAACGTTCATGTTGGATGTGATGACCTCTTCGCGGGCAAGCCTCGCTCTTACAAGGGATCTTTTTGATCTAGACGGGTTTATTGGCTTTCTCTGGGTACGGATCGATAGCGGCATCGCCCTGACCGGTCAGAATTTTCCAGCCATGGCGGGTGTGTGGTGTTTTCCGGAGTTGCGGGCACGGCGGCATCGAGGTCTTGGCCTGATTCGAATACTCATGACCGCAATCGACACAGGCATAGGTGCCAGGTGAAACATCGCTGCCATATGGGACGTAGTCTTTTTGCATGGGTAGATCTCCTGTGGATTCAGGGACGATCCTATGCAGATTGATTCTTTTGCGATGTCAGACGTTTCGCCCAATAAGGTCAGGAATTTCCTGCACGCATAAAAAAGATCGCAGACTTCGTCAGCTCCTACAGATTTTTCGTACATCCGAAATCCAAGGAGCTGCCGAAGGCTGCGATCTTTTTAAGGTTTTGAATCAGTGACGCTTGCGATTGCTGATCAACGTACCCACACCGGTGTCGGTGAAGATTTCCAGCAGAATCGCATTGGGCACCCGACCATCGATGATCAACGAACTGCCCACGCCCCCTTGTACTGCTTCCAGTGCGCAACGGATCTTCGGCAGCATGCCGCCGTAGATAGTGCCGTCGGCGATCAGGTCGTCGACCTGCTGAGTCGTCAGACCGGTCAGAACCGTGCCCGACTTGTCCATCAGGCCGGCGATGTTGGTCAGCAGCATCAGCTTTTCAGCTTTCAGTGCTTCGGCGACTTTACCGGCCACCAGATCGGCGTTGATGTTGTACGACTCGCCGTTAGCGCCGACACCGATTGGCGCGATCACCGGAATGAAGTCGCCTTTGACCAGCAGGTTCAGCAGGTCGGTGTTGATCCCGACCACTTCACCGACGTGTCCGATGTCGATGATTTCCGGAGTAGTCATCTCGGGGGTTTGGCGGGTGACGGTGAGCTTCTTCGCACGAATCAGCTCCGCGTCCTTGCCGGTCAGGCCGATGGCGCTGCCGCCGTGACGGTTGATCAGGTTGACGATGTCCTTGTTGACCTGGCCACCGAGGACCATTTCCACCACGTCCATGGTCGCGGCGTCGGTGACGCGCATGCCGTCGACAAAGTGGCTCTCGATCGACAGGCGCTTGAGCAGATCGCCGATTTGCGGGCCGCCGCCGTGAACCACCACCGGGTTGATGCCGACGGCTTTCATCAGCACGATGTCGCGGGCGAAGCCGGTTTTCAGCTCCTCGCTTTCCATCGCGTTGCCGCCGTATTTGATCACCAGCGTCTTGCCGACATAGCGGCGAATGTAAGGCAGCGCTTCGGACAGGACCTTGGCGGTGTTGGCGGCGGCTTCGCGTTCGAGGGTCATTCAGGGCTCCGGGTGTTTCAAATCAAAACGGTAATTGGAGATCAGGTGCAACGCGTTTCAGCTGGACGTGGAATACATCCTTGATGCGCTGCAGTTCAGCCTCGTCATCGGCCTCGAAGCGCAGCACCAGCACCGGTGTGGTGTTGGAGGCGCGAACCAGGCCCCAGCCTTTGGCATAGTCGACTCGCACGCCGTCAATGGTAGTCAGGTCGGCGCCTTCACCCCATTGCGCATCGTGCAGTGCATCAATGATGCTGAATTTGCTCTCTTCGGTCACATGGATATTGATCTCTGGCGTAGAAATATCGTTCGGGAAGGTCTCGAACAGCTCTTGCGCGGTGGATTTTTCCTTGCTGAGGATCTCCAGCAGCCGTGCGGCGCTGTAAATACCGTCGTCGAAACCGAACCAGCGTTCCTTGAAGAAGATATGCCCGCTCATCTCGCCGGCCAACAGGGCGCCGGATTGTTTCATTTTCTTTTTGATCAGCGAGTGACCGGTCTTCCACATCAGCGGACGACCGCCGTACTCCTTGATCAGCGGGATCAGGCGGCGGGTGCATTTAACATCGAAGATGATTTCTGCGTCGGGGTTGCGTGCTACCACATCCTTGGCGAACAACATCAGCAGGCGGTCCGGGAAGACTACGCTGCCGGTGTTGGTTACCACGCCCACGCGGTCGCCGTCGCCATCGAAGGCCAGGCCCAGATCGGCGTTGGTTTCCTTGACCTTGGCGATCAGGTCTACCAGGTTTTCCAGCTTGCCCGGATCCGGATGGTGGTTCGGGAAGTTGCCGTCTACGTCGCAGAACAGCGGGATGACTTCGCAGTTCAGGGCTTCGATCAACTGCGGGGCGATCACGCCGGCCGCGCCGTTGCCGCAATCGACCACCACTTTCAGGCGACGGGCGAGTTTGATGTCCTGGACGATTTCGGTGTTGTAGCGGTCGAGGATCTCGACCTTGGTGATGCTGCCCTTGCCGCTGCTCAGGTTGTTGGTCTTGAGGCGTTCATGCAGAGCCTGGATCTGTTCGTTGGCCAAGGTATCGCCGGCAATGACGATCTTGAAGCCGTTGTAGTTCGACGGGTTGTGGCTGCCGGTGAGCATCACGCCGGATTTGCCGGCCAATACGTTAGCGGCGTAGTACAGCGCGGGCGTTGGCACCAGGCCCACATCGCTGACGTGGCAACCGCTGTCGGCCAGACCCTGGATCAGTTGTTCCACCAGTTCCGGGCCGGACAGGCGACCGTCACGGCCGACGGATACGTTGGGTTCGCTCTGGGCCAGGCTCTGGGAGCCGATGGCGCGACCAAGCCAATAAGCGGTTTCAGCATTCAAGAATTCCGGGACGGTGCCCCGAATGTCGTAGGCGCGGAAGATGCTGTCGGGGAACGTGGGTGCGACTTGGGCTGGGGTGCTCATCTGTAGGAATGCTCCATCTTGAAAGTGGCTGGACAGGCCTGCGGAAAACGCGTGGGCTGGCTCAAACTGAAGGGTATGACGGCGTTTTTCACAGAGAGTTCGTGGTGTGAAAAGGCCATGCCGTCGGCGTCGGCGAGTAATTCGCCGGCCAATGCCTTGATTTTGGGCGGTAAACGTTTCAGTTGAGGTCTGCGCAATTTTTTCGTCCTTGATATACCAAATACGGGTTTCAGGCCGGGCAGGGCGCCCGGCCTTTCTGTGATCAGTGGCTACCCGAATGTCCGAACCCGCCGGTACCACGCTGGGTTTCGACGAACTCTTCGACCATTTCGAAATGCGCTTGAACCACCGGTACCAGCACCAATTGGGCGAGGCGTTCGCCTACCACCATGTTGAAATCGGTCTGGCCACGGTTCCAGCACGACACCATCAGCGGGCCTTGGTAATCGGAGTCGATCAAGCCGACCAGATTGCCCAGCACGATGCCGTGCTTATGACCCAGGCCGGAGCGCGGCAGAATCAGCGCCGCCAAACCTGGATCGCCAATGTAGACGGACAGACCAGTCGGAATCAGCAGGGTTTCGCCCGGCTTGATGATGGTGTCTTTTTCCAGCATGGCGCGCAGGTCGAGGCCGGCGGAGCCTGGCGTGGCGTACTGCGGCAGCGGGAATTCGGTGCCGATGCGGGGGTCGAGGATCTTGGCTTGCAAAGCGTGCATGTAAATTAAACCTGGTTCAGACGTTCGGCGATAAAAGTGATCAGCTGGCGGGCAATCTTGCCCTTGCTGGTCTGGGCGAAAAGCGTGGCGTGCAGCTCACGGTCGATCACGCTGCAGGCGTTTTCTTCGCTGTTGAAGCCAATGCTCGGGTTGGCGACGTCGTTGGCGACGATCAGATCGAGGTTCTTGTCTTTCAACTTGCGGGCAGCGTAATCGAGCAGGTGTTCGGTTTCGGCGGCGAAACCGACACTGAACGGACGGTCAGGACGGGTGGCGATGGTGGCCAGGATGTCTGGATTGCGCACCATCTGTAGCAACAAGCCGTCGCCGTTCGTAGGGTCTTTCTTGAGTTTCTGTGGGGCGACGACTTCCGGACGGTAGTCCGCGACCGCAGCAGAGGCGATGAACAGGTCGCAAGGGATCGCCGCTTCGCAGGCAGCGAGCATGTCGCGAGCGCTGACCACATCGATGCGCGTGACGCGATCCGGGGTCGGCAGATGCACGGGGCCTGTGATCAGGGTCACGCGGGCGCCGGCTTCGACCGCGGCTTCGGCCAGGGCAAAGCCCATTTTCCCGGAGCTGTGGTTGGTGATGTAGCGCACCGGGTCGATGTTTTCCTGGGTCGGGCCGGCGGTGATCAGCACGTGTTTGCCGGTCAGCGCCTGGCGCTGGAAGCAGTCTGCCGCGCACTGCGCGAGGTCGGTGGCTTCGAGCATGCGACCCATGCCGACGTCACCACAGGCCTGGCTGCCGGAGGCTGGGCCGAAGACTTTGAGGTCGCGGCTTTCGAGGGTGTGCAGGTTCGCCTGGGTCGCCGGGTCACGCCACATGGCCTGGTTCATTGCCGGGGCAGCCGCGACCACGGCATCGGTGGCCAGCACCAAAGTGGTCAGCAGGTCGTCGGCAATACCCTGGGCCAGGCGCGCGATCAGGTCCGCCGTGGCGGGAGCGATCAGCACCAGGTCAGCCCATTTGGCCAGCTCGATGTGGCCCATCGCGGCTTCGGCCGCCGGGTCCAGCAAATCGAGATGGACCGGATGCCCGGACAACGCCTGCATGGTCAGCGGGGTAATGAATTCGCTGCCGCCACGGGTCATGACCACGCGCACTTCGGCGCCCTGGTCGATCAGGCGGCGAACCAGCTCGGCGCTCTTGTAGGCAGCAATGCCGCCGCCGACGCCCAGAACGATGCGTTTCCGATACAGCCGCTGCATAGGTCTGCCTTTCATTTCGTTGATGACTGCGTGGCGATACCCCCTCCCCAGGAGTGAAATCGCTCGCAAAAAAGATGGGCTACGATATCACAGCGACCGCTATGGAACAGCGGCGCCCACATTCCAGGGAGGTGCTATGAGTATTCGTGATTGGCCGGTGGCGGAGCGGCCGCGGGAGAGGTTGCTTGAGTTGGGCTCGGGGAGTCTTTCGGACGCCGAACTGCTGGCGATTTTTTTACGAACCGGCGTGTCGGGTAAAAGCGCAGTTGATCTGGCGCGACACCTGCTGAATCAATTTGGCAGCCTGCGCTCACTGCTAGAGGCCGATCAGGCTACGTTCAGCAGGCAATTAGGGCTTGGGCCAGCGAAATTCGCTCAGCTGCAAGCAGCACAGGAAATGGGCAGAAGGCATTTGGCCGAACGTGCGCGCCAAAAATCGGCGCTGGAAAATCCGCAGGCGGTTCGTGACTACCTGAAATCGATGCTGCGCCATGAGCCTCATGAAGTGTTCGGGTGTCTGTTTTTGGATTCCAAGCATCAAGTGCTGGCGTTTGAGGCATTGTTTCGCGGCTCTATCGACAATACGAGCGTCCATCCCCGGCAGGTGGTCAAGCGCGCCTTGGCCCATAACGCCGCAGCGCTGATCCTGTGCCACAACCATCCGTCGGGTAACACCGACCCCAGCCAGGCCGATCGAATGCTGACCAAGCGCCTGCAAGAGGCACTGGAGTTGATCGATGTGCGGGTGCTCGACCATTTCATCGTCGGTGACGGCGATCCGCTGTCCATGGCCGAATACGGGTGGATGTGAGCGAGGGATACAGAGCTAAGTGAGTCCATGTGGGAGCGGGCTTGCTCGCGAAGGCGTCGTGTCAGTCGATATCAATGTTTACTGACAGACCGCTTTCGCGAGCAAGCCCGCTCCCACAGGGTTTTGTGGTGGAGCGGATTACTTGAGGTTGACCTTCGAGTAATCCTGGCGACCAAACGGACTGACCTGATAGCCCTGCACATCCTTACGTGTCAGCGCAAAGGCCGTCGGGTGGGCCAGCGGCAGCCACAATGCCTGTTGCTGGATCTGCGCCTGGGCCTGTTCGTAGAGCTTGGTGCGTACGCCTTGCTCGCCGGTGGTTTTGCCGGCGCTGATCAGCTTGTCCAGGTCCTGGTTGCAGTAGCGGGCGAAGTTGGTGCCGGATTTGACCCCCGAGCAGGAAAACTGCGGTGTGAGGAAGTTGTCCGGGTCACCGTTGTCGCCGGCCCAGCCCATGAACAACAGGTCGTGCTCGCCGGCCTTGGCGCGGCGAATCAGTTCGCCCCATTCGATCACACGAATCTCGGCCTGAATGCCGATTTCCGCCAGGTCGGACTGAAGCAGCTGCGCGCCGAGGCTTGGATTGGGGTTCAGCAGGCTGCCGGAAGGGCGGGTCCAGATGGTGGTCTGGAAACCATTCTTGAGCCCGGCCTTGGCCATCAATGCGCGAGCTTTCTCGACATCATGGGGATAGCCCGAGAGGTTTTTGGCGTAGCTCCAGGTGTTGGGTGGGTAGGGGCCGTTGGCGGGTTCGGCGGTGTCTTCGAACACGGCTTTGACGTAGTTGGCCTTGTCGAACGCGAGATTGATCGCCTGGCGTACTTCAGGCTTATCCAGCGGCGGGTGTTGGCTGTTGATGCCAACGAAGGCGGTCATGAAGGCGTCAGTCTTTTCGACTTTCAGGGTGGGTTCTTTCAGCGCGGCCTGTACGTCCAGCGGTTTGGGCGACAGGGCAATCTGGCACTCGTTGCGGCGCAATTTCTGCAGGCGCACGTTGGCATCGGGGGTGATGGCGAAGATCAGCGGGTCTATCGACGGCTTGCCGCGGAAGTAATCCGGGTTGGCCTTGTAGCGAATCGAGGCGTCTTTCTGGAAGCGCGTGAAAATGAACGGGCCACTGCCGATCGGCTGACTGTTGAGCTTTTCCGGAGTGCCGGCCTTCATCAGTTGGTCGGCGTACTCGGCCGAATAGATCGAGGCGAAACCCATGCTCAGGGTTGGCAGGAAAGTCGAGTCCGGATGATCAAGGGTGAAGCGGATGGTAAGCGGGTCCAATGCGTCGATCTTCTTGATCAGCGCGGGTAATTGCATCGACTGGGCATGCGGGAAGCCGCTTTGAGCGATCTTGTGCCACGGGTGCGCCGGGTCGAGCATGCGGTCGAAGCTGAATTTCACATCTTCGGCGGTCAGGGCGCGCGTCGGGCTGAAGTACTCGGTGCGGTGGAATTTTACCTGTGGGTGCAATTTGAAGACGTAGGTCAGGCCGTCGGGTGTGACTTCCCAGCTGTCCGCCAGGCTGGGGATCACTTTGCCGCTGGCCGTGTCGAAGTCCACCAGACTGTTCATCAGCACGTCGGCCGAGGCGTTGGTGGTGGTCAGCGAGTTATATTGCACCACATCGAACCCTTCCGGGCTGGCCTCGGTGCAGACGCTCAGGGCGGCGGCATGGGCCAAAGGGCTCAGTAGAAGCGGGGCGAGCAGCAGCGGTAGGGCAGCAAGGCGCATGGTCGGATTCCTTTACAGATCGAAGGCCCATCTGCAAGTGCAGTCTGGAAAAGGCTTACCCTAGTGGGCTCTTTTACAAATGACTATCCCCTTTTTCATTTTGAGGGGAGTATGGGCAACTGTTTTCGGTGAGTAGCGGTTGAGGAAAACCCTGAATGGGCCCGTTGACCGATTCTCTGCGACGAGCGGTCGTTCTCGGGGACAGCCTTTGTCCAAGGCGCCCGGCGCCTGAAAACCTGGGTTTTTATCAATTCAATGCACACCGGTTGTTGTTGCTCTCTAGTCTTTCTGGTATAAAGCAGCGCTCTTTTCTAGGGGCCCGGTTCCTTCATTGTAGGTGTAGCCGGTAAGACCTCTAAAGAAACGCGGCGCCTGGCGCCAAATGACTGAGAGATTAAGCGGCCAACCCATGCCGGGTTGGGCATGTGGTTTTAGAGGGCTGAGGCATGTCGAGAGTATGTCAAGTTACCGGTAAGGGTCCGGTGACTGGGAATAACATTTCCCACGCAAACAACAAAACCCGTCGTCGTTTCCTGCCGAACCTGCAGCATCACCGCTTCTGGGTTGAAGAAGAGAAACGTTTCGTGCGTCTGCGCGTATCTGCCAAAGGCATGCGTATCATCGACAAGCGTGGCATCACTGTCGTGCTGGCCGAAATCCGCAAAGCCGGCAAGATCTAAGGGAGCTAATCATGCGTGAATTGATTCGTTTGATTTCGAGCGCCGGTACTGGTCACTTCTACACTACCGACAAGAACAAGCGCACTACTCCGGACAAAATCGAGATCAAGAAATTTGATCCGGTTGTTCGTAAGCACGTGATCTACAAAGAAGGCAAAATCAAGTAATTGATTTTTTCCTCTTACGAAAAAGGCCCGTATCGCGAGATACGGGCCTTTTTTGTTGCCTGTCTATTTTGTATTGCCTGGACCGGCCCCTTCGCGAGCAAGCCCGCTCCCACATTGGACTTGTGAACGACACAGATCAAATGTGGGAGCGGGCTTGCTCGCGAAGGGGCCGGCCGGGGCAGCAAAAATCTTCAGGCCTTCTGTTCAAACACCACATAGATCTTGCGGCACGGCTCCAGCACTTCCCAGGTGCCTTTGAAACCAGCCGGAATCACGAAACGATCGCCCACACGCAGGGTCTTGGCGTTGCCCTCGCCGTCACGCAGCACTGAAACCCCCTGAACGATTTCGCAGTATTCGTGCTCGGTGTAGTTCACTAGCCACTGGCCGACTTCGCCTTCCCAAACACCTGCACTCATCTGGCCGCACGGGCTATTGTAGTGGTTGTACACCGCTTGCTCGGGGTCGCCCTTGAGGACTTTCGCCGGGTCTGGTCGATAGCGATCGGGCTGGGTAGTGGCCTGGCTGAAATCGACGATATCCTGAATGCTCATGCTGGTATTCCCCCGTGATTGCGCTGGAAAATTGAAAGTCTATGTTTATTAAAATGAACATCGCAAGGCCGTTTGCCGGCCTTATGTCAAATATATTGAAACTTCACCGGCCGCTGGTTTAGGGTAACGGTTGCCTTGAGCCGAAAAGCAGGCTGGCCGGGCAGAATTCCTGACAGCGCCCGCATAGAACGCGGGGCACTCGTATTCAATAAGAGGAGGACACTCGAATGACCACCCTGACTCGTGCCGACTGGGAACAACGCGCTCGCGATCTGAAGATCGAAGGCCGCGCCTACATCAATGGCGAATACACCGATGCCGCCTCTGGCGATACCTTCGAGTGCATCAGCCCGGTCGATGGCCGCCTGCTGGGCAAGATTGCCAGCTGTGATGCTGCCGACGCCCAGCGTGCGGTGGACAACGCCCGCGCCACTTTCAATTCCGGCGCCTGGTCGCGCCTGGCGCCGACCAAGCGCAAAGCCACCATGATTCGTTTCGCCGGCCTGCTGAAGCAGCACGCCGAAGAACTGGCCCTGCTCGAAACCCTGGACATGGGTAAGCCGATCAGCGATTCCCTGTACATCGACGTTCCCGGCGCGGCGCAAGCCCTGAGCTGGAGCGGCGAAGCCATCGACAAGATCTACGACGAAGTCGCCGCCACTCCGCATGATCAGTTGGGTCTGGTGACTCGCGAGCCGGTCGGCGTGGTCGGTGCGATCGTGCCGTGGAACTTCCCGTTGATGATGGCCTGCTGGAAGCTCGGCCCGGCACTGTCCACGGGTAACTCGGTAATCCTCAAGCCTTCCGAAAAATCGCCGCTGACGGCCATTCGCATTGCGGCGCTGGCGGTTGAAGCGGGTATTCCGAAAGGTGTGCTGAACGTGCTGCCGGGTTACGGTCACACCGTCGGCAAGGCCCTGGCTCTGCACAATGACGTCGACACCCTGGTGTTCACCGGTTCGACCAAGATCGCCAAGCAACTGCTGATCTACTCCGGCGAATCGAACATGAAGCGCGTCTGGCTGGAAGCTGGCGGCAAGAGCCCGAACATCGTGTTCGCCGATGCGCCGGACCTGCAAGCCGCCGCCGAAGCCGCTGCCGGTGCCATCGCCTTCAACCAGGGCGAAGTCTGCACCGCCGGTTCGCGCCTGCTGGTGGAGCGTTCGATCAAGGATAAATTCCTGCCGCTGGTGATTGAGGCCCTGAAAACCTGGAAGCCGGGCAACCCGCTGGATCCGGCAACCAACGTCGGTGCACTGGTGGATACCCAGCAGATGAACACTGTGCTGTCCTACATTGAGTCCGGTCACACCGATGGCGCCAAACTCGTGGCGGGCGGCAAGCGCATTCTTCAGGAAACCGGTGGCACCTACGTCGAGCCGACAATTTTCGATGGCGTGAGCAACGCGATGAAAATTGCTCAGGAAGAAATCTTCGGTCCGGTGTTGTCGGTCATCACCTTCGACAGCGCTGAAGAAGCCATCCAGATCGCCAACGACACGCCTTACGGTCTGGCCGCTGCAGTCTGGACCGCCGACATCTCCAAGGCTCACCTGACCGCCAAGGCATTGCGTGCCGGTAGCGTGTGGGTCAATCAGTACGACGGCGGCGACATGACCGCGCCGTTCGGTGGCTTCAAACAATCCGGCAACGGTCGCGACAAGTCACTGCATGCGTTCGACAAGTACACCGAGCTGAAGGCGACCTGGATCAAGTTGTAGGCCAGTGAGGGGGCTCGGTAGTCAATCGGGCTCCTGAACGACACAGATCCCCTGTGGGAGCGGGCTTGCTCGCGAAGGCGGTGTAACAGCCAACATTGATGTTGGATGTGATGGCCTCTTCGCGAGCAAGCCCGCTCCCACATTGTTTTGCGCTGCACATAAAATATCCACAGGAGTGTGGAACATGCGTTGGGCGACTTATTTCGCCGTTTTGGCGTCTGTCTTGAGTGTCGGCCTGGCCCTGGGGGTCAGCATGCCGTTGGTGTCGCTGCGTCTGGAGGGCTGGGGTTACGGCTCGTTCGCGATCGGCGTGATGGCGGCGATGCCGGCCATTGGTGTACTGCTGGGGGCGAAAATCTCCAGCCACCTCGCGGCCCGTCTCGGCACGGCCAATCTGATGCGCCTGTGCCTGTGGGCCGGGGCGGTGTCCATCGGCTTGCTGGCGCTGTGGCCGAGCTATCCGATCTGGCTGCTGCTGCGGTTAATGATCGGGGTGATCCTGACCCTTGTCTTCATCCTCGGCGAAAGCTGGATCAACCAACTGGTGGTCGAGCAATGGCGCGGTCGGCTGGTGGCGCTGTATGGCAGCAGTTACGCATTGAGTCAGCTGGCCGGGCCGTTACTGTTGGGAGCGTTGGGCACAGAGCATGATTACGGCTTCTGGGTCGGCGTTGCTTTGCTGATGGCTGCACCGCTGCTGTTGCTGGGCCGTAGCGGAGCGCCCAGTAGCGAAGCCTGCAGCGTGACCCTGGGTGACCTGTTGAACTTCTGCCGCGGCCTGCCGGCGATTGCATGGGCGGTATCGCTGTTCGCCGCATTCGAAGCGATGATCCTGACTTTATTGCCGATCTATTGCCTGCGTCAGGGCTTCACCACGGAAATCGCCTTGGCGATGGTCAGTACGGTTGTGGTGGGTGATGCCTTGCTGCAATTGCCGATTGGCGCACTGGCCGATCGCTTGTCACGGCGTACGTTATTCACCGGCTGCGCGATGCTTTTGCTGCTGTCGAGTCTGGCGATTCCGTTGCTGATCGATACGCTGTTGATCTGGCCGCTGTGGGTGTTGTTCGGCGCCAGTGCCGGTGGTTTGTTCACCTTGTCGCTGATCCTGATTGGCGAGCGTTATCGCGACGATGCCTTGGTGCGGGCCAATGCCCATATCGCGCAGCTGTGGGGAATTGGTTGCCTGATCGGTCCTTTGGCGGCGGGTGCCGGGAGCCAGTGGATCAGCGGGCATGCCTTGCCGTTATTGATGGCGGCGGGTGCGCTGGGGTTGGTGATTCTGGTGTCGCGGCAAGGGGCGTTTGGCACGGTGCAACCTGCGTAATTTTGTAGTAACTGCCGAACGCAGGCTTCGCCAGCTGACTACAACATTCGTTCCAGGCCAACCATGCTGCTAAGCCATGAATTGAAGTGTCGCCACCACCCCCCCGGTTCTTGGGTCAATATGCGCTGCTTGCCGTCATCTTCGGTGACCCAGACGATCTGACCCTTTTCCAGTCGAGCCTGATAGCTGAGGGCGGGCGCCATTCCTTCAAGTGCCAGTTCGCGCACACGCGCGGCAAGTTTCGGGCTGTCCACCAGGACCCCGACTTCGGTGTTCCACAGCACTGAGCGCGGGTCGAAATTGAATGAGCCGATGAAGGTTTTCTGCTGATCGAAAATAATCGCCTTGCTGTGCAGGCTGGAATCGGAACTGCGATACGACCCGCTATGAAACAGACGCGGTCCGCTGCCGCTGTCACCATTGTCGCCGGGCTGGCGGCGTAATTCGAACAGCTGCACGCCATGCGCCAGCAAGGCTTTTCGATAAGGCGCATAACCACCGTGCGCTGCCGGTACGTCAGTGGCTTCCAGTGAGTTGGTCAGCACACTGATCGATATGCCGGCATCGGCGCGACTGGTCAGGTATACCAGGCCCGGTTGGCCGGGTACGAGGTAGGCCGAGACCATGATCAGTTCTTTGCTGACCCCATTAAGCTCAGGTGCCAACTGAGTGGTCAGCAGTAAGTGTGGGTCCGGCTCGCCCTCGGACAGGACTTTGCTCGGAGCGTCCCACAATGCCTGGTTCCAGGCCCAGATCAGCTCGCGACGCCAGACATCCAGGCGCGGGTGAGTGGTATAGGCCATCAACTGCTGGTAAAGCGCGTGGTTCTGTTTTCGCGTTTCCTCCAGGGACTCGTCCAGTCGGGTCCGGGTATTTTTCAGGTCCCTGGCTGTCGGCTTGGTCGAGAGAAACTGCTCGATCGGCTTGCTCAGGGCGCTGTTCCAGTACTGGTCGAAGCTGTGCCCCAGCTGCTCTGCAACCGGGCCGAAACCGAGTATGTCGATGTCGGTGAAATTCAGATTGGGCTCGGCATCGAAATACTCATCCCCCAGGTTGCGTCCGCCAACGATCGCCGCGCTGTTATCCGCCACCCACAGTTTGTTGTGCATGCGCCGGTGTTGCAGCGACAGGTTGAAGAGCCGGCCCGCGGTTCGTGTAACGACGGTGCTGCGGCCCAGATGCAGCGGGTTGAACACGCGGATCTGAATCTTCGGATGGGCGGCGAGAGTTGCGATGATTCGGTCCAGGCCATCGCTGGTGGTGTCGTCGAGCAGAATCCGTACCCGTACTCCACGGTCGGCAGCCTTGAGCAACTCACCCACCAATATCCGCGTACTGATGCCGTCATGGACAATGTAGTACTGCAGATCGAGACTGCTTTGGGCGTTGCGAATCAGCTCGGCGCGGGCGGTGAAAGCCTCGGAACTGTCGGATAGCAAGCGAAAGCCCGATTGGCCCTGATGGGGGGCAGCCTGGGCCTGGATCGAGCGGCCGAACGCCGAGTCTGCTGCCGGTAGGGCCTGACTCGGTTCGCGAGGGGCGCTGAGCGTCGCGCAGCCACCCAGGAACGAGGCGAGTAACAGAAGAGCAAGCAGGGGCTGTCTGGTTCTCACGGAGCATATTCCGTTGGCGGCCTTGTTAGTTATATGGACGCTGGATCCCGAAGAAAGGTCAGTCGGTTTCCGCCAGCAGTTTGATCGCCGCCGCGCCAACCTTGCGCACCGCTTCCTCGATCTGCGGTGTGGGTTTGGCCGCGTAGTTCATCCGCAGGCAATTACGGTATTTACCCGAGGCTGAAAAAATACTGCCGACGGCAATCTGGACGCCTTGGTCATGCAGCGCTCGATTGAGCTTCAGGGTGTCGAAGCCCTCCGGCAGTTCGACCCATAGCATGAAGCTGCCTTGCGGACGGCTGGCCCGGGTGCCGGCGGGAAAGTAGCGGGTGACCCAGTCAATCATCGCGTCGCGATTGCGCTGGTATTGCGTGCGCATCCGCCGTAAATGCGGCTCGAAGTGCCCGGACTTGAGAAATTCGGCAATCGCAATTTGCGGTTGCGGCGCGGTGCAGCCGGTGCTGATGTACTTCATGTGCAGCACCCGTTCCAGATAACGACCTGGCGCGACCCAGCCAATGCGCAGGCCCGGTGCCAGGGTCTTGGAAAAAGAACTGCAGAGCAGGACGCGGCCGTCTTCGTCAAAGGATTTGATCGTGCGTGGACGAGGGTAGGTGTAAGCCAGTTCGCCATACACATCGTCCTCGATAATCGCCACATCGAAACGCTGTGCGAGCGTCAACAACGCGCGTTTGCGCGACTCCGGCATGATGTAGCCCAGCGGGTTGTTGCAGTTGGGGGTCAACTGTATGGCTTTGATCGGCCATTGCTCCAACGCCAGTTCCAACGCATCGAGGCTGATACCAGTAAGCGGATCGGTGGGGATTTCCAGCGCTTTCATGCCCAGGCCCTTGAGGGTCTGCATAGCGCCGTGAAAGCTCGGCGAATCCACGGCCACAATGTCACCCGGCTCGCAGATAGCGCGGATGCTGGTTGACAGTGCTTCATGGCAACCGGTGGTGATTACCAGATCGTTGGCGCTCAACTGGCAGCCGGAATCGAGCATCAGGCGAGCGATCTGTTCGCGCAATTCGAGGGTGCCGTAGATGTTGTCGTAATACAGGCCGGGCATGTCCTGCCGACGGCTGATTCGTGCCAGGTTGCGCAGCAGCGGTTTCATGGTCGGCGTGGTGATGTCCGGCATGCCGCGACCCAGTTGCACGACGTCCTTTCGCGGCACGGCGCGGATCAGTTCCAGCACCTGATCCCACTGGGAAATATCCACCGGTCGTTGGGCTGGCCGGCCAACCACTGGCAGCTCCGGCAGCTCGCGACTCACGGGCACGAAGTAGCCTGATTTGGGTTTGGGCATCGCCAGACCAACGTCTTCCAGCATTCGATAGGCTTGCTGCACCGTGCTCAGGCTGACCCCGTGTTCGACACTCAGCGCCCGCACCGAGGGCAACCGGTCGCCGGGACGATAGAAGCCCTGTTCGATACGTGTGCCGAGCAATTCGGCGAGATTGACGTAGAGGGTCATGGCGCAGTCTCGATGTGGGTGATTCGGTTAACCAGCACAGATGGGGCAAAAATATGTGATTCAGAGGCTGAAACTGAAAATCTGTATGGATTTAATACACCATCATTGAATCTGTAATGCTTTTCATCGTCCGCGCATCATGAAAGCTCTGGCTACCCAAGTAAACAGGAGCGACGGAAATGAACGGCTTGAGCGATGTGCGGCTGACGTTACACAGTCAGGAACTGGCGGCAGGGCAAAAAAACGGAGCACGCGAGGCGGTCCTGCGCAACGCACCGTCCTGCCTGGGTCGCTGGGGCCTGTTCTGGCATCGCCTGCACACGCGCAAGGCGTTGCTGACGCTGACACCGGAGCAGTTGAGGGATGTAGGGCTGAGTCGGGAGCAGGCGTTGGATGAGGGGCTTAAACCGTTCTGGCGGATCTGAGTTCCAGGGCGCTCTTTGATCGTTCCCACGCTCTGCGTGGGAATGCCGCCCCGGACGCTCCGCGTCCGCTGTGACGCAGAGCGTCACTGGATGCATTCCCACGCAGGAGCGAGGGAACGATCATCTTCCTCAGACCAACTCTTTAAGGCGATGCCACAACATCCCCAACGCCAACAACGGCGAGCGCAAATGCTTGCCACCGGGGAAGGTGATATGCGGCACCTTGGCAAACAGATCGAACCCTCCACTCTGCTGGCCACTGATGGCCTCCGCCAACAACCTGCCCGCCAAGTGTGTGGCGTTCACCCCATGGCCGGAATAGGCCTGGGCGTAATACACATTCGGCTGCTCCTTGAGCCGACCGATCTGCGGCAGGCGATTGGCGCCGATGCCGATCATCCCGCCCCATTGATAGTCGATTTTCACTCCGGCCAGTTGCGGGAATACCTGCAGCATCTTCGGTCGCATGTAGGCGGCGATGTCTTTGGGGTCGCGTCCTGAATAATGGCAGGCGCCGCCGAACAGCAAACGTCGGTCCGCCGAGAGTCGGTAATAATCCAGCGCCACCCGTTGATCGCAGACCGCCATGTTTTGCGGCAGCAGCGCGTGAGCCTGTTCTTCACTCAAGGGTTCGGTGGCGATGATGTAACTGCCGGCGGGCAGCACCTTGCCGCCGAGTTGCGGATTGAGATCGTTGAGGTAGGCGTTGCAACCCAGCACCAGCGTCTTCGCGTGAACTGAGCCCTGGGCGGTGTGGACTTTGACCTCGGGGCCGTAATCGATGCGGGTCACCGCCGATTGTTCGAACAGCTTTACGCCCAATTGTTGGGCGGCGGCCGCTTCGCCGAGTGCCAGGTTCAATGGGTGCAGATGCCCGGAGCCCATGTCGATCAGACCGCCGACATAGCGGCCGGAACCCACCACGCTGTGTATTTCATTGGCTTGCAGCAGACGGGTTTCGTAACGGTAACCGAGGCTGTGTAGCTCGATGGCGTCTTCGGCGAAGCCTTCCAGGTCTTGAGTCTTGTTGGCGAGGTCGCAGTAGCCCCAGGTCAGGTCGCAAGGGATCTGAAAACGTTCGATCCGCTGTCGGACGATTTCCACCGCTTCCAGGCCCATCAGTTTCATCTGACGCACACCGTCTGCACCGATCACGTTGACGAATTGATCGAGGCCATGGCCGACGCCGCGAATCAATTGCCCGCCATTGCGTCCGCTGGCGCCCCAACCGATCTTGTGCGCTTCCAGCAGCACCACGCTGAAGCCACGTTCAGCCAGTTCGAGGGCGGTGTTCAGCCCGGAGAACCCCCCGCCCACCACGCACACGTCCGCGACAAGCTCACCTGTGAGCACCGCAAGATCGGGCTGCGGCAGGCTGCTGGCGGCGTAATAAGAGGCCGCATGTTGATGGCTCGGGGAAGGTTGCTGAACAGGGGCGTTCATATCCGTCATCCTGATGCGTGTGTTTGAAAAAGTGGACGGAGGATAAGCCGCCACTTCGGACGCGGGCAACACCGGTCGGCTGGCACTGTCTGGATGGGGGTTTTTGCGTCAGAATCCCGGTCTATTCCGCTTTCGGTCACCGCTTCGATGAGTTGCAACAGTCAGAAAATTCGCACGCTGCGCCAGCAGATTCCCTCCTTCGAGTGCGTGCCCGGCTGCCATGACTGTTGTGGGCCGGTGACTACCTCGCCCGAAGAAATGTCCCGCCTGCCGCGCAAGACCCGGGCCGAGCAGGATGCGGCGATGGATGAACTCAATTGCGTCCATCTGGGCCCCAACGGCTGCACGGTGTATGACGAACGACCGCTGATCTGTCGGCTGTTCGGTACCACCAAGACGTTGCCGTGCCCCAACGGGCGCCGGCCGGTGGAGCTGATCCATCCGCGGGTCGAGAAGCAGATTCATGAGTACATGGCCAGCACCCGGCAGGTCCTCGTTTGATCGTTCCCACGCTCTGCGTGGGAATGCAGCCCGGGACGCTCTGCGTCCCAAGAGCCGAACGCGGAGCGTCCGTTGAGGCATTCCCACGCGGAGCGTGGGAACGATCTGTGTAGGCTCAATCCGGAATCGGCAGGTTCAGGCTCTCTTTCACTTCTTCCATCACGATATAGCTCTTGGACTCACGCACATGCGGCAGCTTGAGCAGGATGTCGCCCAGCAGTTTGCGGTACGAGGCCATCTCGGAAATCCGCGCCTTCACCAGATAATCGAAATCCCCTGACACCAAATGGCATTCCAGTACGTGGGGCAATTTCAGCACCGCGCGTCGGAACTCTTCGAAAGTATCGCCGGATTTGTAGTCGAGGCTGATCTCGACGAACACCAGCAGGCTACCCTTCAGGTGCTGCGGATTCAGGCGGGCGTTGTAGCCCATGATGATCCCTTCGCGCTCCAGTCGTCGGACCCGTTCGGTGCAGGGCGTGGTGGAGAGCCCGACCTTTTCCCCCAGCTCGGTGAAGGAAATGCGCCCGTCCGCTTGCAGGATCCGCAGGATGTTGCGGTCGATCTTGTCCAGCTCACGTTTGGTCTGAGTGTTGGTCCGCATAGGGGATGCGCCTCCGTGAAAAGGGTTTTTGCCGAGAATTGTCGCCAAATATAAGCACTTATATAGTGAAAAGCACTGGCTAATCTTTTTTAAACTGCCCACATCTTCGGTCTGCACTAAACGTCAGCGGTAAGCCGCGATGAGGGATATGAAAATGCGCGTTCTGGTCTTGGGTAGCGGCGTCATCGGTACCGCCAGTGCCTATTATCTGGCACGGGCCGGCTTTGAGGTGACGGTGGTCGATCGTCAGCCAGCAGCGGCCATGGAAACCAGTTTCGCCAACGCCGGGCAGGTTTCGCCGGGTTATGCCTCGCCGTGGGCCGCGCCGGGCGTGCCACTCAAAGCCATCAAGTGGCTGTTGCAGCGTCACGCGCCGTTGGCGATCAAGGCCACCGCCGACATCGACCAATACCTGTGGATGGCGCAGATGCTGCGCAACTGCACTGCCAGCCGTTACGCGGTGAACAAGGAGCGCATGGTGCGCCTGTCCGAGTACAGCCGCGACTGCCTCGACGAACTGCGCGCCGAAACCGGCATTGCCTACGAAGGCCGCAGCCTGGGGACTACCCAGCTGTTCCGCACCCAGGCGCAGCTCGATGGCGCCGCCAAAGACATCGCCGTGCTGAAAGAGTCCGGCGTGCCGTTCGAACTGCTCGACCGCGCGGGCATTGCCCGGGTCGAACCGGCCCTGGCCAGTGTCACCGATATCCTCGCCGGTGCCTTGCGTCTGCCGAACGACCAGACCGGCGATTGCCAGATATTCACCACCCGCCTGGCCGAGATGGCCACGAAACTGGGTGTGGAATTCCGTTTCGGCCAGGACATTCAACGCCTCGACTTCGCCGGTGATCGCATCAACGGCGTGTGGATCGACGGCAAGCTGGAAACCGCCGACCGCTACGTGCTGGCCCTCGGCAGCTACTCGCCGCAATTGCTCAAGCCGTTGGGGATCAAGGCGCCGGTGTATCCGCTCAAGGGTTACTCGCTGACCGTGCCGATCATCAACCCGTCGATGGCTCCGACTTCGACTATTCTCGACGAGACCTACAAGGTCGCGATCACTCGTTTCGACAACCGTATCCGCGTCGGCGGCATGGCGGAAATCGCCGGTTTTGACCTGTCGTTGAACCCACGTCGGCGCGAAACCCTGGAGATGATCGTCAACGACCTTTATCCTCAGGGCGGCGATCTGCCCCAGGCAAGTTTCTGGACCGGCCTGCGTCCGACTACTCCCGACGGCACGCCGATTGTCGGGGCTACACCGTTCAAAAACCTGTTCTTGAACACGGGCCACGGCACGCTCGGCTGGACCATGGCCTGTGGTTCCGGTCGTTTGCTGGCTGACCTGATGGCGAAAAGAACCCCGCAGATCAGCGCCGAAGGCCTCGATATTTCCCGTTATGGCAACAAACTCAAGGAGTCTGCAAAACATGTCAATCCAGCGCCAGCTCACCAATGAGCGCATGAGCCAGATCGTTGTCCATAACAGCACCGTGTATCTGGCAGGGCAGGTCGGCGATGATATGAGCGCCGGGATTGAACAGCAGACCCGTGAAACCCTCGCCAACATCGAGCGTTTGCTGGATCTGGCCGGGACCGACAAGAGCCGTCTGTTGTCGGTGACGATTTACCTGAAAGACATCGACGCGCACTTTGAAGGCATGAATTCGGTGTGGGACCAGTGGCTGCCCAAAGGCGTTGCACCGGCCCGCGCGACGGTCGAATCGAAGCTGTGCGAACCGCAAATCCTGGTCGAGCTGTCGGTTGTTGCCGCGCTGCCATAACGCTCAGCCAGAAAGATCCCTCTCCCGGTGCTGTTGGTGGTTCACGCTGTCAGCCAGTGCCGGTTTTTTATTTCAATGACCGACTAGAAGTCTGCCGCCATGCGTCCAGCCCGTGCCCTGATCGACCTTCAAGCCCTGCGCCACAACTACCGGATCGCCCGTGAGGTCACGGGGGCCAAGGCTCTCGCGGTGATCAAGGCCGACGCCTATGGCCATGGCGCGGTGCGCTGCGCCCAGGCACTGGAAGCCGAGGCGGACGGGTTCGCCGTGGCGTGCATCGAAGAAGCGTTGGAACTGCGCGCTGCCGGCATTCGTGCGCCGGTGTTATTGCTGGAAGGTTTTTTCGAAGCCGATGAGCTGTCGCTGATCGTCGAGCATGACTTCTGGTGCGTGGTGCATTCGCTGTGGCAGCTCGAAGCCATCGAAAAAGCCGCGCTGAGCAAACCGATCACAGTCTGGCTCAAGCTCGACTCGGGCATGCACCGCGTTGGCCTGCACCCGGCGGATTACCAGGCGGCCTATCAACGGCTGCTGGCCAGCGGCAAAGTGGCGAAGATTGTGTTGATGAGTCACTTCGCCCGCGCCGATGAGCTGCACTGCCAGACCTGCACCGAGCAGGTCGCGGTGTTCGAGGCGGCGCGTCAGGGTTTGTCGGCTGAAATCAGCCTGTGTAATTCGCCGGCGGTGCTCGGTTGGCCGCAGATTCCGAGCGATTGGGTACGCCCGGGCATCATGCTCTACGGTGCGACACCGTTCGAAGAGCTCAATGCCGTGGCGTCTCGCCTGCAACCGGTGATGACCCTGGAATCGAAAGTGATTAGCGTGCGTGAACTGCCGGCCGGCGAGCCGATCGGTTACGGCGCGAAATTCGTCACCTCCAAGCCGATGCGCGTGGGCGTGGTGGCGATGGGTTATGCCGATGGCTATCCACGTCAGGCACCGACCGGTACGCCCGTGATGGTCGCCGGGCAGCCTAGCCAGTTGATTGGCCGAGTGTCGATGGACATGCTCTGCGTCGATCTGACCGACGTGCCACAAGCCGGCCTCGGTTCGCCCGTCGAGTTGTGGGGCAAAAATATCCTCGCCAGTGACGTCGCGACCGCCGCGGGCACGATTCCTTACCAGATCTTCTGCAACCTGCGTCGAGTACCGCTGCTCTATTCCGGGACCTGACGAAAAACGTTCCCGACCGAAAGTCGCTTCGCCAAACCGGATTCAGGCCCAAGTGTTGTAAATACTGAACGCTGTCGCCATGATAACGCTCAATATTCCTGCAAACCTGAATCCCTGGAGGCTCCAGCATTGGACGTCGGTGAACGACTGCAATCGATCCGTAAGCTCAAAGGTCTTTCCCAGCGTGAGCTCGCCAAACGCGCGGGTGTTACCAACAGCACCATTTCGATGATCGAGAAGAACAGCGTCAGCCCCTCGATCAGTTCGCTGAGGAAAGTGCTGGGTGGGATTCCCATGTCCATGGTCGAGTTCTTTTCCGAAGAAATCCTGCAGGAAAAACCGACTCAGATCGTCTATAAAGCCCACGAGCTGATCGATATTTCCGATGGTGCAGTGACCATGAAACTGGTCGGCCGGGCTCATCCGAGCCGGGCTATCGCGTTCCTCAATGAAATCTACCCGCCAGGCGCCGACACCGGTGACGAGATGCTCACCCATGAGGGTGAGGAAACCGGAATTCTGGTGGAAGGTCGGCTGGAACTGGTGGTCGGGCTCGAAACATTTGTGCTCGAAGCCGGCGACAGCTACTACTTTGAAAGTACCAAGCCGCACCGCTTCCGTAATCCGTTCGATGCCCCGGCGCGACTAATCAGCGCAGCCACACCAGCGAATTTCTAAGAGAAGAGGCGTCCTGCCCGGATTGCGCAGACGCCCCTGCTGTATTTCCACTCCACGATAAAACCCCTTCGACTTTGGGGTTGTTTCAGTGTGGCGGGCTTACCGCTATACTTGCGCCCGCCTGCGAACCGTGGCCGTAGGCGTGACTAGCCACCATTGAGGGTGTACGCGTGAACCTAATTATGAAAATGCTGGCCGTACCAGCAACCGTATTGGCCCTCTGGGCTGTCAACGCACAAGCTGCGACCAACGATGAAATCGCCAAGCGCCTTGAACCTGTTGGTCAAGTCTGTGTTCAGGGCAAAGAGTGCAAGGGGATGGAAGTTGCTGCTTCTGCGGGTGGTGGTGATGCCAAAACCCCTGACTCAGTGATTGCAAAACATTGCAACGCATGCCACGGCACCGGCCTGTTGGGCGCACCGAAAGTCGGCGATGCTGCAGCCTGGGGCGAGCGTGCCAAGAAAGAAGGCGGCCTTGATGGCTTGCTGGCGAAAGCAATCTCCGGCGTCAACGCGATGCCACCCAAAGGCACCTGTGCTGATTGCTCTGATGCCGATCTCAAGGGCGCCATCCAGAAGATGTCTGGCCTGAAGTAAGCCCGGTCTTCAACGAAAAGCCGCTTTCGAGCGGCTTTTTTGTGCGTGCGATTTTTCCCTGAGACTATTCTTTGCTGCAAAGACCCAACCCCAATTCATGGAACGTGCGGGAGGATCAGATGGTGCAGTTGTGCTCTATCGAGCAGGCAGTCGATGACGTTCTGGCACGGTTGCCGACGCACATTCACATGGGATTGCCGCTGGGGCTGGGCAAGCCCAATCGCTTCGTCAACGCGCTATATCAACGGATCGCGCAGCTCCCCGAGCGGCAACTGACGATCTACACCGCCCTGTGCCTCGGACGCCCGCCACTGGGAGATGGCTTGCAAAAGCGCTTCCTCGAACCCTTCATCGAGCGGGTGTTCGGCGATTATCCGGAGCTGGATTTTCTCGCCGACCTGCATCGCGACAGCCTGCCGAGCAACATTCACGTCCTTCAATTCTTCCTGCAGCCAGGCAGCCTGCTTAACAGCGCACCGGCCCAGCAGGATTACGTCAGCAGCAATTACAGCCACGCCGCACGGGACATCAATGCCGCTGGCTTGAATCTGGTGGCGCAACTGGTGGCCAGCCATGCCGAGCATCCCGATCGCCTGAGCCTGAGCTGCAACCCGGACATCACCCTCGACCTGTTGCCGATGATCGCCAAACGCCGTGCGGCGGGGGAGACGATCCTGATGGTGGGCCAGGTGCACAACGATTTGCCGTACATGCCGGGGGACGCGGAAATCGGCATCGACAGCTTCGACCTGCTGATCGACGCGAAGGACCACACCACGCTGTTCTCCACGCCGAACATGCCAGTGGGTTTTCAGGATCACTTCATCGGGCTGCACGCCAGCACGCTGGTGCGTGATGGCGGCACTTTGCAGATTGGCATTGGCGCCATGGGCGATGCCCTGACCGCTGCGTTGCTGGCACGGCAGGCTGACAGTGACGGTTACAAGGCGTTGCTGGCGGATCTGAATCTCAGCCAGTGGGCGCAGTTGATTGAGCGCGAAGGAGGCATCGAACCATTCGCCAAGGGCCTTTATGGTTGCAGCGAAATGTTCGTCAACGGCTTGCTGGTGTTGGCCGACGCCGGGATCGTACGGCGCAAGGTCTACCCGGACGTGCCGACCCAGCAGCAGGCGAACGCCGGCACTCTGAACGAGGCCACGCAGACTGATGGCATCTCGGTGCATGGCGGATTTTTCCTCGGGCCGCGCAGTTTCTATGAGCGCCTGAGAGAGATGCCTCCAGGCAAACGGCTCGAATTCAACATGACCCGCATCAGCTACATCAACGAGCTCTACGGTCAGGAAGAACTCAAACGCTTGCAACGTCTCGATGCGCGCTTCATCAACACGGTCTTCACCATGACCCTGCTCGGCGCCGGCGTGGCCGATCAACTCGAAGACGGGCGGGTGCTGAGCGGCGTCGGCGGGCAATACAACTTCGTCGTCCAGGGCCATGCGCTCGAAGGCGCGCGCTCGATCCTGTTGCTGCGCAGTTGGCGCGAGTCGGGCGGTGAAGTCAGTTCGAATATCGTCTGGCAATACGGCCACTGCACGATTCCACGGCATCTGCGGGACATCGTCGTCACCGAGTACGGCATCGCCGATTTGCGGGGCAAGACCGACGCGGCGGTGATCGAGGCGTTGTTGAATATCAGCGACTCACGTTTCCAGCCAGGGCTGATCGAGCAGGCGCAGAGCGTTGGCAAATTGCCGAAGCACTTTCGCCTCGATCCACGTTTCGCCGACAACAGCCCGCAGCGGTTGAAGGCCATTCAGGTGCGGCATTCGAACCTGTTTCCGGAATATCCGTTGGGCTGTGATTTCACTACTGAAGAACGGGATTTATTGCGGGCGCTGAACTGGTTGAAGAGCAAGTTCAAGCTCACAGAGATTCTGGAATTGGGCAAGGCGGCGCTGGACGCGCCAGCGCCTTCGGAGTTTCCGGTGCATCTGGAAAGGATGCAGCTGACGAAGCCGGAAGGGCTGAAGGAGGATTTGTTTCAGCGGTTGTTGCTCACCGGCCTGAAGGCCACCGCACAGGTTTGATCGTTCCCACGCTTTGCGTGGGAATGCAGCCCGGGACGCTCCGCGTCCCATTCGAAAGCTGGAACGCGGAGCGTCCCTTGAGGCGTTCCCGCGCAGAGCGTGGGAACGATCATCGGCGGGTGTTATTCGATGAAGGTTACGACACCGCCGGCCAGCGACTGCACCCGAGCCAACGATTCAACGCGATAACCCTGGGCATCCAGTTCCGCACGGCCGCCCTGGAACGACTTTTCGATCACAATCCCCAAACCTGCAACGGTCGCGCCGGCCTGTTTGATGATCGAAATCAGCGCTTGCGAGGCCTTACCGTTGGCCAGAAAGTCATCGATGATCAGCACGCGGTCGCTGCTGGTCAGGTGGCGGGGGGAGATGGCCACGGTGCTTTCGGTCTGCTTGGTGAACGAGTAAACGGTCGCCGACAGCAGGTTTTCAGTCAGGGTCAGGGACTGATGCTTGCGGGCGAAAATCACCGGCACGCCGAGGTTCAGGCCGGTCATGATCGCCGGGGCAATGCCCGAGGCTTCGATGGTGACGATCTTGGTGATGCCCGAATCCTTGAACAGCGTGGCGAATTCGTCGCCGATCAACTTCATCAGGGCCGGGTCGATCTGATGGTTCAAAAAGGCGTCGACTTTCAGGACCTGGTCGGAAAGCACGATGCCTTCTTCGCGAATTTTCTGGTGCAGTGCTTCCATGAAGCTTTCCTCTACTGACGCTTTGTGCGCCAAAAGTATTCGGTTAAAAAGTGCTCGATTCTAGCGCTTTAACATCGCGCGTATATCTGCCAATGCACTGTTGCCGCGAACCGCTTTGACTTCGGTCGGGGTGTCATCGTTGCCTTCCCAGGCCAGATCGTCCGGCGGCAGTTCATCGAGGAAGCGGCTCGGCGCGCAGTCGATGATTTCGCCGTATTGCTTGCGCTTGGCGGCGAAGGTGAAGGCCAGGGTCTGACGCGCTCGGGTAATTCCGACGTAGGCCAGGCGGCGTTCCTCTTCGATGGTGTCGGCTTCGATGCTGGAGCGGTGCGGGAGGATTTCCTCTTCCATGCCCATGATGAACACGTAAGGAAACTCCAGACCCTTGGAGGCGTGCAAGGTCATCATCTGCACGCCTTCGGCGCCGTCTTCCTCTTCCTGCTGACGCTCCAGCATGTCGCGCAGAACGAGTTTGCCGATGGCGTCCTCGACGGTCATCTCGCCTTCTTCGTCTTTTTCCAGGGTGTTCTTCAACGCCTCGATCAGGAACCAGACGTTACCCATGCGGTAATCGGCGGCCTTGTCGCTGGAACTGTTGGTGCGCAGCCAGTTTTCGTAATCGATGTCCATGACCATGCTGCGCAGGGCGGAGATCGGGTCTTCGCCGGCGCACTGCTCGCGGACCTTGTCCATGAAACGCTTGAACCGCGACAGGCGATCGGTGAAGCGCGTGTCCAGATGTTCGCCCAGGCCGATTTCGTCGGTGGCGGCGTACATCGAGATTTTTCGCTCGGTGGCGTAGTTGCCCAGCTTTTCCAGCGTGGTCGAACCGATCTCCCGGCGTGGGACGTTGATCACCCGCAGGAAGGCGTTGTCGTCGTCCGGGTTCACGATCAGCCGGAAGTAGGCCATCAGGTCTTTCACTTCCTGACGTCCGAAAAAGCTGTTGCCGCCGGAAAGTCGGTAAGGCACCTGGTGATGCTGCAGTTTCAGCTCGATCAGCTTGGCCTGGTAGTTGCCGCGATACAGAATCGCGAAATCGCTGTAGGGGCGGTCGGTGCGCAAGTGCAGGCTGAGGATTTCCACGGCCACGCGCTCGGCTTCGGCATCTTCGTTGCGGCAACGAATCACCCGGATTTCATCGCCGTGGCCCATCTCGCTCCACAGCTGCTTTTCGAATTCGTGCGGGTTGTTGGAGATCAGCACGTTGGCGCAGCGCAGGATGCGGCTGGTGGAGCGGTAGTTTTGCTCGAGCATCACCACTTTCAGGGACGGGTAATCGTCCTTGAGCAGCATCAGGTTTTCTGGACGGGCGCCGCGCCAGGCGTAGATTGACTGGTCGTCGTCGCCCACCACGGTGAACTGGTTACGCTTGCCGATCAGCAATTTCACCAGCAAATACTGGCTGGCGTTGGTGTCCTGGTATTCGTCCACCAACAGGTAGCGAACCTTGTTCTGCCACTTTTCGAGGATGTCGGCGTGTTCCTGGAACAGTTTTACCGGCAGCAGGATCAGGTCGTCGAAGTCCACCGCGTTGAACGCCTTGAGCGTGCGCTGGTAGTGGGTATAGACGATGGCGGCGGTCTGTTCCTTGGGGTTTCGCGCGTTTTCCAGGGCTTCGGGCGGCAGGATCAGGTCGTTTTTCCAGGCGCCGATCATGTTCTTGATCTCGTCGACGCCGTCGTCGCCCGAGTATTCCTTCTGCATGATGTCGGTCATCAGGGCTTTGACGTCGGTCTCGTCGAAGATCGAGAAGCCCGGTTTGTAGCCTAGCCGCACATGTTCCTTGCGGATGATGTTCAGGCCCAGGTTGTGGAAGGTGCAGACCGTCAGGCCGCGGCCTTCACCACCCTTGAGCAGGGTGCCGACCCGTTCCTTCATCTCCCGCGCGGCCTTGTTGGTAAAGGTCATGGCGACAATGTATTGGGCGCGGATGCCGCAGCTCTGGATCAGGTGCGCAATTTTGCGGGTGATCACGCTGGTCTTGCCGGAGCCTGCGCCGGCGAGCACCAAAAGAGGGCCGCCGACGTAGCTCACGGCTTCTTGCTGCCGGGGATTGAGTCGGGACATACGAAATCAGGGAGTCGTTAGCGAAATGGGCCGGCATTTTAACAGGCTCAGCGAATTGTGCTGCTCTCTCCGACTTGTGACGCAACACACTATCTCTATTTGCCGGTTTTGCTACTTTCGCGCAGGATGGGCATTGAATTTGCGTCTAGTGTTCCGTATTCAGGACACAAAACCCGTGTTTGATAACCGATGTCATTTGGTCATTGGTTACCCGCGCGGCATAATGCCCGCCGCCTACATCTTTGCAGAGTCTAGGAGCTAGCTTGTCTACGCCTGTCGAACCCTTGCGTTTGCTGCTACTGGCCGAAGAGCCAGCGTGGGCAGCGTTGTTGCGCGAGTGTCTGGCTCCGATGGGGAGTGCGGCTGTGCTGCTCAGCGCGCCGAGTTGGGAGTCGGTCAGCAATTTGTTCGATGACAACCGCAGCGCGGTGTTGTTGACGATTCCTGCACTTCAGCCGGCACCCGGCCGTTGCAACCTGCCGACGGTGCTGTTGCTCGAACATGAGCCGCTGGCGCCGCCCGACGGTGTGAGCGACTGGCTGGTGCGCAACCTGCTGGATCCCGGCATGTTGCGTCGCTGCCTGC
The DNA here is from genome assembly GCF_022014505.1 of Pseudomonas sp. PGPR40. NCBI lineage: Bacteria > Pseudomonadati > Pseudomonadota > Gammaproteobacteria > Pseudomonadales > Pseudomonadaceae > Pseudomonas > Pseudomonas sp. PGPR40. The sequence goes on along the minus strand of NZ_JAKLSP010000017.1, from coordinate 69,986 downwards.
GCCATGTGCGTGAGCGCGGTGTGCTGGAAAACACCTTGCAACGCCTGGCCGAGCAGGATCCGTTGACCGGTATCGCCAACCGTCAGGGTTTCCAGACCTTGCTGGCGGCGCGTCTGGCTGAAAACGAAGGCCGCGGCCTGGCCCTCGGTCACCTCGACCTCGACAACTTTCGACACGCCAACGACGCCCTCGGCCATCAGGCCGGCGATCGGTTGATCCTGCAAGTGGTCTCGCGGCTGAAAAGCCAACTGGAGGCCAGCGATCAACTGGCACGGCTGGGCAGCGATGAATTCGCCCTGCTGATTGACACCCGCCGCGCCCCTCAGCGCGCCGAATGGATGGCCGAACGCATTACCGAAGCCCTGTCCGAACCCTATTGGATCGACGGCGAAAGCCTGTTGATCGGTTCCAGCCTCGGCATTGCGCATGCACGAGTACAGGCCGGCGCCGACCCGTTGATGTGGCACGCGCACATCGCCATGCAGCAGGCCAAGAGCACTCAGGGCTGCACCTTCCACATCTTCAACGAACGGATCAATCGCAATGCCCGCAGCATCGCCGACCTCGAAAGCGAGCTGCGCCGGGCCTTGCGCCGCGATGAGCTGGAGCTGCATTACCAGCCACGGCTGAACCTTGAAGACGGCCAGATCGTCGGCCTCGAAGCCTTGGTGCGCTGGCGTCATGGCGAACGCGGCTTGTTGCCCCCCAGCGAATTCGTGCCACTGGCCGAGCAAAGCGGCTTGATTGTGCCGCTGGGTTACTGGGTGATTTCCCGGGCCCTGCGGGACATGCAGGCATTGCGCGAACGAGGCCTGCCGGCGCTGCACATGGCGATCAACCTGTCGTTCAGGCAGTTTCAGGACAGCCAATTGCTGATGACCCTCAGCCGGCTGATTGCCGAGCGCGGCGTCGAGGCGCAATGGCTGGAATTCGAACTGACCGAAACCGCGGTGATGCGTCGCAGCGATCTGGTCAAACAGACCATGGACGCCCTCGGGCGTTTGGGCGTGCGCTTCTCGCTGGACGATTTCGGTACCGGGTTCTCTTCGTTCGTGCACCTCAACAGCCTGCCGATTGCATTGTTGAAGGTCGACAAGAGCTTTGTCGGGGGTATGGAAGAGCGGGAAGAGAATCGCAAACTGGTCCACGCGATGATCAACCTGGCGCACAACCTCAACCTGGAAGTGGTTGCCGAAGGTGTAGAAACACTGGAGCAGCTGGATTTGTTGCGCGGGTTTGGTTGCGATCAGGTGCAGGGGTATCTGATCAGCAAGCCGTTGCCGTTGGCGGAGTTGGTTGAGTACCTGATCGGCAGCAGTCAGCAGCCCGCACTGGAAGTCGTGAGCTGACCATAGATCCTGTAGGAGCGAGGCTTGCCCGCGAAGGCTGCGTGTCAGTCGACATTGTTATTAACTGATACTCCGCCTTCGCGGGCAAGCCTCGCTCCTACAGGGATCTCAGTCAGGCTGAGCGACCTGGAAATTCTGCTCTGATGCTGGCTCCCGCCTGATCATCCGCTTCATCTTCCACTCAAACGCCAGCGTCAGGCTCACCGCCGCACACGCCAGCCCCAGCGCCAGGCCCCACCAGACCCCCGTCGGCCCCCAGTTCAAGTGAAAGGCCATTCCCCATGCGGCGGGTGCACCGATCAGCCAATAGCAACCCAAACCTACCAGGAACGTGGTCTTGGCGTCCTTGAGTCCGCGGATGCAGCCCATGGCAATGGTTTGCGTGCCGTCGAACAGCTCGAACCATGCCGCCACCGCCAACAGGCTCACGGCCAGGTTGATGACTTCGCGGAATGCCGGGTCGTTGTGGTCCAGGAATAAGCCGATCAACTGATGCGGCAGCAGCCAGAAGATCATCGCGAAACCGAGCATTGCCGCCGCACCAAAGGCGATTCCGACCCGTCCGGCCAGCCGCGCATCGAGCAATTGTCCGGCGCCGTAATGTTGGCCGATGCGCATGGTGATCGCATAGGAAAGCCCCGCCGGAACCATGAACGCCACCGAGACGATTTGCAGAGCGATCTGGTGCGCCGCCAGTTGCGTACTGCCCATGGTGCCCATGCACAGCGCCGCGAAGGCAAACAGCCCGACTTCCACCGCATAGGTGCCGCCAATCGGCAGGCCCAGGCGCCACAATTCCTTCAAGTACTGACGGTTGGGCCGCGACAGACCCTGGCGCAATGGATACGCGTCATAGGCCGGATGCCGACGAATGTGCAGTGCGAGCACCAGCGCCATGAGGTTGGCGACAATCGCCGTGACCAGGCCAATGCCCACCAGGCCCATTTTTGGTAGGCCGAACATGCCGGTGATCAACGCATAGTTGAGCAGGAAGTTGGCCACAGTGCCGGCAAGACTGATGACCATCACCGGCGTCGCTCGGCCGATGGCACTGGTAAAACTGCGCAGCGCCATAAAGCTCAGATAGCCGGGCAGGGCGAACGGCAGAATCAACAGAAACTGGCCGGCAGCCTGAACATTGGTTTCAGTCTGGCCGAACAGCAGTAATACCGGTTTGAGGTTCCACAGCAGTAACCCCGCCACCAGCGCCATCAACCAGGCCAGCCACAACCCGGCCTGGGTCAGCCGGGCCGCGCCAATGATGTCGCCCGCGCCCTGACGGATTGCCACCAGCGTACCGACCGCCGCGATCACGCCGATGCAGAAAATCGACACGAACGAATACGTCGCCGCACCCAGGCCGCCGCCGGCCAGCGCCTCGGGGCTCAGGCGCGCCATCATCAATGTGTCGGTGAGGACCATCAACATATGCGCCAACTGCGAGGCAATCAACGGCCCCGCCAGCCGCAGGATGGCCCAGAGTTCAATACGCGCTGGATGCTGCATGATCATCACGCTCGATTGTCAGAAAGAACAGGAAGCGTCGATTCTCGGCGCTCTGCGGGGTTTGCACAAAGGGATAAAAAGGATGGGTGGCATGATTAAAACTCATGCTTGGGAGTTTCTGATAAGTTGGTGCAACTGTGTTGTAGGAGCTTTCCTGATGTCTCGTCGTCTTCCTCCCTTGTATGCCCTTCGAGCATTTGAAGCGGCGGCGCGGCATAGCTCGTTTACCCGCGCCGCCGAAGAACTGTCGATCACGCAAAGTGCGGTCAGTCGGCACATTCGTACGCTCGAAGAGCATTTCGCCTGTCGGTTGTTTCATCGCAGCGGGCGCAACCTGCAACTGACCGAATCGGCGCGGCTGATCCTGCCCGGCATTCGCGAAGGCTTCACCGCCCTCGAGCGGGCCTGTAATACCTTGCGCGCCGAGGACGACATCCTGCGCATGAAAGCTCCGTCGACCCTGACCATGCGCTGGTTGTTGGCGCGGCTCAGCCGCTTTCGGCACCTGCGCCCGGGTAACGAGGTGCAATTGACCAGCGCCTGGATGGACATCGATACGGTGGACTTCAACCACGAACCCTTCGACTGTGCCGTCATTCTTAGCAACGGACGTTTTCCACCGGACTGGGAGGCGACTTGCCTGTTCCCCGAAGAGCTGATTCCGGTGGGCGCGCCGAATCTTCTGAAGGATCAGCCGTGGGACGTTGCGCGCCTGGCCAGTACCGAACTGTTGCATCCGACGCCAGACCGTCGTGACTGGCGCAACTGGCTGGAGCGCATGGGCATGACCGATCAAGTCTCGCTCAAGGGAGGGCAAGTGTTCGACACGCTGGAGCTGGGCATGATTGCTGCTGCCCGAGGTTACGGCGTGTCCATGGGCGACTTATTGATGGTGGCGGAGGATGTTGCACAGGGGCGTCTGAGTTTGCCGTGGCCGACGGCCGTCGCCAGCGGTGAGCATTATTATCTGGTCTGGCCGAAAACCCGCCCTGGTGGCGAGCGTTTGCGCCGCCTCAGCGATTTCCTGCAAGGCGAAGTCCGGGCCATGAAACTACCGGATGTCGAACGCCTGGGCTGAATCGATGGAGCCGCCGATGGCGGTCTTGAGCCAAATCCCGGTTAATCACTCGAGTATTCAGCTTTGCCGCCGGAAATTTGCTGATGGGGGCTTCGTGCAGGTCCCGTTTGTCCGCACATGAGGATCAATTGTCTTTCTTGATATTTACCGCCGATGTTTCGATTTTTATGCTTGCTGAAACGTTTCTTCAAGTCTATAAAATTGGCACAACTCCAAGAAAGGCTGCTGCCATGACCCCGCTCAAACTCTTCGTTGCCCTCAGCGCACTGTCCGCTGCCTCTCAAGCCATGGCTTGGGACTACGTCCTGCTCGACACCGACAAAGCCGCCCAGAACTGGCAAATCACCAGCCAGCAGTTGGGTGTGAAAACCGACAAACCCTTCTCCGTGACCCTGCGCACCTTGCATGGCGGTCGGCAGGAGGGTGTCAGCATCGTCGACATCGATAACGGCACGATGAAACTCTCGATAGTGCCCACTCGCGGCATGAACGTCCTACAGGCGTCTGTAGGCAATGTGCGCATGGGCTGGGATTCGCCGGTCAAGGAAGTGGTCAATCCTTCCTTCATCGAACTCAACGGCCGTGGTGGCCTGGGCTGGCTGGAAGGTTTCAATGAACTGGTCACCCGCTGTGGCTACGAATGGGTCGGTCATCCCGGCATCGACAACGGCGAACTGCTGACCCTGCACGGCCGCGCTGCCAATATCCCTGCGAACAAAGTCACCCTGCACATCGATGAAAAACCACCGTACGCCATCACTCTGCGCGGTGAACTGAAAGAGCAGGCGTTCAAGAAAGTCGACTTCTCTGTCGCGACCGAACTGGTCACCGAGCCCGGCAGCGTAGCGTTCGCCCTCAACGACACCCTGACCAACAACGGCGACTATCCGAAGGAATACCAGGCGCTGTATCACAGCAACTTCAGCACCCCGTTCCTGGAGCAAGGCGCCCGCTTCGCCGCGCCGGTGAAGCAGGTATCGCCGTTCAACGACAAGGCCAAGGGCGATCTACCCGACTGGCAAACCTACCGCGCACCGACCAAGGACTACGACGAAACGGTCTACAACGTGGTGCCGTATGCCGATGCCAAGGGCGATACGTTGACGGTGCTGCATAACAAGGCCGGCAGCCTGGGGGTTTCGGTCGGCTTCAATACTCAAACACTGCCCGTGTTCTCCCTGTGGAAAAACACCGATACCCAAGGGCAGGGCTATGTCACGGGGCTGGAGCCGGGCACGAGTTTTTCCTACAACCGCCGGTATCAGCGGCCACTGAACCTGGTGCCGATGATTGGGCCGAAGGAACAGAAACAGTTCCGGATCAGCTACAGCTTGCTCGCGGATAAGGTCGCTGTAGATAAGGCGTTGAAGCAGGTGAGCGAGATTCAGGGTGGGCGGGAGACTGAAGTGCGGCAGACGCCGTTGGTGGATCTCACCAAGGGGTGATGCTGACTAGAGTGTTGTTGGCCGATATTGCAACGCTTCGGCCAAATGTTCACGGGTGATGCCATCGACTTGTTCAAGGTCCGCCAGGGTGCGCGCTACTTTGAGCAGTCGATGGGCTGACCTCAGCGACAAGGTCAGCCGTTCGCACGCCGTTTCCAGCCAGGTTTCGTCGACTGTGGATAACTTGCAGTGTTTGCGCAGACCCGGCAAGTCGAGGAATGCATTGGCACAGCCCTGGCGTTTTTGTTGCCGTTCTCGTGCATTGGCAACCAACTCGGCGGCGGTGGCAGTGTCGTCGCCGGGTTTTAACGCAGGATTCAGCGCAGTGGCTTCGCGAGCGACCGTCAGGTGCAGATCGATACGGTCCAGCAGCGGTCCCGAAAGTTTGTTGCGATAGCGCTGGACCATGTCCGGTGTACAACTGCATTTACCACTGGGCTCGCCAAGATATCCACAGGGGCACGGGTTCATTGCGGCCACTAATTGAAAGCGGGCCGGAAACCTCACTCGATCCTTGGCGCGGGATATCACGATGTGGCCGGACTCCAGCGGTTCCCTCAACACCTCCAAGACCTTGCGATCAAATTCCGGGAGTTCATCGAGGAACAACACGCCATGGTGGGCGAGGGTGATTTCGCCGGGTTGCGGTTTTGAGCCGCCACCCACCAGTGCCGGGCCTGAAGCGGAGTGGTGTGGCTGTCGAAAGGGACGCTGTGGCCAATGACTCAACGGCACACAACTGGCGACCGATTGAATCGCCGCGACTTCCAGCGCTTCACTCTCGGCCAATGGCGGTAACAGCCCCGGCAGACGACTCGCCAACAACGTTTTCCCCGTCCCCGGCGGTCCGCTGAACAGCAAGTTATGAGCCCCCGCCGCCGCAATCAGCAACGCGCGCTTGGCCGCGAGTTGCCCCTGCACTTCATTCAAATCGGGATAAGGCTTGCTGGCGTAGAGCAAGCCATTGGAAGCGTAGGGTGCGATGGGCGTGTGGCCGTTGAAATGTGCGACCGCCTCCAGCAAATGATCCACCGCAATCACTTTCAATCCCGAAGCCAGGCAGGCCTCCTCGGCATTCGCCCGCGGCACCACCAGCGTGCGCCCGGCCTTGCGCGCCGCCAGCGCGGCGGGTAATACACCGCGAACCGCCCGCACCGCCCCCGACAGTGCCAACTCTCCCAAACACTCCACGTCATCCAGCGTCAATGTCGGCACTTGCACGCTGGCCGACAGAATTCCCAGCGCAATCGCCAGATCGAACCGTCCGCCGTCCTTTGGTAAATCGGCCGGAGCGAGATTCAAGGTGATACGCCGTGCAGGAAATTGCAGCCCTGAATTGATGATCGCGCTGCGCACTCGATCCTTGCTTTCCTTCACGGCGGCTTCGGGTAAGCCGACCATTGTCAGTGACGGCAACCCGTTGGCCAAATGCACTTCTACGGTGACGGCGGGAGCTTCCACGCCGACCTGGGCGCGGCTGTGGACGATGGAGAGGGACATGGTCGTTCCTTGAGCTGAAGAGCACCGCTTCCTGCGGTTTTTTGAAGGGTAGTTGGCGGAGGAGGTTCTGGTGGGGTGGTTTAGGCGACAAACTTTCACTGGATGTTGCAAGTACGAAACAGGCCAATCGCGAGGCACAAAAAAACCGCCACTCGGGCGGTTTCTTCGGGAAAGCCTAGTCAGACTCGTGCACCTGCAAGCAAGCCATCAGGTTCAAGTTCTTTGCCATATGTTGCCACCACTTTAAAAAAACAATGTTGGCTGGCGGAAACGTTTCCGGCTAAACGGAGCGCCTCGGCATGATACTCAGCGATCATTAACGGCTTCGCTTTTGATGATCGTTCCCACGCTCTGCGTGGTAATGCATCCCGTGACGCTCTGCGTCACATCCTGAAGCGGAACGCGGAGCGTCCCCGGCGGCATTCCCACGCAGAGCGTGGGAACGATCAGCTTACTCGGTGTCAGCAGGTGGATTGAGCTTCGCTTCCAGCTCAGCCACTTTCGCCTCAAGGCTCTCCAACCGTGCCCGAGTCCGTGCCAGCACGACCATCTGGCTATCAAACTCTTCCCGACTCACCAGGTCCAGTTTGCTGAAGCCGCTCTGCAGCAGGGCTTTGAACTGGCTTTCGATTTCGCTTTTTGGCAGTGGAGTGTCGCCGCTGAAGAGGCGGGAGGCGGTGCCGCTAAGGGCGTCGAGGAAGTCTTTGGGCGCGAGCATGGGAAATGTCCTGTCAACAATGGCGGGCAGTGTATCACGCAGTGTCTATAGTCAATCTCGGCGGCTGCGATGCACGCTTTTCGCGCATAGGGATGGACGGTATCGCACTGTTGTTGTGCGTAACCGTTGCGTCAATCAGGGCGAAAAGGCTGAGGTAGCGGCCAAGGGCTTGAAATCAATGGATTTTGGATAGATGGCAAGCTTTCTGCTTAGTCGCTGGTGACCCATGCACTGATGCAGTCGCTGTGACGAATGCAGTGCGCCAAGCGGAACGGGGGAAGTTTCGTGCGGAGTGGTTCGCTGGCGTCGGACGGGCAGGTAAGGCCGACGATGCGTTACAAAGCCAGGCACTGCGCTTAGACTTGAGTCGGGTTTGTTTTCCTGGGGCAAGTCCACCAATTCGGGAGAGAGTTTTCATGAAGCTAGTCACTGCCATCATCAAGCCGTTCAAGTTGGACGACGTGCGCGAGTCACTGTCCGAAATCGGCGTGCAGGGCATTACCGTTACTGAAGTCAAAGGCTTCGGTCGGCAGAAGGGGCACACCGAGCTGTATCGCGGCGCGGAGTACGTGGTCGATTTTCTGCCCAAGGTGAAGATCGATGTCGCCATTGACGACAAGGATCTGGACCGGGTTATCGAGTCGATAACCAAGGCCGCCAACACCGGCAAGATTGGTGACGGCAAGATTTTCGTGGTCAATCTGGAACAGGCGATTCGCATCCGTACCGGCGAAACCGATACCGACGCAATCTAAGCCGCCACAAACCCAACGCCCCAGGAGAAAACAATATGACTCTGCGTAAAATCGCAGGGCTAGGAGCCCTGTTGTCCCTCGTAATGCCCGGCCTGGCCATGGCGGCAGACGAAGTGGCGGCCCCAGTCCTCAACTCCGGCGATACCGCCTGGATGATGACCTCGACAGCCCTCGTGCTGTTCATGACCATTCCCGGCCTCGCGCTGTTCTACGGTGGCATGGTTCGCTCCAAAAACATTCTTTCCGTGATGATGCAGTGCTTCGCCATTACCGGTCTGATCAGCATTCTGTGGGTCATTTATGGCTACAGCATTGCGTTCGACACCACCGGCATGGAGCAGGGCGTCGTCAACTTCAACTCGTTCTTCGGCGGCATGGGCAAGGCATTCCTCGCCGGTGTCACGCCTTCGAGCCTGACCGGTCCCGCGGCGCTGTTCCCTGAGGCGGTCTTCATCACCTTCCAGATGACCTTTGCGATCATCACCCCGGCGTTGATCGTCGGTGCCTTCGCCGAGCGGATGAAGTTCTCCGCCATGCTGATCTTCATGGGCATCTGGTTCACCCTGGTTTACGCACCGATTGCGCACATGGTCTGGTCCGGCAACGGCGGCTTGATGTGGGACTGGGGCGTGCTCGACTTCGCGGGCGGCACCGTGGTGCATATCAACGCCGGTGTGGCCGGTCTGATTGCCTGCCTGGTACTGGGCAAGCGTAAAGGTTTCCCGACCACCCCGATGGCCCCGCACAACCTCGGCTACACCCTGATGGGCGCCGCGATGCTGTGGTTCGGCTGGTTCGGCTTCAACGCCGGTTCCGCTGCTGCCGCCAACGGCACTGCCGGCATGGCGATGCTGGTCACTCAGATCGCCACCGCCGCCGCTGCACTGGGCTGGATGTTTGCCGAGTGGATCACTCATGGCAAGCCAAGTGCACTGGGTATCGCTTCGGGTGTTGTGGCCGGCCTGGTTGCAATCACTCCGGCGGCAGGCACCGTGGGCCCGATGGGCGCGCTGGTGATCGGTCTTGCGGCGGGCGTGGTGTGCTTCTTCTGCGCCACCACCCTGAAACGCAAACTCGGCTATGACGACTCCCTGGATGCCTTCGGCGTGCATGGTATCGGCGGTATCCTTGGCGCGATTCTGACCGGTGTGTTCGCAGCACCGTCCTTGGGTGGCTTCGGCACCGTTACCGACATCGCTGCTCAAGTCTGGATTCAGTGCAAAGGCGTTGGCTTCACGGTGATCTACACCGCGATCGTTACCTTCATCATCCTCAAGGTGCTGGACGCCGTCATGGGTCTGCGTATCACCGAGGAAGAAGAAGCAGTCGGCATCGATCTGGCACTCCACAACGAACGCGGCTACAACTTGTAAGCACGCGCATAAAAAAATGCCCGGCTTGCCGGGCATTTTTTTGTCTGGAGTTTGTCAGTGGAGGAAGGGCTGAAAGGTTTTTTCATACACGTTCAGGCGTGTTTACGGCGGGCGTTTTTCTACGGCCAATGGCTTACACGATTGAAGGAATATTTGGGCCTTTGTTTTTTCCCGGAGCGCGCTAGAATGCGCCCCGAACGTGCGGAGAACTGTATGTGGCAACAGACTCTGATTACCCTGCGGGCACGGCCCCGGGGCTTTCATCTGGTAACGGACGAGTTACTCGCCGGCCTGCCTGAACTCAAGGCGTGTCGGGTTGGTCTGTTGCATTTGTGGCTACAGCATACCTCGGCGTCGTTGACCATCAACGAGAATGCCGATCCGGCGGTACGTCGCGACTTCGAACGATTTTTCAATCGTCTGATCCCACAAGGAACAGACGGCTATGAGCATAACGACGAAGGCCTGGACGACCTCCCGGCGCACTTCAAGGCCAGCGTACTTGGCTGTCAGCTCAGTTTGCCGATCTCGGCAGGCCGACTGGCGTTGGGAACCTGGCAAGGCGTTTATCTGGGCGAGCACCGTGATCATGGCGGTGCCCGTAAAGTCCTCGCCACCGTGCACGGTGAAGGGGCATGAAACCGCTGGTCACCAGCGGTGGTTGAATTTTTTCCGGCAGCCTTCGACAGAGGGCAAAGCTGGGCTATAACTAATCTGCTTTTCGCAAGTCATGAGGTAGAACATGAGCGACGATGATCTGGAAAACGACGACCTCGAAGTAGGCGACGAAGACGAGGCCGAAGAGGGCCTGGAAGCAGCAGCGGAAGACGTTGCTGACGACGACGGCGGCGACGATACGCCGGCCCCGACCGCCAAAGGCAAGGCCAAGGCTGCGGTATCGGTCGATGAGCTGCCGAGCGTCGAAGCCAAGAACAAGGAGCGCGACGCCCTGGCCAAGGCCATGGAAGAGTTTCTTGCGCGCGGTGGCAAGGTGCAGGAAGTGGAGGCCAATGTGGTCGCCGATCCTCCCAAGAAGCCTGATAACAAGTACGGCAGCCGACCTATCTAAGCGCCTGCTTCTTGCTTGCTGAAAAAGCCCGCCGTCGCTGCGGGCTTTTTCATGGGTGGACCAATGTCCAAAGGCCCGACGCATAACCCTGTAGGAGCTGGCTTGCCAGCGAATAGGCCTTGCACTGATCTTGAGATCGCCTTCGCTGGCAAGCCAGCTCCTACGGGGTCAGATCAAGCCATTGTTCCACCGCGCCAACAACCCCGGCAACTCGGTCAAACTGCGAATCTCTGCATCCGGCGCCTTCTCGGCTTCCCACACCTTGCCTGCCGGGTTAAACCAGATTGCCCGCAGCCCTGCCTGCTGGGCGCCGGCAATGTCGTCGCCGGGATGGTCGCCAATATGCACGGCGGTCTCGGCGGTCGCGCCGCCCCGCTGCAGCGCTTCATGAAACAGTCGCGCATCCGGCTTGGCGATACCGATGTCTTCAGCGCACAGGGCAAACTTGAAGTAATCCGCCAGCCCCAGCCGACGCACATCGGCATTGCCATTGGTCACCACGCCCAGCGCATAGTGATTGGCCAGAATTTCCAAAGTCGGTTGCACCTCTGGGAAGATCTCCAACTGATGCCGCGCATGCAGAAACACTTCGAAACCCTGGTCGGCCAGGTCAGATGCTTCGATATGCCTGTAACCGGCTTCTTCCAGCGCATGGAACAACACCCGCCGACGCAGGGCACTGATGCGGTGTTTTAGGCTCGGTTCGTTGCTAAGCACCCGCTCGCGAATCGACCACAGATGCTCCACCGGCACCGCGCCCAGGTTCGGGGCGTGCTCGGTCAACCATTCACGCAGTACGATTTCGGCGCTGGCGATCACTGGAGCGGTGTCCCACAGGGTGTCGTCGAGGTCGAAGGTGATCAATTGGAGGGTCATGAATCATCGCCTTTAATGCGTTTGGCCCGTGGATGGGCGCTGTCGTAGACCGTCGCCAGGTGCTGGAAGTCCAGGTGGGTATAGATCTGGGTGGTCTTGATGTCCGAATGGCCGAGCAGTTCCTGCACCGCACGCAAATCCTGAGAGGACTCCAGCAAATGGCTGGCGAAGGAGTGTCGCAACATGTGTGGGTGCAGGTTCTGCCCCAATTCGCGTTCGCCAGCCGCTTTGACCCGAACCTGAATTGCCCGTGGACCGAGGCGCCGGCCTTGCTGGCTGACAAACACTGCGTCGTCCGCCGGGTTGGTCAGCGACCGCAATGGCAGCCACAACTCCAGTGCTTCGCGAGCCTTTTTGCCCACTGGCAACAGGCGGGTCTTGCTGCCCTTGCCGAGCACCTGAACCATGCCGTCGGCCAGGTCCAGTTGATCAAGGTTGAGGCCGGTCAATTCAGAAAGGCGCAAGCCGGAGGAATAGAACAGCTCCAGAATCGCCTGATCCCGACGCGCCAGAAAGTCATCTTCCACCGCACCTTCAAGCAGTTGCAGCGCGCGGTCAGTGTCGAGGGTCTTCGGCAAGCGACGTTCGCCCTTGGGCGGTGCCAGGCCATTGGCCGGGTCGTGGTCGCAAAGGCCTTCGCGGTTCAGATAGTGATAGAGCCCGCGCACCGCCGAGAGCAGCCGCGCCAGACTGCGGGAAGATTGACCTATAGCATGCAGGCGAGCGATCAGGCTGCGCAGGCGCTGGATGTCCAGGGCGGCCCAACTGCTGATGTTCTGTTTGACGCACCAACCCAGCACTTTGTCGAGGTCGCGGCGGTAGGCGTACAGCGTATGCGGCGACACCTGCCGCTCACTGCGCAAGTGTTCGCAGTAAGCGTCCAGTTGCCGTTCCATGTTCAGCGTACCGAGCGCAGGGAGCTGTTGACCCGTGGTAGCACGCGGCCCATGACTTCGGCTATGTAACTCAGGAACAGCGTGCCCACCGAGCTCTTATAGTGCTGCGGATCACGACTGGCGATGGCCAGAACACCGTGGATGCCCTGATGGCTGATGGCGACGACGGCTGTGGAGCCGATCTGCTTGCGCTGTTCTTCGCCGAACAGGAAGTCCAGTTCATGTTCGCGCAGGCTGCCACAGACGCTTTTGTCTTCCGAGAGCAAGCCGCCGATGGCCGTTTGTGCTTCGGCATGTGTGACCCAGCGGCCCACCGGCATCGGGTTGTCGCCCAGCAAAATCAGGCTGACGAAGGGCACCTGGAAGTCTTGGCGCAAGCTGTCTTCAACGCTGATTACCACGTCTTCCAGGCTGGTAGCGTCCATCAGCGTGAGAATCAGGCGTCGGGTCTTGTCGAACAGTCGGTCGTTGTCGCGGGCCACGTCCATCAAGTGCGAAAGGCGGTGGCGCAACTCGATGTTGCGGTCGCGCAGGATGGTCATCTGGCGTTCGACCAGCGAAATGGTGTCGCCGCGCTGGTGCGGAATGCGCAGGGCCGGGAGCAGTTCTTCGTGCTCGATGAAGAAATCCGGATGAGCTTCCAGGTACGCGGCAATCGCCGCCGCCTCAAGGCTTTCGGAAGGGGATTCGTCGGGCTGCAGGGCGGGAACCTGGGGCTTGTCGGTCATGGATTTCGCTCACTCAAAGACGCACTTGTCCTTCGTATACGCGCACTGCCGGGCCGGTCATCATGACCGGTTGGCCAGGGCCTGCCCATTCAATGGACAGACGCCCGCCGGGCAGGTCGATCAATAGCGGCGAATCCATCCACCCCTGGCTGATCGCGGCCACTGCGGCAGCACAGGCGCCGGTTCCGCATGCCTGGGTTTCCCCGGCCCCGCGCTCCCAGACGCGCAACTGCGCACGGTTCCGGTCGATGACCTGGAGAAAACCGACATTGACCCGTGCCGGGAAGCGCGGGTGATGTTCGATTTTCGGCCCCAGTTCATGTACCGGTGCGTTGTTGATATCGCTGACCCGCAACACGGCATGGGGGTTGCCCATGGACACCGCAGCCAGTTCGACCGTGGTGCCGTCGACGTCGACCTGATAGCTCAGAGCCTGGCTCGGGGCTTCGAACGGAATCTCGGCCGGCACCAGGCGCGGAGAACCCATGTTGACGCTGATCTGGCCATCGTTGCGGATGTCCAGTTCAATGATGCCGCTTTTGGTCTCAACGCGAATCAGCCGCTTGGCGGTCAGGCGTTTGTCGAGCACGAAGCGGGCAAAGCAGCGCGCACCGTTGCCGCATTGTTCCACTTCGGAGCCGTCGGCGTTGAAGATCCGATAGCGGAAATCCACATCCGGATTGCTCGGCGCCTCGACGATCAGCAACTGGTCGAAACCGATCCCCGTGTGCCGATCGCCCCATTGCTTGGCGTGCTTGGGCAGGATATGCGCGTGCTGGCTGACCAGGTCGAGAACCATGAAGTCATTGCCCAGGCCGTGCATCTTGGTAAAACGCAGCAGCATGGTTTTACTCCGGCAGCAGGCTTTCGCCAGCAAACAACTCGGCTACCGTCTCACGGCGACGCACTTCAAATGCCTGATCACCGTCCACCAACACTTCAGCGGCACGGCCGCGGGTGTTGTAGTTGGAGCTCATGACAAACCCGTAGGCACCGGCCGAATGCACGGCCAGCAGATCGCCTTCTTCCAGGGCCAGTTGACGATCCTTGGCCAGGAAGTCGCCGGTTTCGCAGATCGGGCCAACGATGTCGTAGGCGCGAGCGGTGCTGTTGCGCGGGCGCACGGCGGTGACGTCCATCCAGGCTTGATACAGCGCCGGGCGGATCAGGTCGTTCATGGCGGCGTCGACGATGGCAAAGTCTTTGTGCTCGGTGTGCTTGAGGTACTCGACCTGAGTCAGCAGCACGCCGGCGTTGGCGACGATGAAACGGCCCGGCTCGAACACCAGCGCCAGGTCACGACCGTCAAGACGCTCGCGCACGGCTTTGATGTAGTCGGCAGCCAAGGGCGGCTCTTCATCGCGATAACGCACGCCCAAACCACCACCGAGATCGATGTGGCGCAGGTAAATGCCACAATCGCCGAGGCGGTCGACCAGGCCCAGCAGGCGGTCGAGAGCATCGATGAACGGTGGCAGGGTGGTCAGTTGCGAACCGATGTGGCAATCGACGCCAATCACTTCCAGGTTAGGCAGTTGCGCGGCACGGACGTACACATCTTCGGCGTCGGCGATGGCGATGCCGAACTTGTTTTCCTTCAGGCCGGTGGAGATGTATGGGTGAGTGCCGGCATCGACGTCCGGGTTCACGCGCAACGAGATCGGCGCACGAACGCCCAGCTCGGCGGCCACTACTTGCAGGCGTTCGAGCTCGTCGGTGGACTCGACGTTGAAGCAGTGCACGCCGACTTCCAGCGCACGACGCATGTCGTCACGGGTCTTGCCGACACCGGAGAACACGATCTTGTCAGCAGTGCCGCCAGCGGCCAGTACGCGTTCCAGCTCGCCACGGGAAACGATGTCGAAACCGGCGCCCAAACGCGCCAGGACATTCAGTACACCCAGGTTGGAGTTGGCCTTGACCGCAAAGCACACCAGATGCGGCATGCCGGCCAGCGCATCGGCGTAAGCCAGGTATTGGGCTTCGATGTGTGCGCGCGAGTAAACGTAGGTCGGTGTACCAAAGCGATCAGCGATAGCAGACAGGGCAACACCTTCCGCGAACAGTTCACCGTCACGGTAGTTAAAAGCGTCCATGATGTTCCCTTATTGGTAGACGTCGTGCTTGTGCGCCTTGGAAGCAGGCTGCTGTTGCGACGATTTGGCCTGCTCGACAGGGTCCTGGTTCTCATCGGGCAGGTACAGCGGGCCTTTTTGACCACAAGCTGACACAAGACAGGCAACCGCGGCGAGCGCAGCAAAGGAAGAGATCAGGCGCTTCATGGCGAAATCCTTGAAAATGCGTTAATTGCGCCGGAGTATACCGGCCACCCGGCAGCTTGCCTATGCGACGCACCTCCCGTCCGGCGGGGCTTGGCCGGATGTGCGTCGGTTTAATGCAATCCCTGTGGGAGCGGGCTTGCCCGCGAATGCAGTCATTCATTCAATATTGATGTCGACTGACACGGCGCTTTCGCGAGCAAGCCCGCTCCCACATTAAATTTTGGCGCTATCAGGTCCTGCGTCGATATTTCATAACGCTAGCGAGCCCTTGGTGGTTATCCTTTGCAATCACCGGGGCTCGCCCGTATCTTGCGGCGCTTGAGCGTGAGTAGACACTTTTTGAGGTTCCCGCAATGAGTTTGACCGAAGCCCGTTTCCACGATCTGGTCGATGCCACCCAGCAGACGCTGGAGGATATTTTCGACGAGAGTGGCCTGGATATAGATCTGGAGAGCTCGGCCGGTGTGCTCACCGTCAAGTTCGAAAACGGCACCGCGCTGATCTTTAGTCGCCAGGAGCCATTGCGTCAGCTGTGGCTGGCAGCCGTGTCGGGTGGCTTCCACTTTGATTACGACGCCGAGAGCGAGCGCTGGATGTGTGACAAGAGCGAAGAGCAGCTCGGTGAGATGCTTGAGCGCATCGTCAAGCAGCAAGCCGACGTCGAACTCGATTTCGAAGGTCTGTGAGATCGTGACCCAGCCTGCCCCCGTTCGTCCGCCCAAACCGCTCTATAGCAACGTTAGCCCGGCAGTGCCTTCGCCGTGCAGCGGCGTGTGTCGGCTAGATGAGCAGAAAGTTTGTCTGGGGTGTTTTCGCCATGTCGAAGATATTCGTGAATGGCGCTCGGCGGATGATGAGCGGCGGCGGGTGATTTGTGCATCGGCCCTCGACCGCAAGAGTAGAGGCTAACCCGACCCCTGCAGGAACTGCCGAAGGCTGCAATCTTTTGATTTTCAGCGATTTCGGTTCCGTAGAAAAATCAAGATCAAAAGATCGCAGCCTGCGGCAGCTCCTACGCCGCCGGGTGGCGGCTTGTATATTTATTGAGCTGTGATAGTGTCCGGATACGCCTCAACCCATCGAGGCTCGTGAAAACCCCGCCTTTTTCTGGCGGGGTTTTGCTTTTTTCGTGCAGAAGAAAGGAGTCTGCCCTGATCATGACCGCACCTTCCATCACCCTTACCCGTCTGGACGTACAACGTCTGGAGCGCCTGATCGACAGCCTGGATGACACGCTGCCGGGCGTTATCGCGCTGCAAACCGAACTGGATCGCGCCGATACCCTGGTCGGTCACGAAGATGTGCCAGCCGATGTCGTGACCATGAACTCCCGTGTGCATTGCCGTGAAGAGAGCAGCGGCAAGGACTATCACCTGACTTTGGTTTATCCCAAGGATGCCAACGCTGACGAAGGCCGGATTTCCATTCTGGCTCCGGTGGGCAGTGCCTTGCTCGGCCTGAAGGTTGGTCAGCACATTGACTGGCCGGCTCCGGGCGGCAAGACCCTCAAACTGACCCTGCTGGAAGTCGAATCGCAGCCTGCCAATGGCGGCGATTACAACGTCTGACCCCGCCTCAGACCTGCTTAAGCGCCTCGTTCAGGGCGCGTTCCAGGTCGGCCTTGTAACGCAGATACAGATGGCTTGAACCTTGACCATCACCGAGCAGGCCCGACAGGTCCAGGTCGGTGATGTAGCAGCGATAGCGTTCGGTCTCACGGCGCTGCTCGATAATCTCTTGCGCGACCACGCTGAACAGTTGGTCGCCATGCTCCAGCTCTGAAAATTCCCGCTGATTGCAGTACAACGTGACCTGCACCTGCCCCGGTGCGGCTTTGCCGACGATGGCCTGCACGTCATAGAACGGTTTGTTGACCGGGGTTTGCGGCGCCGGCCGGGCTTCGACCCGACGCGCCCGTGCGGTACCTGAAGGCAACAACTGGTAATACGACGTGTCCAGGCTCAATGGCTGGACTGTGTCCATCGGCAGCAAGGCATCGCGCCGGTACTGGATCGATTGCAGGAAGCGTTGCAGCGGTACCAACAGGCTTTGTTCATCGTGATAGGGCAAGCGCTGCTGCCACAGGGCATTGAATTCATCCAGTACATACAAATCGGCCTGGTGTTCATTGATCCGGTAGAACACTTGGACGCAATCGGGTTGCCCCATGGGCAAGATCAGCGCCAGGTCATGATCTTCCAGTGCCATCGGGTCCAGATGAAACGGGCTGTAGCTCGCCAGTTCTTCGCCGAGGTAGTCGAACAGCGCTGGCAGGGTGGCGAGGGCGACATGATTGACTTGGCCGGGCACCAGCTCCAATACGTGGTAATGCTGCTGGACCTGAATCAGGTAACGATGATTGAGTTTGCTCAGCAGCAGGTTCTGCGCGGTGTCGAGGATTTCTTCAACCCGCCGGGCAATGAATTGCGCGCGGTTGTGGCAGAAGCAACGAACCCGCAGCTTGGGCTGTTGTGGCCCGTCCGGCAGATTGTTGAGGTAATCGCGCAGGCAGTCGAGCAGGGCGTGGGGGCCGTCAAAACGGCTGACCAACACCTCGTTCCAGCTATTGAGCGTGACTTGGTCCAGGGTCAGTACCAGGTTTTCCCGCACGCCGGCATAGCTCAAGGAGTCGGTGCGTTCGGTGGTCATCAGGATGTTCAGGTCGCGATGATGCCTGAGCGGATCGACGCCGACGTTCACCAGAATCAGTATTTCGCTCGGCACACTGGCGCGCAGCAAAGGCTCTTCGGCGACGGTGGTCAGGGGCAGGGCGATGCTTTGTTGCAGGCTGCCGAGCAAGTTGAACAGTTCGAACTCGCTCAAGTCGCTGGTGCCGGGGTGCAGGGCCAGACGGGTGCTGCTGTCGATCACCCCGTTGCGGTGGCACCAGGTGAGCAGCTCCAGTAGCTGACGGCTACGCTTGATCGGTGAGAAATGCTCCCATTCGTGGACGGTCAAACTGCCGTTGTACAAACCCCATTGGGTTTGCCCCGGTTCTTTTTTGTTTGGGGCCTGCACCAGCGTCAGGGTGTCTTCGGCGAGATCGGGGGCGATGCCCGGGTTGATGAACTCGACCTTGTCGGCCTTGCGCTCGAAGGCCGCGTACAGCCGCCGGCCCAGCACATTGAGGTCGCGCTTGTTGATGAGGCTGACAGTCTGCTCGTTGCGGGCAAACTGCGTCAGGAAGCGGTAGCTGTAATTCAGCTCCCCAACCAGGGCTCGGCGTTCGGCGCTGACCTGGCGGACTTTCCACTGACTGCGGCTGTCGAGCAATGCCAACTGACGCTGATCCCACTGCCATTCATGGGCCAGGCGTTCGAGCAACGAACGTTGCCAATTGGGGGTGCGAGCGATACTGGCGGTGAGTTTTCGATTGACCTTCAGATACAGCGCGCGGCGTACCAGTTCCAGCCGTTCCGGTTCGCCCCGGGCCGTGAGGTATTCCTCGATTCGCCGGTAAACCACGACGTATGGATCCAGTTCATCGAGGTCCAGTCGATTGGCAAACACCGCCTGCTTGAAACGCAGGCTCAGGCACTGGACCTTGGGGTGTTCGCTGGCGTAGACCTCGGTCAGCAGCAGTTTGAGCACCGATTTGTACGGTGACTCGATGCCTTTGAACAACTGCCAGAGCCCGGCACCGATGAACTCCCCGGGCGGAATATACGCCAGATGCCCCAGGTCCAGGGTCTCGTCGGCACGGATAAAACGCTTGGATAACAGCGTGTGGGTATAACGGTCGTACGCTACCTCTTCATAAACCGGCACCAGCCACCAGATGGGGGTACGGCCAGCCAGCCAGATCGCGGTGCGGTAGAACTCATCTAGCAGCAGATAGTGTTGGGTGGTGCCACAGTCTTCCGAACTTAGTTGGGAATCACGCTCGCCGAGCATGAAGCGAGTGGGGTCGATCAGGAAAAAATGCGCCT
The DNA here is from genome assembly GCF_022014505.1 of Pseudomonas sp. PGPR40. Classification (NCBI taxonomy): domain Bacteria; kingdom Pseudomonadati; phylum Pseudomonadota; class Gammaproteobacteria; order Pseudomonadales; family Pseudomonadaceae; genus Pseudomonas; species Pseudomonas sp. PGPR40. The sequence continues at coordinate 50,482 of NZ_JAKLSP010000017.1, read as the reverse complement.
CGGCGCCTTGGCTGGCGGCCCATATTTCAAGCAACTGGCATTTCTTGCGCAGCTCAGCGAGCTCGCTTTCGCTCAAGTCCGGCCCGTGACAGACCCAGACGTCCATGTCGCTCTGATCGGCCTGGGCCAACGTGCCGAGGCTGCCCATCAGGAACAGGCCGTGAATCGGTCGCGGCGGATTGCTGCCGTGGCGCGGCTTATAGGAAAACGAGCGGGTCAGGCGCTGGGCTTCGGCGAGGGCGTTGGCATCAGGTTCGAAATTCGACAGCCCGGCCGGGGTGCTGCCCGAGACGTAACCTGGTAACAGTGGATGATTGACATGGAAAAACAGCGGCAGCAGGGTCAGCACCGTTTGCTGGCGGGTCGATAACCCTTCCATGGCACGGGCCATGCGACCCTCATTGAGCTTTAGAAAACGGGCACGCAGCTGGCTGAGAACCTTACGGTCGATTCCCTCGTCCAGATCGGGGCGGATTTCATGGGTGCGGGTCATGTCAGCTCAATCCGGCTCGCGGGGCTCGGACGTGGGAGGGTTCGGGATGAGTGGCAGTTTAGCGCCTCGGCTCCGGGACTTTTAGGCTGATTTTGTATTTCTGGCGTCAGGTTTCTATCGCGCGGCGACAGCGGGCACCAAAGTGTGCCCACGGAAATCCCGTGACAGAGGTTTCCGTGGGCGATGCGGTGAGGCTCAGGCGGTTTCCTGGACGGACAGAATGGTTAGAACGGTTTGCACATTTTGTGCTGCGTCACGACCCAGGCTGGTCAGATAACCGCCATCGGGCTGGGTGATCAATTCTTTATCGAACAGTCTTTGGGCGGCGGCAATGGCTTTCGGGGCAGCGGTCTGATGAATTTTCAAACCTTCCTGGGAGCTGTCCAGGTTGAAGAGGGCGAGGATTTCCAGTTCGGCAACCAACTCAGGGGTAAGCGACATAAGGACTCCAGACTTTCTAGGAATTAGACGATAGCGCTCCTAAGGTGAACTCGCTGGTGCGGCATGTCCAGTGCTCGTAACAGGGTTTTTTCGCCTCGGGGGGGAGCATTCCCTGGAGGGGGCGTGGTTTCTGTAGGAGCGAGGCTTGCCCGCGAAGAACGATGACGCGGTTTTTCAGGAAGACCGCGGTGAGGCCTTCGCGGGCAAGCCTCGCTCCTACAGGAGGGATAGGGTTATTTCTTTTCCGGCGGCAACTCTGGCAGAGCGCGCAGCGCCGCTTCGTACCATTCGGTGTTGAACGCGCGGTCTTCTTCGAGGATCGCGTCGATTTCCACTGCCAGCACGTGGGCCATCAGGTTGAGGATTTCATCACGCTCGTAACCCACCAGAGTCAGCTTGTTGAAGGTCGCCTTGGCCGCTGGCGGGTTATCGCTTTCGATCTGGTTCTCGATCGCTTCAATCAGCGTCGTTTCGGTGAACTCTTCTTCGTCGTTGTCGATATCGTTAGGCTCGCTCATGGCAGGCTCCTCAAGGAAAGGCGGCCAGTTTACCCGCATTCAGCGCTGTGATGCTGCTGGCAAGAAGTCCCCGGGCGTTCTATAACTGGCGCTGCCAACCCCCTGCACGGCCTGGAGGCTATGTAATGCTCAAGCTTTATGGATTTTGCGTCAGCAACTACTACAACATGGTCAAGCTGGCGTTGCTGGAGAAGGGACTGCCGTTTGAAGAAGTGCCGTTTTACCCAGGCACTACCCCCGAAACGTTAGCTATCAGCCCACGTGGAAAGGTTCCGGTGCTGGGCGTCGAACAAGGTTTCATCAATGAAACCAGCGTGATTCTCGAATACCTCGAGCAGAGCCAGGAAGGCACGCCGCTGCTGCCGAGCGATCCTTTCGAGCGAGCCCAGGTCCTGGCCTTGGCCAAGGAAATCGAGCTGTACATCGAACTGCCCGGACGCGCCTGTTACCCCGCAGCATTTTTCGGCATGACGGTACCGGACGCTATCCAGGAAAAGACCAAGGCAGAGTTACTGCTGGGGTTTGCCGCGCTGGGCAGGCATGGCAAATTCGCTCCTTATGTGGCTGGTGACAGCCTGAGCGTGGCTGATCTGTATTTCCTGTACAGCGTGCCGTTGGCGCGTGCCGTGGCGCAGAAGCTGTTCGATATTGATCTGTTGGCTGAGATGCCGGCAGCCAGGGCGCTGTTGGAGCGTCTGGAGCAGAACCCGCATGTGCAGCGGATCGCAAAGGACAAGGACGCGGCGATGCCGGCGTTTCTGGAGATGATCGCGTCCAAAAAGTAGATTTTGTAGTGTTTGTAAAATCGCCTTCGCGAGCAAGCCCGCTCCCACATTAAATCAGTGGTGAACACAAATTTTGTGAACACCAGCGATCCAGTGTGGGAGCGGGCTTGCTCGCGAAGCTCTTGACGATTTAGCGGCTGGCGAGTAGTGCCTGACCGCGAGCAACAGCCTTCTTGACCTGCGTCGGCGCAGTGCCGCCGATATGGTCACGGGCATTCACCGAACCTTCCAGGGTCAGCACGGCAAATACGTCCTGCTCGATCTGATCGCTGAATTTGCGCAGCTCTTCCAGGCTCATTTCTGCCAGATCCTTGCCGGTGTCCACGCCATACTTCACCGCGTGACCAACGATCTCATGGCAATCACGGAACGGCAGACCACGGCGAACCAGATAGTCAGCCAGGTCGGTGGCGGTGGAGAAACCGCGCAATGCCGCTTCGCGCATCATGGCGTGCTTGGGTTTGATCGCCGGGATCATGTCGGCAAAGGCCCGCAGCGAGTCGCGCAGGGTGTCGGCGGCGTCGAACAGCGGTTCCTTGTCTTCCTGATTGTCCTTGTTGTAGGCCAGCGGCTGGCCTTTCATCAGGGTCAGCAGGCCCATCAATGCGCCAAATACCCGGCCAGTCTTGCCGCGAACCAGCTCTGGCACGTCCGGGTTTTTCTTTTGCGGCATGATCGAGCTGCCAGTGCAGAAACGGTCCGGCAGATCGATGAACTGGAACTGCGCGCTGGTCCACAACACCAACTCTTCGGAGAACCGCGACAAGTGCATCATCGCGATGCTCGCGGCCGAGCAGAACTCGATGGCGAAGTCGCGATCGGACACGTTGTCCAGCGAGTTACCGCCGACAGCGTCGAAGCTCAGCAGTTGAGCGGTGTATTCGCGGTCGATCGGGTAAGTGGTGCCCGCCAGCGCGGCGCTGCCCAGCGGCATACGGTTGGTGCGCTTGCGGCAGTCCACTAGACGCTCGTAGTCGCGGCTGAGCATTTCGAACCAGGCCAGCATGTGGTGCCCGAAGGTCACCGGCTGCGCGGTTTGCAGGTGAGTGAAGCCCGGCATGATGCTGCCGGCTTCGCGCTCGGCCTGCTCCAGCAAGCCTTGTTGCAGGCGGGTGATTTCGCCAAGAATCAGATCGATCTCGTCCCGCAGCCACAGGCGGATGTCGGTGGCGACCTGGTCGTTACGGCTGCGGCCGGTGTGCAGCTTTTTACCGGTCACGCCGATGCGGTCGGTCAGACGCGCCTCGATGTTCATGTGCACGTCTTCAAGGTCGATGCGCCAGTCGAACTGGCCGGCCTCGATTTCACCCTGGATGGTTTTCAGGCCGTCGATGATGCTGTCGCGCTCGGCATCGGTCAGCACGCCGACCTTGGCCAGCATGGTGGCGTGGGCGATCGAGCCCATGATGTCGTGGCGATACAGGCGCTGGTCGAAGGTGACGGAGGCGGTGAAGCGGGCGACGAAGGCGTCGACGGGTTCACTGAAGCGGCCGCCCCAGGACTGATTGGTCTTGTCAGTGCTCATGAATTCGCTCGTATCGGCTTGAAGAAAGATGGCGTGAAACGCTGACGCGGATAATAACAGGGTTGCCGATTCTGTCGTGGACACTGGTCGACAGGTTTTTTTCTCATCGTGCGACCCCTGCACGAAGCAGGCGATACGGAAATTGCGCAACGATATTTTTCAATTGAGCAATATCGTCCCGGCAACCGTCTACAGTTGGACAGAGGATCAGCGCACTTCTCGATGCTGCAGCTGACTATAGAGAGAAGAGGGTGTTCATATTGTGTATCAGCAAACCCTATGGCGATGCCTCGCCAGTGCGGGCCTGGGCCGTCAGTCACCCGGCAGATGAAAATTTAGCCGCCGGTCTCGCGGCACTTTTTGGCCCTCGCGCTAGTCTTAGCGTGGATCGCGGTGACGGACGTCACTTCACCTGTCTACGCTATCCTTGTGCGAGACTCACGCAGGAATCCAGCGCAATATGAATGTCCTGATCGTTGATGACGAACCCCTGGCCCGCGAGCGCCTGAGCCGAATGGTCGGCGAACTCGAGGGATACAATGTCCTGGAGCCCAGCGCCACGAACGGCGAAGAGGCGTTGGCACTGATCGACAGTCACAAACCGGATATCGTGCTGCTCGATATTCGCATGCCGGGCCTCGATGGCCTGCAAGTGGCTGCACGGTTGTGCGAACGCGAAACCCCGCCCGCCGTGGTGTTTTGCACCGGGCCCGATGAATTTGCCGTGGAAGCCCTACAGGCCAGCGCCGTGGGCTATCTGGTGAAGCCAGTGCGCACAGAACAGTTACATGAAGCATTAAAGAATGCCGAGCGACCCAATCGCGTCCAGCTCGCGGCCTTGACTCGCCCCGCGGCCGAAACCGGTAGCGGCCCGCGCAGTCACATCAGCGCCCGCACCCGAAAAGGCATCGAGCTGATTCCGCTGGGTCAGGTGGTCTACTTTATCGCCGACCACAAGTACGTCACCTTGCGTCATGAAGGCGGGGAAGTACTGCTCGACGAACCACTCAAGGCCCTCGAAGACGAATTCGGCGACCGTTTCGTGCGGATTCATCGCAACGCACTGGTTGCCCGCGAACGTATCGAGCGGCTGCAGCGCACGCCCCTGGGGCATTTCCAGCTGTTCCTCAAAGGTCTGAACGGCGATGCCCTGATTGTCAGCCGACGCCATGTGGCCGGCGTACGCAAAATGATGCAACAGCTTTAATCGGGCGGATTTATACCCTGTTACCGGACATTGAGGCCAGGGAGGCCATGGAGTTTCTGATACAAGTCAAAGTGGATTTGGCTGAGCTGTTATTATCTGCCGTATCTATTCAGTACGGATTGATCCATGTCCTCTTCCGAAATCCGCATCGCCACCCGCAAAAGTGCTCTCGCCCTGTGGCAGGCCGAGTACGTCAAGGCTCGTCTGGAAGAGGCCCATCCGGGCCTGCTCGTGACGCTGGTGCCCATGGTCAGTCGCGGCGACAAGCTGCTTGATTCGCCCCTGTCGAAGATCGGTGGCAAGGGCCTGTTCGTCAAGGAACTTGAAACCGCGCTGCTGGAAAACGCAGCCGACATCGCCGTGCATTCCATGAAAGACGTGCCGATGGACTTCCCCGAAGGCCTTGGCTTGTTCTGCATCTGCGAGCGCGAAGACCCGCGCGATGCCTTTGTCTCCAATACCTACGCCAGCCTGGATGAGTTGCCGCCAGGCAGCATCGTCGGTACGTCGAGCCTGCGCCGTCAGGCTCAGCTGCTGACTCGTCGCCCGGACCTGGAAATCCGCTTCCTGCGTGGCAACGTCAACACTCGCCTGGCCAAGCTCGATGCTGGCGAATACGACGCCATCATCCTCGCTGCGGCGGGTTTGATTCGGCTGGGCTTCGAAGATCGCATCACCTCGGCCATCAGCGTCGAAGACAGTTTGCCCGCCGGAGGACAAGGCGCGGTCGGTATCGAGTGCCGCAGCGCCGATACTGAAATTCATGCGTTGCTCGCACCGTTACATCACCCGGACACGGCCACTCGCGTTACCGCCGAGCGTGCCCTCAACAAACATTTGAATGGCGGTTGCCAGGTACCCATCGCTTGCTACGCCGTGCTTGAAGGCGAGCAGATCTGGTTGCGTGGTTTGGTGGGTGATCCAGGCGGCGGCCTGCTGCTCAGCGCCGAAGCCCGTGCGCCACGGGGCGATGCCGAAGCTTTGGGTGTGCAAGTGGCCGAAGACCTGCTGAGCCAGGGCGCCGACGCCATTCTGAAAGCAGTCTATGGCGAGGCAGGGCACGAGTGACTGGCTGGCGCCTGTTGCTGACGCGCCCTGCGGATGAATCGGTGGCGCTTGCCCGTGTGCTGGCCAACGCGGGGGTTTTCAGCAGCAGCTTGCCGCTTTTGGATATCGAGCCGATTCCCGCCTCTGACACAATGCGCGAAGTGATTCAGAACCTGGACAGCTATAGCGCGGTGATCGTGGTCAGCAAACCGGCCGCCAGAATCGCTGTCGATCTGCTTAACCAGTACTGTCCGCAACCACCGGTTGTGAAGTGGTTCAGCGTGGGTGCGGCGACGGCGCAGATTCTCGAGGATAACGGGCTGGATGTGAGCTTCCCGGTCGACGGCGACGACAGCGAAGCCTTGCTTGAGCTTGCATCGTTGCGCGAGGCCGTCGCCCGAACCGATCCACGGGTGCTGATCATGCGCGGGGAGGGTGGGCGCGAATTGCTGGCTGAGCGTTTGCGCGAGCTTGGTGCTAGTGTCGAGTATCTGGAGTTGTACCGGCGTGGTCTGCCGCAGTACCCGCCGGCAACGCTGCCTGGCCGGATCGAAGCGGAACGCTTGAACGGGCTGGTGGTCAGCAGTGGACAGGGTTTTGAGCACCTGCACCAATTGGCTGGCGATGCCTGGCCGAGCATGGTGCGGTTGCCATTGTTTGTTCCAAGCCCCAGGGTCGCCGAGTTGGCACGTGCCGCCGGGGCCCAAACAGTTGTGGATTGTCGCGGCGCCAGTGCCGCGGCCTTGCTGGCGGCGTTACGGGAGCATCCCGTGCCCGTTTTCTAATGCAAAGGATGGATACGTGAGCGAAACAGCCTTGCCTAAAGATGACGTCCGGTCCGTGCTCGATGCACCGGTAGAAACTGCGCCACCTGCTGTTGAGCAGCGCCGAGGCAATGGGTTGGCAATCGTCGCGCTGCTGTTGGGCGCTGCCGGTGTTGCAGTAGGCGGTTGGGGAGTCTGGCAGGTGCGTCACCTGCAAGCCAATACCCAACAACAATTGAGTCAGGTACAGGCGTTGAATGATCAGGCACAGAGCCTGAAGCTCAACGAGCAACGCCTGACGGCTCGCCTCGAGCAAATGCCGGCCGCCGAGGAACTCGATGCGCGCAGTCGTCTGCTCATTCAACTTCAGGGCGATCAGCAACGCCTGAATCAACGCCTGGAAACCGTCCTCGGCGCGAGCCGCAAGGACTGGCGTCTGGCCGAAGCCGAGCACTTGCTGCGTCTGGCCAGCCTGCGTCTGTCGGCGTTGCAGGACATCAGCAGCGCTCAGGCCCTGGTGCAAGGGGCCGATGAGATTCTCCGTGAACAGAACGACCCAGGGGCGTTTGCCGCTCGCGAGCAAGTGGCCAAAACCCTGGTAGCCCTGCGCAGTACTGAACAGCCGGATCGCACCGGGTTGTTCCTGCGACTTGGCGCCTTGCGTGATCAGGTGATCAATCTCACCGAGCTGGCGCCGGAATACAAGGACCGTGGCGAGTCCCTGCTGGGCCTGACCGCCGATGGCGACGGTGCCAGTCGCTGGGCGCAATGGTGGGATCAGATCTCGCGTTATATCCGCATCGATTTCAACGCCGACAAGAATGTCCGGCCGTTGCTGGCAGGGCAGAGCCTGAGCCAGGTGCGTCTGGCCCTGAGCCTGGCGCTGGAGCAGGCGCAATGGGCCGCGCTCAATGGACAAGCCGCGGTTTACACCCAGGCGCTGGCCGAAGCGCGGGACGTGCTCAAGGGCAATTTCAACCCGGACAATCCTCAGAGCAAAATCATGCTGGAGCAGGTGGCCGAGTTGAGCAAGCAGCCGGTTACGGTGGTCACGCCGGATCTGACCGGCACGTTGAGTTCGGTTCAGGCCTACCTCGAGCGGCGCAACGTCAATGCCGAGGAGTCGGTGAAGCCTCTGGCCAAACCTGCCGCAAGCACTCTGCAGGAGGCAACGCCATGAAGCGCCTCTATGTGATCGTGTTCGTGGTCATCGCCGCTGCCGCCGCACTGGGGCTGGCGATTGCCGAGCATTCCGGCTACGTGCTGATCGCCTATAAAACGTTCCGTTACGAATCGAGCTTGTGGGCAACCCTGGCTCTGGTGGTCGTGTTGTGGTTGATGTTCTGGGGCATCAAGGCGTTGGTCGAGCTGGTGACGACTTCCGGTGGAGTGGTCAATCCATGGTCGCGGCGCAATCGCAGTCGACGGGTACAGGTGGCGATCGAGCACGGTCAGCTGGATTTGGCTGAGGGCCGCTGGGCCAGTGCGCAACGTCATCTGTATCGCGCGGCGGAAGCCGAGCGCCAGCCGTTGCTCTATTACCTCGGTGCCGCCCGCGCCGCGAACGAACAAGGTCACTACGAGGAAAGCGACAATCTGCTGGAGCGCGCTCTGGAGCGACAGCCCCAGGCCGAGCTGGCGATTGCCTTGAATCATGCCCAATTGCAGACCGACCGCGGCGACACTGAAGGCGCGCTGGTGACCCTGCAAGCCATGCACGAGCGTCATCCTCATAATGTCCAGACCCTGCGCCAATTGCAGCGCTTGCTTCAGCAGCGGGGCGACTGGTCGGCTGTGATTCGCTTGTTGCCAGAGTTACGCAAGGACAAGGTGCTGCCACCGGCCGAGCTGGCTGAACTGGAGCGTCGCGCCTGGGGTGAGAATCTTTCGTTGGCGGCGCACCGGGAAGAGGACGGAACGGTCGGTTTGCAATCGCTCAATCGTGCCTGGCAGCAACTCACCGCTGCTCAGCGTCAGGAGTCACCACTGGTGCTGGCTTATGCCGAGCAATTGCGGCAATTGGGGGCGCAAGTCGAAGCCGAAGAAATCCTGCGCACAGCCCTCAAGCGAAAATACGACAGCCATCTGGCGCGCCTGTACGGACTGGTTCGCGGCAGCGATCCGGCCAGGCAATTGCACATCGCCGAGGGTTGGCTCAAGGATCATCCCGCCGACCCGAGCCTGTTACTGACGTTGGGCCGTTTGTGTCTGCAAAGCAGTCTGTGGGGCAAGGCCAGGGATTATCTGGAAAGCAGCCTGCGTGTGCAGCGCAACCCTGAAGCCTGCGCCGAACTGGCGCGGTTGCTGGCGCAACTGGGTGACACCGAACGCAGTAATCAGCTGTTCCAGGAGGGCTTGGGTCTATTGGATGAGCGCTTGCTGGCGGCACCATTGCCAGTGCCGGCTCACGCCTGATTGCCTGAGCCGGACCTATGCAGCTGGCGCAGCCTGCGTTCGGCTGCGCGGCAGTCGTCATACGTTTAACGCGATCCATCTGACCCATCCGTGGTTCCTGTTTTACGACTGCTGCGCAGCCGAACGCAGCCTTTGGCAGCTGCTGGAAGGGGGCGGGAATCGCTTCGAATCCGCAACTGTTTCTGCGTTGTAACCCTTCGCCGGCAAAGTCCTACAAAGGACTACATCAAGTCCTCTCGACCCTGTCGGGAATTCCCTACACTTCTGCTGAAGTGTCCGTGGTGGCCTGCCTTGAAAGGCTGCTGCGCTTTCCTCTACCGTAACCGCCTGTCTCCATTGCTACGGAAAAGCCATGTCTTTGGCCTGCTCACGCTCCTTGTTTTTCATGGTTTTCATTGCAGGTGCCCTGGCCTTGGGCGTTTCCTATTACCTGGAATATGCGGTCGGCCTCAAGCCTTGCGGGTTGTGCCTGTTGCAGCGGGCTTGCCTGGCGCTGCTCACGGGTGTCTGCCTGGCGGCTTCAGTGCAGGGGCCTGGCCGCTTCGGATCATTCCTGTATTGGCTGCTGGGTCTGTTATGCAGTCTGGCGGGTACCGTCACGGCGTGGCGGCAGGTGCTGTTGCAGAGCGATCCGGTGCATCAGCTATCGGTATGCTCGCCTGATCTGGCCGATCTGTTCGCCAGTACGCCCTGGCTGTATGTCGTGCAGCGAATGTTCAAAGGAACCGCCGATTGCGCGGAAATTTCCTGGACGTTGTTCGACCTGAGCATCCCGGAGTGGAGTCTGCTGTTCTTCGTTGCGGTGATGATTCTGGGCGGGTATCAATTGCTGCGCCTTGTCTGGATCGCGGGTCAGCGACCGCTCAGCGGCGAGTCGTCGCATCGGGTACTGGCGGGCGATTAAACACTTGTATGAACTTTATCTCCTGCGTACCTTGAAGCCATAGGCGTGCGGGCATAATCTGGCCCGCACGTGTCATTGGATTTATGTTGCTCGAATGACGCTCTGCCTGGCCGATTCTTGATCTTCAAGTGTGCGACAGGTGTAGAGCAGCATGACCCACAAGGGAAGAGAGAATCACCATGCTCGAAAGTTGTCAGAATGCTCAGGAACGTTGGGGTGGAGTGCATCTGCTGATCGATCGCTGGTTGCAGGAGCGTCACGAACTGGTTCGGGCCTATGACGCTCTTGGCGCCAAGCCCGAAGCTTTGGGCGAGAACCGAAAACCGTTGCAGGAATTCTGCGGTGTGCTGGTCGACTACGTGTCTGCCGGGCATTTCGAGATCTACGAACAGCTGACCGGCGAAGCCAAGGCGTTCGGTGATACTCGCGGTCTGGAGTTGGCCGAGACGATTTACCCGCGCATCGACGTCATCACCGAGAAGCTGCTGGCGTTCAACGACCTGTGTGATGCAGGTAAGTGTGTCGCGGAGAAATTCAAGGAGCTGGGTGGCTTGTTGCACGAACGCTTCGAACTGGAAGATTGCCTGATCGAAGTGCTGCACACCGCTCACAAGGAAGAGGATTCGGTTCAGGCCTGAGCCTTATCCAGCAACACCCTCAAAACGGTGCGCAAATGCGCGCCGTTTTTCGTTCCGGCTTTCAGCTTGTAGCACCACGCAATTCGACTTCAAATACCAGCGGTGTGAACGGCGCGATCAGGTCGCCGGCCCCCTCGGCACCATAGGCTTGGGCCGATGGAATCACCAGGCGCCATTTTGCGCCGACCGGCATGTTTTGCAACGCACTGCGCCATCCGCTGATTACGCTATCAAGACTGAACCACTGCGGCTGGCTGTTCTGGTCGAACACTGAGCCGTCAGGCAGACGTCCGACATACAGCACCTGAACCTTGCCGCTCGAACCCGCCTTGGCGCCGGAGCCTGAAGTCAGCTCTGTCAGCAATATTCCATCCGCCAGTTCGCGAACGCCGGGTTTGGCTTTTTCCTCAGCGAGAAAACGTCGCTCGTTTTCCAAAGCCAATTCGCTTTGCGGCACAGGTGATTGCATGGCAACCCGGGCTTCATGCTCGGCCAGAATCTGTTCGATCCGCTCATCTTTCAGTGCCAGCGGCTTGCCTTGATAGGCTTGCTGCAAACCTTCGAGCAGGGCCTGAAGTTGCAGGTCCGGAACCTCCTGGCGCAAGCGTTCGCCAAGGCTTGCGCCCAAGCTGTAAGCGAGATCGTGAGCGTCATTTGCGGCAGTTTTTTCGGCGGCCTGGGCCGCGGAAAAAAACACGCACAGCGATAAGAAAAGGTAGCGCGACATGGGCACTCTCCGACCTGAGATGCGCAGGATTATGCCAGTGGGAATGCGCTCGAAGGTGAACTGGTTTTACCTGAGCGCAGAACTTTTTTGCTCCGTTGCAACGGAGTGCTTTCGATACTGTCAACATGCCCTAGCGGCGGTTGCAGCAGAGGTCTAGTATGAGCCGCATTCACGCCAGCCAGGAGGTAAACCATGTCGGCCACCAAGAAGCCAGTAAATACTCCGTTGCACTTACTCCAACAACTCTCGGGCAGCTTGCTCGAGCATTTGGAAAACGCTTGTTCCCAAGCTCTGGCTGATGCTGAAAAACTGCTCGCCAAGTTGGAAAAGCAGCGCGGAAAAGCGCAGGAAAAACTGCACAAATCCCGGACCAAATTGCAGGACGCTGCGGCGGCCGGCAAAGCCAAGGCGCAAGCCAAGGCCAAAGAGGCGGTGAAAGAACTTGAGGACTTGCTTGATGCCCTCAAGGGTCGCCAGTCCGAAACGCGCAGCTACATCCTGCAACTCAAACGCGACGCTCAAGAAAGCCTGAAACTGGCCCAAGGTGTCGGTCGTGTCCAAGAGGCAGTCGGCAAGGCATTGTCCCTGCGTTCGGCCAAGCCAGCTGCGGCACCTGCGAAGAAAGCTGCCGCCAAACCGGCCGCTGCAAAAGCACCGGCCAAGCCTGCTGCCAAAGCTACGGTGAAAGCCGCCGCCAAGCCAGCCGCAAAACCGGCGGCGAAAAAACCAGTCGCTGCCAGTGCTGCGAAACCAGCGGCTAAAACGACGGCTGCCAAACCTGCCGCCAAGCCAGCTGCTGCCAAAACAGCTGCCGCTAAACCGGCTGCCAAACCCGCCGTGGCAAAAGCTGCACCGGCAAAAACAGCGGCTAAACCTGCTGCCAAGCCAGCCGCTAGAACTGCCGCCGCGAAACCGGCTGCCAAGCCAGCCGCCAAACCTGTCGCGGCTAAAACTGCCGCAGCCAAGCCTGCTGCGAAACCCGCTGCAAAAGCTGCGGCCAAACCCGCCGCTAAACCGGCTGCTAAAACTACTGCTGCGAAACCGGCCGCTGCTGCCAAGCCAGCCACTGCAAAACCGGCTGCAAAACCAGCAGCCAAGCCAGCCGCAAAACCGGCCGTGAAAAAGCCCGTCGCCGCTGCCAAACCGGCTGCTGCGCCAGCGATCAAGCCAGCCACTCCGGCCCCGGTCTCCTCGGCTTCGTCCACGCCTGCAGCAACCACCTCGACCACCACGTCTGCGCCAACGGCAGCCGCGTCGTCGAGCACTAGCACCACCCCAACCAGCGCTTCCTAAGTGCCGGTTACCGCGACGCGCAGCTGATGCAGCGCGTCGCGGTCCAGGTTGGCGGCGCCTGCTGCCACACCTTCGAGCCAGGCCGTTCGTTCGGTCTCCTCACACTGCGGCCAACTCTGTGCCAATCGTTCCAGCCGTGACAACAGATGTCGTTCGGCTTCTATCTCCAGTGATTTTACTTGTTCGCGTAAATCATTCAGCCCGGCATCGTCGCTAGCAGCGGCTTTCCATTGCAGGCGCAAGGCGCGCAACGGTTGCACGACATCCGCGTCCCAAGGCCCGGCTACATCACGAAGCAGCTGCAAGCGTCGTTTGTTGCAGGTGACTCCACGTTCTTCCAGCCACAACCCGCACAGCAGCAGGCACACATTCACGCCTGCCGACTGCAATTGCAGGCAGGCAGTTTCAACGCCGGGACGGGCGTAAGTGCCAAGGGAAAAGCTCCACAGGTCAGAGGACATAGTGCTACTCGCGCCAGTTGTGAGCGAAGCTGGTAGACTCCGCCGCCATTATGATTCGACTTCAGAACCTGACTTTACAGCGTGGCCCGCAACGTCTGCTAGAAGACGCCGAGCTGACCCTGCACGCCGGCCACAAAGCCGGCCTCATCGGTGCCAACGGCGCCGGCAAATCGAGCCTGTTCGCCTTGATTCGGGGCGAACTGCACCCGGACTCGGGTGACTGCTTCTTGCCGGCCGACTGGCGCATCGCCCACATGCGCCAGGAAATCGAGACGCTCGAACGCCTGGCGGTCGACTACGTCCTCGATGGCGACCTGCGCCTGCGCGAGGTGCAACGCGACCTCGCCGCAGCCGAAGCGGCCCATGACGGTGCCGCTCAGGCCCGCCTGCACTCGGAACTCGACAGCGCCGACGGCTACACCGCCGACGCTCGGGCTCGAAAGCTGCTGGCCGGCCTTGGGTTTACCAATGAGCAGATGGATCGGCAAGTAGGAGATTTCTCCGGTGGCTGGCGGATGCGTCTGAACCTGGCGCAGGCTTTGATGTGTCCTTCGGACCTGTTGCTGCTCGACGAACCGACCAACCACTTGGACCTCGACGCCATCATCTGGCTCGAAGAGTGGCTTAAAAGCTACCCCGGCACCCTGCTGCTGATTTCCCACGACCGGGACTTCCTCGATGCCGTGGTCGATCACGTGGCCCACGTCGATCAACGCAAGATCACCCTGTATCGCGGCGGCTATAGCGCCTTCGAGCGCGCCCGTGCCGAACGTCTGGCCCAGCAACAACAGGCCTACGAGAAGCAGCAGGCGCAACGTGCGCATATGGAAAGCTACATCGCTCGCTTCAAGGCCCAGGCCACCAAGGCCCGTCAGGCCCAGAGCCGGATCAAGGCGCTGGAGCGGATGGAAGAGTTGTCCGCCGCGCACGTCGATTCGCCGTTCGATTTCGTCTTCCGCGAATCGACGAAAATTTCCAGTCCGCTGATCGACCTGTCGGATGCTCGTCTGGGTTACGGCGACAAAGCCGTGCTGGAGAAGGTCAAGCTGCAACTGACTCCCGGCGCGCGGATCGGTTTGCTCGGCCCGAACGGCGCGGGTAAATCGACCCTGATCAAAAACCTCGCCGGTGAACTCGAACCGTTGGCCGGTCGCCTGACGCGCGGTGAAAACACCGTCGTTGGCTACTTCGCCCAGCATCAGCTGGATTCTCTCGACTCCAAGGCCAGCCCGTTGCTGCACTTGCAGCGCCTGGCGCCGACCGAGCGTGAGCAGACCCTGCGCGACTTTCTCGGCGGTTTCGATTTCCGCGGCGCGCGTATCGATGAGCCGGTGCTGAATTTCTCCGGCGGTGAGAAGGCGCGTCTGGCCTTGGCATTGATCGCTTGGGATCGACCGAACTTATTGCTGCTCGATGAACCGACCAACCACCTGGACCTGGAAATGCGTCTGGCGCTGACCATGGCCCTGCAGGAATTCAGTGGTGCGGTACTGGTGGTCTCACACGATCGCCATCTGCTCAAAAGCACCACCGACAATTTCTATCTGGTGGCAGACGGCAAGGTCGAGGAGTTCGATGGCGATCTGGAAGACTACGCCCGTTGGCTGGTCGAATACCGTCAACGCAATGCCCCGGTCAGCAACACGCCGGTCAATCCGGACAAGACCGACAAGAAGGCCCAGCGCCAGGCCGCGGCTGCATTGCGTCAGCAGTTGGCACCGCACAAGCGTGAGGCCGACAAGCTTGAAGCCGAGTTGGGCAAGCTGCACGAGAAGCTGGCGAAGATCGATACCAGCCTTGGCGACAGCGACATGTATGAACCGATGCGCAAGAACGACTTGCGTGATCTGCTGGCTGAGCAGGCCAAGCTGAAGGTGCGTGAAGCCGAACTGGAAGAAGCCTGGATGGAAGCGCTGGAACTGCTGGAAAGCATGCAGGCGGAGCTGGAGGCGCTGTCCTGATGGATGCCTTCAAGCTACCGTTGCCGGCGATGTGGGTCGAACCGCTCTGGTTGGTCGTGCAAATCCTGCTGATTCTGCTGGCCGGTTATATCGCCCAGCGCGTCGTCGCTAAATGCCTGACTCGATTGGGCGAGCGCTACCCGTTTCCACCGCAGTTTTTCATGCCGCTGCGCGGCGGTTTGCGCTGGCTGATCATGGGCAGTGCGCTGATCTTTGTGCTGGAGCGCCTTGGTGTGTCGGCCACAGTGCTCTGGACGGCGTTGTCCGGTTTCGTGGCGGTAGCCGCTGTGGCGTTCTTCGCCATGTGGAGCGTGCTGTCCAACCTGCTTTGCGCGATTCTGATCTTTACCGTCGGCCCGTTCCGCATCGGCGATGTGGTCGAGTTGGTGGATACCACCGACAAGCCCGGCGTCAAAGGCCGGGTGGTGGCGATCAATCTGCTGTACACCACGCTGATCGAAGCCGAAGAACTCGGCACCGGCAGCGCCATGGTGCAAGTGCCCAATAGCCTGTTCTTCCAGCGTTCGGTTCGACGCTGGCGTGGCACGGATGTGTTTCCTTCGAACGGGTTCGAAAAATAGAACTCCTGTCGCCTGATACGCCCCTTTCGCGAGCAAGCCCGCTCCCACACTGGATTGATGTGGAACACATATTTTGTGTTCACTGAAGATCCCATGTGGGAGCGGGCTTGCTCGCGAAGGGGCCCGACCGCCATAAACGCTGGTCGGCAGTCGCCATGTGCTGCAAAAAATCGGTAGTCATCGGCCCAAAGGCGCATTAGCTTAGACGTCTGTCACGAGTCTGAGTCGAGGTGTGCGATGGTGCTTCAAACATGGCTGGCGTTTTTTGCCGCCTGTTGGGTGATCAGTCTTTCCCCCGGTGCCGGCGCCATTGCGTCGATGTCCAGCGGTTTGCGCTACGGTTTCTGGCGCGGTTACTGGAACGCCCTGGGTCTGCAACTGGGCCTGGCGTTGCAGATTGCGATTGTCGCTGCCGGTGTGGGGGCAATCCTCGCGGCTTCGGCCACGGCTTTCTATGCGATCAAATGGTTTGGCGTGGCCTATCTGGTCTATCTCGCGGTCAAGCAATGGCGCGCGCTGCCCAATGACATGAGCGACGACGCTGCCATCCGGCAGATCGGCAAGCCGATGGCGCTGGTGTTCCGCGGTTTTCTGGTAAACGTCAGCAACCCCAAGGCCTTGGTGTTCATGCTCGCGGTGCTGCCGCAGTTCATCGACCCCCACGCGCCGTTGGTGGCCCAATACCTGATCCTCGGCGTGACCATGATCTGTGTCGACCTGATCGTCATGGCCGGCTACACCGGGCTGGCGGCCAAGGTCCTGCGATTGTTGCGCACACCCAAGCAGCAAAAACGCATGAACCGCACCTTTGCCGGGTTGTTCATTGGCGCGGCGGCGTTCATGGCGACCTTGCGTAAAGCGGCGGTGTAAAACCTTCAGGCACCAAAAAGGCGATCGGCCGCTAATCGTTCCCATGCTCTGCGTGGGAATGCCTCAACGGACGCTCCGCGTTCGGCCCTTTGGGACGCAGAGCGTCCCTGGCTGCATTCCCACGCGGAGCGTGGGAACGATCAAAATACCTACTGTAATATCAGTGCAGAATTACCGGCGCCGTATCCTGCGGCAGGTTATTGCGCAGCGGCGCTTGCCCCGGCTGCTCATAGCCACCGTCACCGAGCTGTTGGCTCAATTGCGCAGCCACATCCTCACCCAGCGCCTTGGACACATCACGTACCACCCGTGGGCGGTTCAGCGAAATCCTGATATCCCGGCCATTCACCAGTTTGGTGTCCTGACCTTCGCCCATCGCCGTGAAGGCCGAGGTGATTTCAAAGGTCTTGGTGTTGATCAGACTGAAATCCGCCACCAGCGTCAGCCCCAGCACCGCCGAATAGCTGTCGGTGTTGGCCAGCTCGGTCATGTCGCGGGTGAAATCGATGTCTGACACGGTGCCGAACAGCACATAGTCGGCACCCTTGAAACTGCCAGCCTTGATCCGCTTGATCACGTCATACACGTCACCTTTGGACGATGCCGTGTAAGGCGTGCCCTGTACCAGCTGAAACATGCCGGTGCGCAAAATCTCGCCCTTGATGTCGCCGGTGAATTTACGCAGTTCGCCTTTCTCGATGTAGCTGCTGGTTGCTTCGATTTCGTTGTAACTCGAAGAACCGCTGGCGCTGTAGTGATTCGCCTGGAAATTGCTCTGTGCCGAAACGATGTGAATGTATTGCTCCACTCGTTCTTGATACGCCAGATCCGTCACCGCGACTTTCGGGGCCGCTTGCACGCTGAACGCGCAAGCCAGGGCCATCATGCCAATCCATGCGCGCATCGCTTAACGCTCCGTGGTTTTGCGGATCTCTTTTTCGTCCATCCATTCGGCCAGACCGCTTTCAACGTCGATCAATTGCAGGCTGAATTTGTAGAAGACGTCCTTGTAGTCGCTGCTGCGCTTGACGATCGAGCTGATCGAGCCTTCGATGCGATACTGGGCAGCGATCATGTTGCCAGTCTTGGCCACGGTGCTTTTCTTGTACAGGCCGCTCTGGTTTTGCAACTTGAGCTGATCGACCTGGCTTTGCATGGCGGTATTGTCGCTGGCGAAGCGGGCGACGCCGGTCTTCATCAGCTGGGTCTTGATGCTGGTGGTGATTTCGCGGGTATCGATGTACTCGCTGGTCTTGTTCTTCACATCGTAAACCTGAACCACCGGGCGACCTTGCAGGATGCCGGACTGGGCCAGGGAGCGGGTCATGGATTCGGCGATCATTTGCAGGTCGGTAGAACCGAACTCGTTGGTCACGGTTTCCACGGCTTTGGTGTCGCCGTAGCTGATGTTTTTGCTGCCCAGGGTCGGCGAAGTGTTGGCGCAACCGCTGGCCAGGAGGGCGATGACGGCGATGAACGAAAAGCGTGCAAACATGGGAGTGCTCTCTAGAACTGAACGAATAGGGTGTCGGGCTTAAGGCGTTTTGATTTCGAGACGGAAATCCACGGCTTTGGCGGTTGGCGCAATGGCCTGAATGAAACGGGTCTGCTCGCCGTACATCATCTGGCTTTTCCAGGTTTCCTCTTCGGCAACCGGGAAGCCTTCAGGGCCGAGCCAGGCAAAACGGTAGTAGAAGGTCTTGTTGTTGTAGCTGGTGTTGCTCAGCTGCGCATTGACCGTCATGAAGCCGTTTTCCCGGGCCACGCGCATGGCGCCGACCACGATGTTCTTGAGCTTGCCCATGGCCACGACCTTGCTGCCAGCGCTGCCCGGCTCCGGCGGTGGCGGGGTGGCGCAGCCGGCCAACAAGGCCAGGGCGACGACAGCGATGAATTTGAAGCGCATGCAAAGACTCCGTTCTTAAGGTTGTTTGAGGCTGGCCACGGTGGTCGGGTTGGCACTCGGGATCACGTGCGCAGCCAGGCCGCTGGCGAATACTTGATTGCCCACGGCGCGCAGGGTGATGACTTGAAAACGCTGGTCAACGGTGACCTTGACCACCGAGCCGCCCACGGCGCTCGGCAACGTGACGCTATGCTCGCCTTTCTTCAAACGCAGACGCAGCACCTGAGTGTTATCCGGCAGCGTGCGCCACGTACGGGTATCGGCACCTTCGAGCACGGCTGAAGTGATGCCGACTGCAAGGCCCGCCAGCGGGTTGGTTTCGTTGATCTGCTTCTGTGCCACGCCACGGGTGATCGCCCGCATGGTAGTGCGCAGGATGATGCCCGGCATGTCATCACGCAGCGCGCGACGTGACATGGCAGTGGTGCTGTTGAGTTGGGTCAGGTTCAGGTGCTGACCGTCTACGCCGATCTGGGCGAAGGCGGCAGTGGAGGTATCCGCTTTGATGACCGGGAACGATAGCGGCGTGATCACCACGTTGTTGCTGATCGGCAATGGCAGCGGAATGCGGATCGAGTCGCGGGACGGCGCCAGACCGCTTTGCACGACGATCAGAATCTCGCTGTCCTCGTCCTTGACGGGTTTGTCGAGATTCACCAGTGCCTGTTCCAGCAGCGGCGTGTTCGGGCGCAGTTCGATGGCCTTGCGATAACCTGGCGCCGCCAGATCTTTTTCACCCAGGGCTTCATAGACGAAGCCGGCCAAGTAATGGCTGAACGCACTCTGGTAGCTGTTTTTCAGGCTGACCACTTCCGGCGCGTCAAGGCTGGCCACCGGATAACCCTGAAGATCCTTGTACTGGGTTTTGACGCCTTCTTTCTCGGCTTGCTCTTCGCTCTTGAGGTATTCCTTGTCGCGCAGGTCGGCAATTACCGCTTCACGCTCGTGAGTTCTCTTGATCGCGGTGCGCGCGCCGTCGAAGTCGTTCACCGCCAGCAGGTTGAGGGCCATCTGGGTGGTCAGCATGACTTTTTCGTAGTCATAGCCTTCGTAACGACGGACCTTGTCGTTGACCAGGAAGCTGCCGAATTGAGCCAGGTATTTGGCGGTGTCGAGCTTGACCGCGTCTTCCCACTTGCCCACCACCTGATCGGCGCTGGTCCAGGCATTCTGACTGCCGGACAAATCGCCCTTGGCGCGCAACAGTTCGCCCTTCTCGAAGTAATAGAGCAGGTCTTTGTCTTTGCTGGTGTTGTTCTTTTCCAGCAGGGTCAATGCGGCATCGACGTTGCCAGCAGCCAGTTGCTGATTGGTTTGCGCAAGTTCCGAGTCGTAGTTACGAAAGGCCGAGCAGCCGGAAAGCAACGTGATGGCGCTGAGCGCGATCAAGGTTGGGGCACGGAATGCCATAGGGGTAGATCTTCCCTGAAGATAAGCAGCCGCGTGCTGGTCGGGCTGTTGGGACCTATCGGCAGGGAGACTGGCGTCCTGCCAATTCCTCATAAAAAGAGGAGCTTAAATGCCGAATCGCAATAACGACGGCGCGGCATTATAGACAGGGATGATGGCCATTTAATGGCTTTTTAATTGCGCATTTTCAGAGTGGTGCCATTACTTGTTGCACGTCTGAAGCAACCGATTGTGGGTCGTCCTCACAAAAACCGAACACAACAAAGCTTGAGTGAAACTCATTGGAAGTGAACAATGTGTTACTTCGTATTTCCATTTGAGAGTTATTCATGATTGCCTCCTCTCGTTTTCTGGCGTGGCTCCTGCTGCCGATGATCGCGTTCTGCAGCTTCAATGTGCTGGCCGAAACCGCAGAAGGTGCGCCCAAGGCGCTGCATTTGCTCGATTACATTGGCGCCGATTACCCGGCGACGGTCGAGGCGGGCAAGGTCATCGATGAGTCCGAGTATCGCGAACAGCAGGAATTCCTGGAGGTGCTGCAAGGCTTGATCGCCGACTTGCCGGCCAAACCCGAGCGCACGGAGCTGGAGCAGGGCGTCAGCAGCCTTGGCGCTGCGATCGCCGCGCGCAAGGACGGCGCGGATGTCGCCCGTCAGGCGCGGCAACTGGGGGCAAAACTGGCGGTGGCCTATGAAGTCAGCCAGGCTCCGGTCATCACCCCGGACCCGATCCGCGGCGCGCCGCTGTATGCCCAGCAATGTTCGGTGTGTCATGGCGATGCGGGTGCCGGTGATGGCCCGGCAGGTGTTGGGATGACGCCACCGCCGGCCAATCTGCGCGATCCTTCGCGACTGGACCGTCTGAGCCTCTACGCGATCTACAACACGCTGGGCATGGGCGTCGAAGGCACCGACATGCCGGCCTTCGCCGATCAGCTGGATGATCGCCAACGTTGGGACCTGGCGACCTACATCGCCAGCTTTAGCGCCGATCCAGCCGCGGCAAAATCGGAGAAAACCTACAACATTGCCGACCTGGCACGTCAGACGCCAGCCGAAGTGCAGGCCGCCGAAGGTCCGCAAGCGGCCGCGACCTTCCGCGCGCAACGAGCGCAACCGCCGCAGGTCAAGCGTGGCCCGGGGCAGTTGCTGGATTACACGGCAGCCACCTTGGACAAAAGCATCGCAGCCTACCGCGCCGGCGATCACGATCAGGCCTACGACCTGTCGGTAGCGGCGTACCTGGAAGGCTTCGAGCTGGTCGAAAGCTCCCTGGACAATGTCGACGCCAACGTGCGCAAAGACACCGAGAAGTCCCTGATGGCTTACCGTCAGTCGTTGCAGGACGGCTTGCCGGTGACCCAGGCCGAGCAGCGTCTGGAGGCGGCCAAAGCCAAATTGAAAGAGTCCGCTGGCCTGCTCGGCAGTGATGGCTTGAGCTGGTCGCTGAGCTACATTTCCGGTCTGTTGATTCTGTTGCGAGAAGGCCTGGAAGCGATTCTGGTGCTCGCGGCGATCCTCGCGTTCCTGCGCAACACCGGTCAGCAATCGGCGGTGCGCAGCGTCAACATCGGTTGGGGCCTGGCGCTGCTGGCCGGGCTGGCGACCTGGGCGGTGGCGGCGTATGTGATCGACGTCAGCGGTGCCCAGCGTGAACTGCTGGAAGGCGCGACGGCGTTGTTTGCCAGTGTCATGGTGCTCTGGCTTGGCGTGTGGATGCACGACCGTCGCCACGCGGCGGCCTGGCAGGATTACATCAAGAGCAGCCTGGTGAGCGGGGGCGGGCGTTTCGGGTTTGCGATCCTGGCGTTCTTCTCGGTGTATCGCGAGCTGTTCGAAGTGATCCTGTTTTACGAAACCCTGTGGTTGCAGGCCGGTCCGGCAGGGCACAACGCTGTCATGGCCGGCGGGGCGACGGCGCTGGTATTGCTGATCGGTCTGGCGTGGGTGATTCTGCGCGGTTCGGCGAAACTGCCGCTGGCGTTGTTCTTCGGCATCAATGCCGGTTTGCTCTGCGCGTTGTCGGTGGTGTTTGCCGGCCATGGCGTGAAGGCGTTGCAGGAAGCCGGGATCTTTGGCACGCGGCCGGTGCCATTCTTTGACTTCGACTGGCTGGGGATTCACGCTGATGCGTATTCGCTGAGTGCCCAGGCCGTGGCGATCATTGCGATCATCGTGCTGTACAGCCGTAGCCGGATGGCTGAGAAGCGGCGTCTGCCGGTTTATTAAAAGCATTCGCTGTCGCGGGCAAGCCTGTCAGTTAAGCCGCGAAACCTTGTAGGAGCGAGCTTGCTCGCGAAGACGGCAGTACAGTCAACATTGATGTCGCCTGACCTGCCGCTTTCGCGAGCAAGCTCGCTCCTACAGGAGTTTCGCTTGACTGACTGGCATTGGGGCTTGCCCGCGATGCTTTTCAACAGAGGAAAACACTATGCGCGTGTGGATCGATGCCGACGCCTGCCCTCGGGCAGCCAAGGATCTGGTGGTGAAATTCGCCCTCAAACGCCAGTTCGAAGTGGTGCTGGTGGCCGGTCAGCCACAGATCAAACCGGGCCTCGCCCTGGTGAAGCTGATCGTGGTGCCCAGCGGTCCGGATGCCGCCGATGATTACCTGGTGGAAAATGCCCTGCCAGGTGAGTTGGTGATTTGCAGCGATGTGCCGCTGGCGGACCGGCTGGTGAAGAAAGGCGTGGCGGCGCTGGACCCACGGGGCAAGGAGTTCGATGCGCAGAACATGGGCGATCGGCTGGCGGTGCGTAACCTGTTCACCGATCTGCGCGAGCAGGGTCAGATGAGCGGCGGACCGGCACCGTTCGGCGAGCGCGAGAAGCAGGCGTTCGCCAATGCGCTGGACCGGATACTCACCCGGTTGTCGCGCAAGTCTTAAGCAGGACGGTAATGATCGTTCCCACGCTCTGCGTGGGAATGCCTCAATGGACGCTCTGCGTCCGCTTTGGGACGCAGAGCGTCCCGGGCTGCATTCCCACGCGGAGCATGGGAACGATCAGGTCTCAGGCATCGTTTTCGTGGGTCAGTTCCAGCACCCGGTCGACCAGTTTGTTGATGCCTGAAGCGGCCTCGCTGATCGATTGCGCCAGCATGTACGCCGGAGTGCTCACCAGCTTGCGCGCCTTGTCTTCAACGATGTCGGTCACCGCGCACTCGGCATGGGTGGCGCCCATCTTGTTCATCGCAGCGGCGGTATCGGCATCGTTGCCGATGGTGCAGGTCACACCCGGGCCGTAGATCTTTGCGGCCAGGGCCGGCGAGATGCAGATCAACCCCACCGGTTTGCCGGCTTCGGCGAACGCTTCGGTCAACGCCAGGACGTCAGGCTGAACGCTGCATCCGGCGCCTTCGACGGCAAAGTTCGACAGGTTCTTGGCTGATCCAAAACCGCCAGGAACGATCAGCGCATCGAAGTCTTCGACGCTGGCTTCACGGATATCCTTGATGTTGCCCCGGGCGATCCGCGCCGATTCCACCAGCACGTTGCGCGACTCGGGCATTTCTTCGCCAGTCAGGTGGTTGATCACATGCAATTGCGCGATATCGGGTGCGAAACACTGCACCTGGGCACCGCGCTGGTCCAGCCGCAGCAGGGTGATCACGCTTTCGTGGATCTCGGCGCCGTCGTACACGCCGCAGCCGGAAAGGATCACTGCAATTTTTTTGCTCATGGGCTTTTCTCCAGATTCATGGCGTTAAATGTCCACTAATTTGTCACTCGTTGCCATAGGGTTAATTCGGGGCTACACCTAATCTCTGCTGAACGATTCTGATCAGGTCGCGTCATGGACTTCATTCTGTATGCGGTGCCGTTTTTCTTTGTGCTGATTGCCGTCGAGTTGCTGGCCGACCGTTGGCGCGGGGTGAGCAATTACCGCGTGGCAGACGCGATCAACAGCGTCAGCACCGGCGTGTTGTCGACCACCACGGGCCTGTTGACCAAAGGGGTCGGCCTGGTGACTTATGCCTTCGCCCTGAAGCACCTGGCCTTGATTGAGCTGTCGGCCGACAGGGTCTGGGTCTGGGTGTTTGCTTTCGTCTTTTATGACTTCTGCTACTACTGGCTGCACCGCATGGGCCACGAGCGCAACATCCTCTGGGCCGCCCACTCGGTGCATCATCAGAGCGAGGATTACAACCTCTCCACGGCCTTGCGCCAGACCAGCACCGGCTTTCTGCTGAGCTGGATTTTCTACCTGCCCCTGGCCGTGCTCGGCGTGCCGCTGGTGGTATTCGTCAGCGTTGCGGCGCTGAATCTGCTGTATCAATTCTGGGTGCATACCCGGCACATTCCCAAGCTCGGCTGGTTCGAATGGTGCTTCGTCACGCCGTCCAATCATCGGGCTCACCATGCACAGAATGCTCTCTACATGGATCGCAACTACGGCGGGGTGTTCATTATTTGGGATCGTCTGTTTGGCTCGTTTCAGGAGGAGGATGACAACGAACCGGTGATTTTCGGCGTGACCACACCGCTGGCGAGCTGGAATCCGTTGTGGGCGAACGTGCAGTTCTATGTGCAGCTGTGGGATGACGCCCGGCGCGCCGAAAGCGGGTGGGACAAGCTGCGGATCTGGTTCATGCGCACCGGTTGGCGACCGGCGGATGTGGCGGCCAGATATCCGATGAGCAAACCGGACCTGAGCCAGTTCCGCAAATTCGAGGTACCGCTGGACGGGCGCCAGCAGTGGTATGTGGCGCTGCAATTTTGCGTCTATATCGCCTTGGGCAGTTACTTGATGAACCTGGAACAGAGCCTGCCGACGTCGGCCCTGGTGTTGGGCTGGAGTGCCGTAGCACTGGGGTTGTTTGTGTTGGGCGTGGCCCTGGAAAATCGTCCGCAGGCGTTGAAGCTGGAGCTGTTGCGGCTGGCGTCGAACCTGCCGCTGGTGTGGCTGGCGCCAATGGTCGGGCTATGGCCGGGCAGTGCGTTGGCTTGGGTGGGGCTGCTCAGTTACAGCCTGCTCAGCGGTATCGGTCTCTACTGTTGTAGAAACCGCTTCACTCGATGGGCGTCGTAGGTTCGCTCGACTTGGCCTGTTCGGCTTTCAACGCTTGCTCGTCGGCGTAGATCTTCTTCGCCAGACGGGCATTCTTGAAACGCCGGCGCAGCCACAGGCAAAAGCCCAGTACCAGCAAGGCGCCCAGCACCCACAACTCGTACTTCTTGACGCTGCCCAGCATGCCTTCGAGCACTGCGCCGAAGTGATAGGCGGCCGCTGCCAGCGCGGCGGCCCAGATCGCCGCGCCAATCCCGTTGAGCAGCAGATAACGTCCCGGCGGATAGCCTGACAGACCGATCGCCACCGGCATTACGGTGCGCAATCCGTAGACAAAGCGGAAGCTCAGTACCCAGATGTCCGGGTGCTTGCGGATATGTTCCAGCGCCCGATCACCCATCAATTGCCAGCGCGGTTTGCGTGCCAGCAATTTGCGCCCGTGCTTGCGCCCCAGGAAGTACCACAGCTGATCGCCGGCATAACTGCCGAAGAACGCCACGACCACCACCAGATTGATGTCCATGTACCCGCGGAACGCAAGGAAGCCCGCGAGCACGAGAATGGTTTCGCCTTCGAAAAACGTGCCGAGAAACAGGGCAAAGTAGCCGAAGTCATGCAGGAATTGTTGGAGCATTGTCTGGGTGCTGGCGAAAT
This sequence comes from Pseudomonas sp. PGPR40, assembly GCF_022014505.1. Lineage (NCBI taxonomy): Bacteria > Pseudomonadati > Pseudomonadota > Gammaproteobacteria > Pseudomonadales > Pseudomonadaceae > Pseudomonas > Pseudomonas sp. PGPR40. The sequence goes on along the minus strand of NZ_JAKLSP010000017.1, from coordinate 24,874 downwards.
GAACGCGCAGCCTAACCCCTCGGACACATTCAGGAAAGTGTCAAAATGTGTCTCGACGTGAACATTTCCTACAAGGACAATGGAATGCGGCTACGTGTCACGGGGTGCACATAACTGTCATACGTTCGTCATAATGGCCGCTTATAACTGTCACGCTCGCCCGCCAGCGCGGGCTCAGGAGTCTGCCGTGAGCTTTACCCCCGCCAACCGTTTGTTTCCTGCAACCCGTCTGCGTCGCAACCGTCGTGATGATTTCTCGCGTCGACTGGTCCGTGAAAACGTGTTGACCGTCGACGACCTGATCCTGCCGGTGTTCGTGCTGGACGGTGAAAACCGTCGCGAAGCGGTGGCCTCGATGCCGGGCGTCGAACGCCTGACCATCGATTTGTTGCTGGAAGAAGCGGCCAAGTGGGTCGAGCTGGGGATTCCGGCGCTGGCATTGTTCCCGGTGACGCCACCCGAGCTCAAATCCCTGGATGCTGCCGAAGCCTGGAACCCCAACGGCATCGCCCAGCGCGCCACCCGAGCATTGCGTGACCGATTCCCGGAGTTGGGTGTGATCACCGACGTCGCGCTGGACCCGTTCACTACCCACGGTCAGGATGGCATTCTCGACGAGGAAGGCTACGTGCAGAACGACATTACCGTCGACGCACTGGTTAAACAGGCTCTGTCCCATGCCGAAGCCGGCGCTCAGGTGGTGGCCCCGTCGGACATGATGGACGGTCGCATCCAGGCGATCCGCGAAGCGCTGGAGCTGGCCGATCACGTCAATGTGCGGATCATGGCTTACTCGGCCAAATACGCCAGCGCCTATTACGGCCCGTTCCGCGATGCGGTGGGCTCGGCACTGAACCTGGGCAAGGCCAACAAGGCCTCCTATCAGATGGACCCGGCCAACAGCAACGAAGCCCTGCACGAAGTGGCCGCGGACTTGTCAGAAGGCGCGGACATGGTCATGGTCAAGCCAGGCATGCCGTATCTGGACATCCTTTACCGGGTCAAAGAAGAATTCAAAGTACCGACCTTTGTCTATCAGGTCAGCGGCGAATACGCCATGCACATGGCGGCAATCCAGAATGGCTGGTTGAGCGAAGGGGTTATCCTCGAATCCCTGACCGCTTTTAAACGTGCAGGCGCTGATGGCATCCTGACTTACTTTGCCGTCCGTGCCGCTCAATTGTTACGAGAGCAAAAATAGCCCTCCCAGGAACATTCGATGAATACCGAAGGACTCACTGAAGTTGCCGTAAAAGATGCTCAACCTGTGGTGGAGAAAATCGCCGAAACCCCGCCGGAGCTGGAGCCTGCTCCACCCGCGGTGGTGGCCGAGCCCGTTGTGGCGGCGCCAGCGATTGCCATTCCCGGCCTGGATGACAGCAGCCTGTACATCCATCGTGAGCTCTCGCAATTGCAGTTCAACATTCGCGTGCTGGAACAGGCGCTGGATGAGTCCTACCCATTGCTGGAGCGGCTGAAGTTTCTGCTGATTTTCTCCAGCAACCTTGACGAGTTCTTCGAGATTCGTGTGGCCGGCCTGAAGAAGCAAATCACCTTCGCCCGTGAACAGGCCGGCGCCGATGGCCTGCAACCGCACCAGGCCCTGGCCCGCATCAGCGAATTGGTGCACGGTCACGTTGATCGCCAATACGCAATCCTCAACGACATTCTGTTGCCGGAACTGGAAAAACATCAGGTCCGCTTCATCCGTCGCCGCTACTGGACCACTAAGCTCAAGACCTGGGTTCGTCGTTATTTCCGCGACGAAATTGCGCCGATCATTACCCCGATCGGCCTCGATCCGACGCACCCGTTTCCATTGCTGGTGAACAAGAGCCTGAACTTCATCGTCGAGCTCGAAGGCATCGACGCCTTCGGTCGCGACTCTGGTCTGGCGATTATCCCGGCACCGCGTCTGCTGCCGCGGATCATCAAGGTGCCAGAAGAAGTTGGCGGCCCCGGCGACAACTATGTGTTTCTGTCGTCAATGATTCACGCTCACGCCGATGACCTGTTCCAGGGCATGAAGGTAAAGGGGTGCTACCAATTCCGTCTGACCCGAAACGCCGACCTGGCGGTCGACACCGAAGATGTAGAAGACCTGGCCCGCGCCTTGCGCGGCGAGTTGTTCTCCCGTCGCTACGGTGATGCGGTGCGGCTGGAAGTGGCCGATACCTGCCCGAAACACTTGTCCGATTACCTGCTCAAGCAGTTCAACCTGCATGAAACCGAGCTGTATCAGGTCAATGGCCCGGTCAACCTGACCCGGCTGTTCAGCATCACCGGCCTGGACAGTCATCCTGAACTGCAATACATGCCGTTCACCCCGCAGATCCCGAAACTGCTGCAAAACAGCGAGAACATTTTCAGCGTGATCAGCAAGCAGGACATCCTGCTGCTGCACCCGTTCGAATCGTTTACTCCGGTGGTCGACTTGCTGCGCCAGGCCGCCAAGGACCCGCATGTATTGGCGGTTCGTCAGACGTTGTATCGCAGCGGCGCCAACTCGGAGATCGTCGATGCACTGGTAGACGCTGCGCGTAATGGCAAGGAAGTCACGGCGGTGATCGAATTGCGCGCGCGGTTCGACGAAGAATCCAACCTGCAACTGGCCAGCCGTCTGCAAGCGGCCGGTGCGGTGGTAATTTACGGCGTGGTCGGCTTCAAGACCCACGCCAAGATGATGCTGATTTTGCGCCGCGAGGCTGGCGAGATTGTCCGCTATGCCCACTTGGGTACTGGTAACTACCACGCGGCCAACGCCCGTCTGTACACCGACTACAGCCTGCTGACCTCCGACGATGCCTTGTGCGAAGACGTCGGTAAATTGTTCAGCCAGTTGATCGGCATGGGTAAAACCCTGCGCATGAAGAAACTGTTGCACGCGCCGTTCACGTTGAAGAAGGGCATGCTCGACATGATTGCCCGGGAGACGCAGTTCGCCCTCGACGGCAAGCCGGCGCACATCATCGCCAAGTTCAACTCGCTGACCGATCCGAAGGTCATTCGCGCGTTGTACAAGGCCAGCCAGTCCGGGGTGCGTATCGATCTGGTGGTGCGCGGCATGTGCTGCCTGCGCCCAGGCATCGCCGGCGTCTCGCATAACATCCACGTGCGCTCGATCATCGGTCGTTTCCTGGAGCACACCCGGGTCTTCTACTTCCTCAATGGCGGCGAAGAGCAGATGTTCCTGTCCAGTGCCGACTGGATGGAACGCAACCTCGACAAGCGCGTCGAGACCTGCTTCCCGGTCGAGGGCAAGAAGCTGATTTTGCGGGTCAAGAAAGAGCTGGAGCTTTATCTGACCGATAACACCCACAGCTGGAGTTTGCAGTCGGACGGTCGCTACATCCGCAACACGCCGACCGGCAACCAGAACCCGCGCAGTGCCCAGGCAACCTTGCTTGAGCGTTTGGGCAGCCCGATTCTCGCTGTTCGTTAACCTCGGCGTAGCGTAAAAAATGGCGATCCCCGCGGATCGCCATTTTTGTTTTCACCGACGCTCTCTGTAGGAGCTGGCTTGCCAGCGAAGGCGTCTCTTGCATCACCGCAAGACTCAAGGACGCCTTCGCCGGCAAGCCGGCTCCTACAGGAGGCATGTTCCAACAAACGATTACCGGGCGTTGAGCACAATGTCCACGCGGGTGAGCCATTCCGCTTCGATGGCGAAGTCGGCCTGGGTCAGCTGGTTGTCCTCCAGCCAGTGCTCTGGAAACAACACATCCAGGCTGTCACCGTTGGCGTGCAGCACGACTTGTGGCATTTCCTGGGTGCCGCGGATGTGATGGAACAGAATCGCAAAACGCAGCAGCACGCACAGGCGAATCAGCCTGATGCCGTCGTCGCCGAATTCGGCGAACTTGTCTTTGGGAATGTTGCGTCGGTGGCCCCGCACCAGCAGCGCGAGCATTTGCTGGTCTTCGCGTGAGAATCCGGCCAGGTCCGAGTGCTCGATCAGGTAAGCGCCGTGCTTGTGGTACTGATAGTGGGCGATGTCCAGACCCACTTCATGGACCTTCGCCGCCCAGCTCAGCAGTTCGCGCCAGACGCCATCATCCAGCCCCCAATCCTCGGCGACCTGATCGAAAGCATGCAGCGCCTTGCGTTCGACTCGCACGGCTTGTTCCAGGTCGACATGGTAACGCTCCATCAGCGAGCTGAGTGTGCGCTCACGGACGTCTTCGTGATGATGACGGCCCAGCAGGTCATAGAGCACGCCTTCGCGCAGGGCACCTTCACAGTGATCCATGCGTTGCAGTTCGAGGGAGTCGAAGATCGCTTCGAGAATCGCCAGCCCGGCGGGGAAGATCGCCCGACGGTCGGGCTTGATGCCTTCGAAATCGAGTTTATCGACATCGCCGAGTTTGAACAGCTTGCGCTTGAGCCAGGCCAGGCCTTCGGCATTCACTTCGCCAGTGCCATGCCCGCCGGCCTTCAGCGCCAGGCCAATGGCGCGAATGGTGCCCGAGGAGCCGATGGCTTCATCCCAGGTCAGGCGGTGCAGGGCGTGTTCGATGCTCATGATCTCCAGCCGCGCCGCCGTGTACGCCTGGGCGTAACGGGCCGGGGTGATCTTGCCATCCTTGAAATAGCGCTGGGTGAAGCTGACGCAGCCCATTTGCAGGCTTTCGCGCAGCAACGGTTCGAAGCGCTGGCCGATGATGAATTCGGTACTGCCGCCACCAATGTCGGTCACCAGGCGTTTGCCCGGCGTGTCGGCGAGGGTGTGGGAGACGCCGAGGTAAATCAGGCGCGCTTCTTCACGGCCGGAGATGACTTCTACCGGGTGACCAAGGATTTCTTCGGCGCGGCGGATGAATTCGGCGCGGTTACGGGCTTCGCGCAGGGCGTTGGTGCCCACGATCCGCACGGCGCCGGGCGGCATACCGCTGATCAGTTGGGCGAAACGCTTCAGGCAATCGAGCCCGCGCTGCATGGATTCTTCGCTGAGTTGACGTTCTTCGTCGATGCCGGCGGCCAGCTGAACCTTCTCCCCGAGACGTTCGAGAATACGGATTTCGTCATTCTGGGCCTTGGCCACGACCATGTGAAAGCTGTTGGAGCCCAGATCGATTGCGGCGATCAGGGACAGATTCTTGGCTTGGGATTGCGGCATGGTCAGAGGGTCTCGGTCGATAACCTCGACATCCTGCCACGATCAAACGCTGCCGCCAACGCGTAGTGTTCAAAGCATTGATCCGGCACACCCTGTCTGCCCTGATCGTTCCCACGCTCCGCGTGGTAATGCCTCAATGGACGCTCCGCGTCCGCTTCTGGGACGCGGAGCGTCCCGGGCTGCATTCCCACGCGGAGCGTGGGAACGATCAGTTGGCGTGTTCAACCGTCCCAATGAAATTCGCCAGCTCCGCTGTCTGCGGGTTAGCAAACAACACCTTCGGATCCCCCACTTCATGCACCTTGCCATGGTGCATGAACACCAATTTGTCCCCCACCTCGCGGGCAAAGCGCATTTCATGGGTGACCATGATCAGCGTCATGCCCTCCTTGGCCAGTTGCCGGACCACGCTCAGCACCTCGTTGACCAGTTCCGGATCGAGGGCCGAGGTGATTTCGTCGCATAGCAGCACTTTCGGTGACATGGCCAACGCCCGGGCAATCGCTACCCGCTGTTGCTGACCGCCAGACAGTCGATCCGGGAAGGCATCGAACTTTTCCCCCAGCCCGACCCGTTCCAGCATCTGCCGCGCCAGTTCGGTGGCTTTGGCTTTCGGCACTTTCTGCACCACTTGCGGCGCGAGCATGACGTTTTCGCCCACGGTCAGGTGCGGGAACAGATTGAACTGCTGGAACACCATCCCGACTTTCTGCCGCAGGCTGCGCAAGTCGGCGCGGGCGGCGTCGAGGTATTCGCCGTCGACTTCGATCACGCCGTCGTTGATCGACTCCAGACCATTGAGGGTGCGCAGCAAGGTGGATTTGCCCGAACCGCTGCGGCCGATGATCGCCACCACCTGGCCTTCGTCGACACTCAGGTCGATGCCTTTGAGCACATGGTGATCGCCGTAATATTTATGCAGGGCGGAAATTCTAAGCAGAGGCATGCAGTCTCCTTTCCAGATAGCGCGCACTGAGGGACAAGGGGTAGCAGAGCAGGAAGTAACCGAGCGCCACCAGGCCGTAGACCATGAAGGGCTCGAAGGTCGCGTTGGCGAGCATGCCGCCGGTCTTGGTCAGTTCGGTGAAGCCGATGATCGAGGTGACGGCGGTGCCTTTGACCACTTGCACCGAGAAACCCACGGTCGGCGCCACGGCGATGCGCAGGGCTTGCGGCAGGATCACGTAACGCAATTGCTCCAGCGGATTGAGCGCCAGACTCGACGAGGCTTCCCACTGGCCGTTGGGGATCGAGTCGACGCAACCGCGCCAGATCTCCGCCAGGTAGGCGCTGGTGAACAGCGTCAAGGCAATCGCCGCGGCCATCCACGGCGAAATCTCCAGACCGGCCAACGCCACGCCGAAGAACACCAGAAACAGCTGCATCAATAGCGGCGTGCCCTGGAACAGTTCGATGTAGGTGCGGGCGAAGTTACTGGGCAGGGATTTTTTTGAGATCCGCATCACCATGATCAGCAAACCGATCAGCCCGCCACCGATAAACGCCACCAGCGACAACGCCAAGGTCCATTGCAGGCCTGTGAGCAGGTTGCGCAGGATGTCCCAGAAGGTGAAATCGCTCATTGGCTGCTGCTCCTGGCTATGTAGCGCCGGCCGATCCAATTCAGCAATTGGCGGATCAGCAGCGCCATGCACAGATAGATCAGTGTGGTCAGGGCATAGGTTTCAAAGGCGCGGAAGTTGCGCGATTGAATGAAGTTGGCGGCGAAGCTCAACTCTTCGGTGGCGATCTGCGAACAGACCGCAGAGCCGAGCATCACGATGATGATCTGGCTGCTCAGGGCCGGCCAGACCTTGCCCAGCGCCGGCAGCAGAACCACATGGCGGAAGGCTTCGAAGCGCGTCATCGCCAGGGCGGCTGCGGCTTCCAGCTGCCCACGGGGGATCGCTTGAATGCCGGCGCGGATGATCTCGGTCGAATAGGCACCCAGGTTGATCACCATCGCCAGCACCGCCGCCTGCCATTCGGAAATCTGCAGGCCCAGCGACGGCAAACCGAAGAAGATGAAAAACAACTGCACCAGGAATGGCGTGTTGCGGATCAACTCGACGTAAACCCCGAAAATGCTGGCGAACGGGCGAATGTTCCACGCCCGCACCAGCGCTCCGACGATGCCCAGACCGACCCCCAGCACCGCGCCAATGGCCGTCAACTCAAGGGTGAACAGCGCACCGCGCAGCAGCAGGTCGGTGTTTTCCACCACCGGCAAGAAATCGAACTGATAAGCCATAAATCGTCTCCCGCGCGAACGATCAGAGATCGGCCGGCAGCGGCTCTTTCAGCCAGGTTCGCGAATTTTTTTCCAGCGCACCATCAGCCTTGGCCGTGGTGAGGATGTCGTTGACCTTGCCCAGCAGCGCCGGCTCGTTCTTGTTCACGCCAACGTAAACCGGCGAGTCCTTGAGCTTCACTTTCAATGCCGGCACGCGTTTCGGGTTTTTCTCGCTGATCGCCACCATCACCACGTTGCCGCTGGCAATCAGGTCGACTTGCCCCGCGAGGTAGGCGGCGATGGTCGAGTTGTTGTCTTCGAAGCGTTTGATGATCGCGCCTTCGGGGGCGACTTTGGTCAGTTCGATGTCTTCGATGGCGCCCCGGGTGACGCTGATGGTTTTGCCCTTGAGATCGTCCAGGCCCTTGATGGCGGCGTCTGGTGGGCCGAACACGGCGAGGTAGAAGGGTGCATAAGCACGGGAGAAGTCGATGACTTTCTCGCGCTCAGGGTTCTTGCCGAGGCTGGAAATCACCAGGTCGACCTTGCCGGTGGTCAGGAACGGAATGCGGTTGGTGCTGTTGACCGGGGTCAGTTCGAGTTTGACCTTGAGCTGGTCGGCCAGCAGTTTGGCGGTGTCGATGTCCAGGCCGCGAGGTTTCATGTCCGGGCCGACCGAGCCGAACGGCGGAAAGTCCTGGGGCACGGCGACTTTGAGGGTGCCGCGCTTGACCACATCCTCCAGACCGTCGGCGTGGGCGGGTGCCTGGCTCAGCATCAGGCTGGCAAACAGGGCGGCGAGGAGGGCGCTGTAACGCATGGTCATGGCAAATCTCCGGATCGGCGGGAAGTGATTTTCTGCGGATCGACAGAGCACGGGCCATGCCAAGATTGGTTTTTGGGGGGCGCAGGCCACGGTTTTGCTGGTGTCGTACGGTCTTACTGGTCTGAACAGTTGGGTGGCATTTCGCACCCTGATGGCGCACCCGTGAAAATTCCCGAACCCCCATGGGGCACGACTTGCCGGGCGTCGTGAATAGCTTTACAACTAGCCGCTCATTGGCCTGGCTCGACTGAAAAAAACCATGAACTCGATTTCCCGCGCCGTACCCGAAGTGGCGCTGCAAGCCATCCGCAAGCTGATCACCGAGCAAGGTTTCGGGGCGGGGGATGCCTTGCCTTCGCAACGGGACCTGGCGGTGCAATTGGGGGTCAGTCGGGCGTCATTGCGTGAGGCGTTGTCGTCGCTGAGTGCGCTGGGCGTGATCAGTATCCAGCCGGGCAAGGGCGTGTTCGTGCAGTCACCGGTCGATCTGCCTCGGGGCGATGCGGCGCCGGGCTGGCCGTTCGCGGCCCAGGCATCGCCGCTGGACATCTTCCAGTTGCGCTATGCGCTGGAAGGTTTTGCCGCCGGGTTGGCGGCCGTGACCCTGAGCACCGATGAGCTCGATGCGCTGGAGGACAATGTCGCCGCCATGCGCAACGAATTGCGTGCCGCCGACTTCGATGCGGCGGCGCGACTGGATTTCGAGTTTCACCGGCGCATCCTCCTGGCCAGCGGCAATCAGGCGATGCTGAGTATCCTGACGGCCAGCGCCGACATCTTCCTGGAGAGCCAGAAGCTACCGTTCATCCGGGCCGAACGGGCCATGGAAACCTGGCAGGAACACCGTAAAATCCTCCGCGCGCTGGCTCGTCGGGCCTCTGGCGCCGCGCAGAAGGCCATGCAGGAGCATGTGCGCAACGCTGCGCTGCGCACCGGAATTGCGTTCGTCGCTCCCGCCACCTCGTGACTTGAGCTATACCCAAATTCATGGGCCACCATAGCGAGACTCAATCATCTGCAGCTTCCTGAACGCGGGAAGGGCGGCTATGATGGGCCACGTTTTTTTGCTTACAACCTGGAGACTTCCATGAGCAGCGATCTTATCAAACACGTTAGCGACGCTAGCTTCGAGGCTGACGTACTCAAGGCCGAAGGCGCTGTACTGGTCGACTACTGGGCTGAATGGTGCGGCCCATGCAAAATGATCGCTCCTGTTCTGGACGAAATCGCTGAGACCTACAAAGGCAAGCTGACCGTTGCCAAGCTGAACATCGACGAAAACCAGGAAACCCCGGCCAAGCACGGCGTACGTGGTATCCCGACGCTGATGCTGTTCAAGAACGGCAACGTCGAAGCCACCAAGGTCGGCGCGCTGTCGAAGTCGCAACTGGCGGCCTTCCTCGACGCGAACATCTAAGCGTTGTTATAAAGCGTCATGAAAAGGCCCCGCATAATGCGGGGCCTTTTCGTTATTGAGGGCTAGACGCTCCGAAACTCAGGTGGTACATTCGGCCCCGCACTGGTTTCTCCATTGCCCCCTGCTAGCCGTCGCCGACGCACTCCTTTTCGAATAAGTACGCGATCCTGTCGCCTTCTCTGCGGCGCGGCCTCATTAAGCCAAAAGCTTAATTTCCCCCCTCCATAAATGATTACGTCATTCCTATATGAATCTGACTGAACTCAAGCAAAAGCCGATTACCGAACTGCTCGAATTGGCCGAACAGATGGGCATAGAAAATATGGCCCGTTCGCGCAAGCAGGACGTGATTTTCTCCCTGCTCAAAAAGCACGCTAAAAGCGGCGAGGAAATCTCCGGTGATGGCGTGCTGGAGATTCTCCAGGACGGCTTCGGCTTCCTGCGCTCCGCTGACGCTTCCTATCTCGCCGGCCCGGACGATATCTACGTCTCGCCGAGCCAGATCCGCCGCTTTAACTTGCGCACCGGTGACACCATCGTTGGCAAGATCCGCCCTCCAAAGGAAGGCGAGCGGTATTTCGCGCTGCTCAAGGTCGACACGATCAACTACGATCGTCCCGAGAACGCGAAAAACAAGATTCTCTTCGAGAACCTGACCCCGCTGTTTCCGACCGTGCGCATGAAGATGGAAGCCGGCAACGGTTCCACCGAAGACTTGACCGGTCGGGTCATCGACCTGTGCGCCCCGATCGGCAAAGGCCAGCGCGGTCTGATCGTTGCGCCGCCGAAAGCCGGTAAAACGATCATGCTGCAAAACATCGCAGCAAACATCGCTCGTAACAATCCTGAAGTTCATCTGATCGTATTGCTGATCGACGAACGTCCGGAAGAAGTGACCGAAATGCAGCGCACCGTGCGCGGCGAAGTGGTTGCCTCGACGTTCGACGAGCCGCCAACCCGCCACGTGCAGGTTGCCGAAATGGTGATCGAGAAGGCCAAGCGCCTGGTCGAACACAAAAAGGACGTGGTGATTCTGCTCGACTCCATCACCCGTCTGGCACGTGCCTACAACACCGTGATCCCGAGCTCCGGCAAGGTACTGACCGGTGGTGTCGATGCCCACGCCCTGGAGAAACCGAAACGTTTCTTCGGCGCGGCACGGAACATCGAAGAAGGTGGCTCGCTGACCATCATCGCCACCGCGCTGGTTGAAACCGGCTCGAAGATGGACGAAGTGATCTACGAAGAATTCAAAGGCACCGGCAACATGGAGCTGCCTCTGGATCGCAAGATCGCGGAAAAACGTGTGTTCCCGGCCATCAACATCAACCGTTCCGGTACCCGCCGCGAAGAGTTGCTGACAGCCGATGACGAACTGCAGCGTATGTGGATCCTGCGCAAACTGCTGCACCCGATGGACGAAGTCTCTGCCATCGAGTTCCTGGTCGACAAGCTGAAGCAGACCAAAACCAACGACGAGTTCTTCCTGTCGATGAAGCGCAAGTAAATCGCAGAAAGTCAGCAGAAGCCGGGGAAACCCGGCTTTTTGCTATCTGATTTTTGATCAACGGCAGTTCGTGGTTCTGAATAGAGGGGTTCGGCGCTAAACTGCCTGCCCCGAACGCCACGGCCAACACGAGGCTCACGCATGCAGTATCGCGACTTGCGCGACTTTATCAGCGGCCTGGAAAAGCGCGGCGAACTCAAGCGCATCCAGGTTCCAGTGTCCCCAGTGCTCGAAATGACCGAGGTCTGCGATCGCACGTTGCGCGCCAAGGGCCCGGCACTGCTTTTCGAAAACCCTACCGGTTATGACATTCCCGTGCTCGGCAATCTGTTCGGCACCCCAGAGCGCGTGGCGCTGGGCATGGGCGCAGAGGCGGTCAGCGAGTTGCGCGAAATCGGCAAGCTGTTGGCGTTCCTCAAGGAGCCCGAGCCGCCGAAGGGCCTGAAGGACGCCTGGTCCAAGCTGCCGATCTTCCGCAAGATCATTGCCATGGCGCCGAAAGTCGTCAAAGACGCGGTGTGCCAGGAAGTGGTCATCGAAGGCGACGATGTCGATCTGGCGATGTTGCCGGTACAGACCTGCTGGCCGGGCGATGTCGGTCCGCTGATCACCTGGGGCCTGACCGTCACCAAAGGTCCGAACAAGGATCGCCAGAACCTCGGTATCTACCGTCAGCAAGTGATCGGCCGCAACAAGGTGATCATGCGCTGGCTGAGTCACCGTGGCGGCGCGCTGGACTACCGTGAATGGTGCGAGAAACACCCCGGCCAGCCATTCCCGGTCTCTGTGGCCTTGGGCGCTGACCCGGCAACCATTCTGGGCGCTGTGACGCCGGTACCCGATAGCCTCTCCGAATATGCTTTTGCCGGTCTGCTGCGTGGCAATCGCACTGAGTTGGTGAAATGCCGCGGCAATGACCTGCAAATTCCGGCCACCGCCGAGATCATTCTCGAAGGCGTGATCCATCCGGGTGAAATGGCCGATGAAGGTCCGTATGGCGACCACACCGGCTACTACAATGAAGTCGACAGCTTCCCGGTGTTCACCGTCGAGCGCATCACCCATCGGATCAAACCGATCTACCACAGCACCTACACGGGTCGTCCACCGGATGAACCGGCGATTCTCGGAGTGGCGCTGAACGAAGTGTTCGTGCCGATCCTGCAAAAGCAGTTTCCGGAGATCACCGACTTCTACCTGCCGCCCGAAGGCTGTTCGTACCGCATGGCCATCGTGACCATGAAGAAGTCGTATCCTGGGCATGCCAAGCGGGTAATGCTCGGTGTCTGGTCGTTTTTGCGACAGTTCATGTACACCAAGTTCGTTATCGTCACTGACGACGATATCAACGCACGGGACTGGAACGACGTGATCTGGGCCATCACCACGCGCATGGACCCCAAGCGTGACACGGTGATGATCGACAACACGCCGATCGACTACCTCGACTTCGCCTCGCCGGTCTCTGGCCTGGGTTCGAAGATGGGGCTCGATGCCACGCATAAATGGCCGGGCGAAACCACCCGCGAGTGGGGCCGGGTCATCGTCAAGGATGAAGCCGTTACCCAACGGATCGATGCCATTTGGAATCAGTTAGGAATAGATTGATGCGTGTAACCTTGCAGCCCTCCGGAGCAGTGCTAGAGATTCTGCCCGGCGAGCGGATTCTCGATGGCGCACGGCGCCTGGGCTATGAATGCCCGCAAAGCTGTCGCAACGGCAATTGCCATGTGTGCGGCGCATTGCTGGTGGAAGGGCGGGTCGAACAAGCCGGCGATGTGCGCGACCATGGCGAGTTCTACACTTGCATAGCAGAGCCGCTGGAAGACTGCATCGTGCTGTGGGATGGCGTGCTTGCGCTGGGAGAACTGCCGGTGCGCAGCGTGTCGTGTCAGGTCATTGAATGCAGGGACGTCGGCGGCGATACCTGGCGTGTGCGTCTGCGTGCCCCGGCGGGCAAGCCGCCGCGCTATCACGCCGGTCAGTACCTGATGATCGAGCGTGAGAGCGGCGAGAAATCCGCCTTTTCCCTGGCCTCGGCACCGCATTCCGGCCGCGATCTGGAAATTCATGTACTGGCGCGCGAAAGCAGTGCGCTGAGCCTGATCGAACAGCTTCAGCGCAACCCGATGGTGCGAATCGAGATGCCATTCGGCGACACCCATCTGGCGGAACTGCCGGACGGCCCACTGGTACTGATTGCTGCCGGAACCGGCATGGGTCAGATCCATAGTTTGATCGAACATTGCCGGGCCACGGGTTTCAAGCATCCGGTGCATCTGTATTGGGGCGTGCGTCGTCCCGAAGACTTTTATGACATTGAGCATTGGGACGAATGGTTGAAGTTGCCCAATCTGTATCTGCATAAAGTCGTCAGCGATCAATGTAGTTGGGGCGGGCGCTGCGGCATGTTGCATGAGGCGGTGTGCGAAGATTTCCCCGATCTGAAAGCCCTGCACGTCTACGCCAGCGGCTCTCCGGCCATGGTCTATGGCACGCTGGATGCGCTGGTCGAAGCCGGGATGGACGCGCATCAAATGCGCGCGGATGTATTTGCTTACGCGCCGCGATCTTGATCCTCGATCTTGATCCCCGATTTTAAATTGTTATAACTCCCCATATAGCCGATCGGTATTTATAGATTTATATAAATACCGGTAGGTTATATGTCACTCAGGCAATAAGTTTTAGAGCGCCGTCATGGCACTTAAATTGCCTTAAACATATGTGCCTTATTGTTACAGCGGTGCGTTCTATTAAGTAATTCTTCACCCGCGGGGAGCTGAACGCTATTCGCCATGAGCGCCATTGAATCTGCTTTTTTGAATCTGGCTTACCCTCCGCGGCTCGATCTGGGGCCGCAGCTTACGCACGAACAATTACTCGGCTCAATGCAGGCGACCATGGCACGCCACAAGGGTGGCCCGGTCTGGTTGTTCGCTTATGGTTCACTGATCTGGCGTCCAGAATGTGCGGCTGTGGAGCGAGTGCGCGGTCGCGTGCATGGCTACCATCGCGGTTTGTACCTGTGGTCCCACGAACATCGCGGTACGCCGGAAGTCCCAGGACTGGTGTTTGGCCTGGATCGTGGCGGCTCATGCAGCGGGTTTGCCTATCGCTTGCCCGAAGAACAACTCGACGCTTCGCTTTATGCACTCTGGCAGCGTGAAATGCCATTCCCGTCCTATCGCCCACACTGGCTCAACTGCCGTCTCGAAGACGGAAGCCAGGTTCAGGCATTGGGGTTTGTATTGGAGCGGCACCTGCCCAGCTATGCCGGCAACTTGCCGGATCATGTGCTGAGCCAGGTGTTCGAAAGCGCTTGCGGCCGTTATGGCACCACGCGCGAGTATGTTGAGCAGACTGCGCACGCCCTGCGTGGCCACGCCATGCCAGACCGAAATCTGGAGGCGCGGCTCAAGCGCTGTAAATCAAAGGCCGATCAGGCGATCGCTTCGCGGCTTTGACTGGCGACTTGCTTGTGCCACAGCGTCGGCGCAAGGAAGGCCATCGCCAGCAGGCATGCACCGATCAGCAAGACGAAACCGCCGTCCCAGCCGAAGTGGTCCACTGTGTAGCCCATTGCTGCACTGGCCGCGACCGAACCACCCAGATAACCGAACAGACCCGTGAAACCTGCTGCAGTGCCGGCGGCTTTTTTCGGCGCCAGTTCCAGTGCTTGCAGGCCGATCAGCATGACCGGGCCGTAGATCAGGAAGCCGATGGAGACCAGCGCGATCATGTCGACAGTCGGGTTGCCAGCCGGGTTGAGCCAGTAAACCAGCGTTGCCACGGTCACCAGCGCCATGAACACCATGCCGGTCAGGCCGCGATTGCCACGGAAGATCTTGTCCGACATCCAGCCACACAGCAGCGTGCCCGGGATCCCCGCCCACTCGTAGAAGAAATACGCCCACGAGGTTTTATCCACTGTGAAGCCTTTGGCTTCCTTGAGATAGGTCGGTGCCCAGTCCAGCACGCCGTAACGCAGCAGGTAGACGAAGACGTTGGCCATGGCGATGTACCAGAGCATCTTGTTGCGCAGCACGTACTTGACGAAGATTTCCTTGGCGCTGAATTCCTCTTCGTGGCTGGCGTCGTAGCCTTCCGGGTAGTCGTTCTTGTACTTCTCGATCGGCGGCAAGCCCACCGATTGCGGGGTGTCGCGCATGGTCATGAAGGCAAATACCGCCACCGCCAGAGCCACCGCCGCCGGTACGTAGAACGCGGCGTGCCAGTCGTTGAACAGCCCCATGCCGAGCAGGAACAGCGGGCCAATCAGACCGCCACCGACGTTGTGCGCCACGTTCCACACGGACACCACGCCGCCGCGTTCTTTCTGTGACCACCAGTGCACCATGGTCCGGCCACTCGGCGGCCAACCCATGCCCTGGGCCCAACCGTTGATGAACAGCAGGATGAACATCATGGTCACGCTGGACGTTGCCCACGGCGCGAAACCGAAAATGAACATCACACCGGCTGACACCAGCAGGCCGAAGGGCAGGAAGTAACGCGGGTTGGAGCGGTCGGACACCAGGCCCATGAGGAACTTCGACAGACCATAGGAAATCGCGATCGCCGACATTGCCAGGCCCAGTTGACCACGGGTGTAACCCTCGTCGATCAGGTACGGCATGGCCAGGGAGAAGTTCTTGCGCAGCAGGTAGTAACCCGCATAGCCGATGAAAATCCCGGCGAAGATCTGCCAGCGAAGGCGTCGGTAGGTGCTGTCTATTTTTTCTTCAGGCAATGGAGCCTGATGTGCGGCAGGACGAAAGAAAGCAAACATTCAAGAGCTCCAGATTTCTTGTTTTGACTGCGGATGCGAATGTTACAGTTTCGTTACCGAAAATAGCACCGGTTCGTATCGGCCAAAAAGCGGAAATGTTGGAGATTGCATGTTCTTTTATGAACATGTCGCTCAGGTATAAATACAGGGCGTTGTGGGGATGGCGGAACCGGGCCGCAGGCCTGCGACCCGGTATAAGTAAAACAGCTCAGGTAAACAATCAACGAACCTGAACCACCACTTTCCCGACCGCCTTGCGCTGGCCAAGATCATTGATGGCCTGCGCCGCATTGCTCAGCGGATACACCTGCGACACCAGCGGCTTCAACTTGCCCTCGGCAAACCAGCCAAACAACTGCTGGAAGTTTGCCGCATTGTCCTGTGGCTGGCGTTGGGCGAAGGAACCCCAGAACACGCCGACCACCGCTGCACCTTTGAGCAGTGCAAGGTTCACTGGCAGCTCCGGGATTCGTCCGCTGGCGAAACCGACCACCAAAAGCCGGCCGTTCCAGGCGATGGAGCGAATGGCCTGGTCGAACAGGTCGCCGCCCACCGGGTCGTAGATCACGTCGGCGCCTTGGCCGTCGGTCAGGCGTTTGATCTCGTCCTTGAGGCTGGTTTCGCTGTAGTTGATCAACTCATCGGCGCCGGCGGCCTTGGCCACCGCGAGTTTTTCCGCGCTGCTGGCGGCGGCGATTACCCGCGCGCCCATGGCTTTGCCGATTTCCACCGCGGCGAGGCCGACGCCGCCGGACGCGCCGAGCACCAGCAAGGTTTCGCCGGGTTGCAGATTGCCCCGTTGCTTGAGGGCGTGCATCGAAGTGCCATAGGTCATGCTGAAGGCGGCGGCGGTGTTGAAGTCCATCGACGGCGGGATCGGCAGCACGTTGTAGCCCGGCACCGCGACCTGCTCGGCAAAGCTCCCCCAGCCCGTCAGGGCCATGACCCGGTCACCAATCTTGAGGTGGCTGACCTTTTCGCCCACCGCACTGACCACGCCAGCCGCTTCGCCACCCGGCGAAAACGGGAAGGGTGGCTTGAACTGGTATTTGCCCTCGATGATCAGCGTGTCCGGGAAATTCACCCCGGCGGCGTGCACGTCCAGCAGGATTTCATTCTTCTTTGCGACAGGGCTGGCGACGTCTTCCAGCACCAGCGATTCGGCAGGGCCGAAGGCTTTGCACAGCACGGCTTTCATCAGGGCTATTCCTTTGGGAGTGATGGCCGATAAGTGTAGGTGTGTGAGTCATTGGGTCAACGAGCATGCCCGACCCTGATAATCAGCCATAAGCATGTGCTTGAGCGGCGGGTCGTTATGCTTGGCCGCAAACCGGATAAGGAGCGAATTGTGAAAGCGTGGATCATGTTGATGCTGGCCCTGTCTCTGCCCATGGCAGCGATGGCCGAAGAAGCCAAAGAAGGTGAAGCCCCGAAAGTCAATTACATCACCCTGAGCCCGCCATTCGTGGGCAACTATGGGCTGGACGGTACGCCCAAGCTCAAGGTCTACAAGGCCGATGTGGCGTTGCGGGTGACTGGCGAAGAAGCGACCAAAGCGGTGAAGGCCAATGAGCCATTGATCCGTAATCAGTTGGTGGCGTTGTTTGCGCAGCAGACTACTGAAGCCATGAACAATGTCGAAGCCAAGGAAAAGCTGCGTCAGGAAGCCTTGAAGCAGACTCAGCAAGTGATGAATGACGAAACCGGCAAGCCGGTGGTTGAGGATTTGTTGTTTAACAACCTCATTATTCAATAAGTCTTTTTACTGCCCGGACGGGCCTCATCGCGGGCAAGCCCTAATGCCAGTCAGTTAAGACACGGAACACTGTAGGAGCGAGCTCGCTCGCGAAAGCGGTATCTCAGGCGACATCAATATTGACTGTGCTGCCGTCTTCGCGAGCAAGCTCGCTCCTACAAGGTTGCGCTTAACTGACGGGCATTAGGGCTTGCCCGCGATGTCATTCGAAGTAGCGCTGGAGATTTTACAGCTTGAGCGCAATCACCGCCGCCCACTGCTCAGCCGTCACCGGCATCACCGACAGCCGTGAGCCTTTCTGTACCAGTGGCATCTCGGCCAGTGCCGTTTGCTGCTTCAGATAATCCAGCTTCAGCACCTTGGAAAAGGTCTCGACGTGAGCGACATCAATCGCGCTCCAGGCGTTTTTCTCGGCAGTGGCCTTCGGGTCAAAGTAATGACTTTCCGGCTCCAGCGCCGTGGGGTCTGGATACGCGGTTTCGACAATCTTGCCGATCCCGGCAATTCCCGGCTCCGGGCAGCTGGAGTGATAGAAGAAAAATTCGTCACCCGGCGCCATGGCCCGCAAGAAGTTACGCGCCTGGTAGTTGCGAACCCCGTCCCAGCGCGCTCGGCCAAGCCTCTCCAGGTCTTTGATCGAGAGTTCGTCGGGCTCGGATTTCATCAGCCAATAGGCCATGGTTTTTGCTCCTTGCGAGGTGTGCGGGCCAGTGGTGGGTCAATTTTATGACAAACCGACAGTCGGTTGACGCGAGCGTTTGCGTGTCGGTTCACGTTGTCGCAAAATGCCGGCCTTCCAAGCTTGACGCTGCTGCACGGCCTACACCTAAACGGAAACCGCTGCTGTCATCGTGTTGATGTGCCTTGAGGGGGGCAATCGATGAAACGCAAACCGGATTTACTATGGATATTGGTTATTTTGTTCGGTTTGGGCGTCGTGACCACCGGCTATGCCCAAAGTCTGTGGGCCAACAAGACCGATGCTCCCGTCGAGATCGCGCAGCAACAGCCGTCGGCCTTCAAGCGCTGAGCCTGTCTTTTGGACGCCGCTGATTTCAGTGGCGTCTAGTCCGCGAAATACCACGCCTTGTCCGTGACCGTTCCCTGCAGCGGTACATCCCAGCTCGCCTGAGCCAATCGTTGAACCTTCTGACATTCGTGGGCCAGACCCAGCAGCGTCGGCTTGCGCCAGTCTTTGCGGCGTGCCAGGTACGCCAGGCTTCGGTCATAGAAACCACCGCCCATTCCCAGGCGTCCGCCGACATCGTCAAATCCCACCAGCGGCAATAACACCAGGTCCAGTGCCCAGACTTTGCGTTGTCGGGCAATGTTGTGCCGTGGTTCGGGGATGCGAAAACGGTTGGGTTTGAGCTTTTCGCCGGGACGAATGCGCTGGAACACCATTTTTGTTTGCGGCCAGGCACTGAGCACTGGCAGATACGTGGCCTTGCCCCGACGTTGCGCGGCACGCATCAGCAGGCGCGGATCGATTTCACCGTCCATCGGCAGGTACAGGGAGATGTGTTTGGCGCGGCGGAACAGCGGATGCTGGGCCAATTGTTTATACAGCCCGCGAGCGGCTTCGCGCTGTTGACTGGGAGTCAGTGCGCGGCGGGCCTTGCGCAGCATGCGTCGAAGTTGCGGGCGGGGCAGCAGCGCAGGTTCGGTCATGGATTCAGGCTTCGGATGTGCGAGTACTGAAAGCGTACCCGTAAAAAAGCCGATGCCGGTATGAAAACCGGCATCGGACTGGAATCAGGCTCCCCGGATGAACCGCTGTCGACTTAGCCCTTGAACCCGAAAGTTCAAGGTGGAAGATGCAGTAGGCTTTAAGGCTTTCCGTCTAGCGGACATGCACACCAGCCCAACGTGCAACCTCCAGGGTAGTGCGAATCGGCTCAGGGACGTCGTCAACTGGCAAGCACCCCAGGGAGTGATGCGAGTATACCTCAAGCGGTTACGCGAATCAGCCCTTGGTGACATCCGGATCAGTGGCGAGCACCAGATCGACGCGGTCCAGCAGGTCGCGAACCTGTTCTCGGGTCGAGCCGCTGGCCTGCACATCCGCACGATCTTCCTTGTGCAGAAGATCGTGCGTGATGTTCAGCGCGGCCATTACGGCGATGCGGTCGGCGCCGATGACTTTGCCGCTGCTGCGGATTTCGCGCATCTTGCCGTCCAGATAACGAGCGGCACTGATCAGGTTGCTGCGCTCTTCCTGGGGGCAGATGATCGAATATTCTTTGTCGAGGATCTGCACGGTAACGCTATTGCTTGAACTCATGAGTCTTGCTCCAGAGCCTTGAGGCGCGAAATCATCGATTCGACCTTACGCCGGGCGATTTCATTTTTTTCAATGAGGTGCGCGCGTTCCTCGCGCCAGGTCTTTTCCTGAGCTAATAGGAGTCCGTTCTGACTCTTTAGTTGCTCGACTCGAGTAATTAGCAGTTCGAGTCTGGCCATCAGCGCTTGCAGGTCGGTGTCTTCCATTGTGTCCACTGGGTTTGTGTCTGATGGTAGGTAACAGGCGGACAGCCTTTAATAGTCTTGGCGAGTCTGTCGATGTAGGATACAAGGCCTTCATTCTAGACATAGCGCCGTCTGGCGCCTAGCTGCCCATGCCCATTCAGAATTCTCCGTACCAAGCCTTTGCCACCCTGCTGACTTCCAGCGGTCATAACGTCTCGCCTGCTGAATTGCATGGCCTATTGCTGGGTCGCAGTTGCGCCGGTGCCGGCTTCGAAGCCGACGGCTGGCTGATCGATGCTGCCGAGCTGCTCGAAAACGAGCCGAAGGATAATGTCCGCAACGCTCTGATCGGCTTACAGGAGATGGTCAAAGGCGAACTCACTGGTGACGACGTGACCGTCGTTCTGCTGTTGCCGACAGATGATGAGCCGCTAGCTGACCGTGCTGCTGCACTGGGCCAATGGTGCCAGGGCTTCCTCAGTGGTTTTGGCCTCAACTGCCGTGACAGCAGCATGTTAAGCACCGAGGCCACTGAAGTGCTGCAGGATTTGGCGGCCATTTCTCAGGTGCAAGACGCCCTGGAGGAGTCCGAAGACGGTGAAAGCGACTACATGGAAGTCATGGAGTACCTGCGCGTCGCACCGCTGCTGCTGTTCTCCGAAACCAAAAAAGCGGATGCGCCGGCTGCGGCCAAGCCGTCACTGCATTAATTGTTTGCCAGGGAAAGCCATCTGCCCATGATTCATATCCCGAAATCGGAATACAGCCGTCGCCGCAAGGCGCTGATGGCGCAGATGGAACCCAACAGCATCGCCATCCTGCCCGCCGCCGCGGTGGCCATCCGCAATCGCGACGTCGAGCACGTCTACCGCCAGGACAGCGACTTCCAGTACCTCAGCGGTTTCCCCGAGCCACAGGCCGTCATTGTATTGATGCCCGGCCGTGAGCATGGCGAATACGTGCTGTTTTGCCGGGAACGTAATGCCGAACGGGAATTGTGGGACGGCCTGCGCGCCGGTCAGGAAGGCGCGATCCGCGACTTCGGCGCCGACGACGCATTCCCCATCACCGACATCGACGACATCCTGCCGGGCCTGATCGAAGGCCGCGACCGGGTGTATTCGGCCATGGGCAGCAACCCGGAATTCGATCGGCACCTGATGGACTGGATCAACGTGATCCGCTCTAAAGCGCACCTCGGCGCCCAGCCGCCGAACGAATTCGTTGCCCTGGATCATCTGCTCCACGACATGCGCCTGTATAAATCGGCGGCAGAAGTGAAAGTGATGCGCGAAGCCGCACGGATTTCCGCCCGGGCCCATATTCGTGCGATGCAGGCCAGCCGTGCCGGTTTGCATGAGTTCAGTCTCGAAGCCGAGCTCGATTACGAGTTCCGCAAGGGTGGGGCGAGGATGCCGGCCTACGGGTCGATCGTCGCGGCGGGGCGCAACAGCTGCATCCTGCATTACCAGCAGAATGACGCGGTGCTCAAGGACGGCGATCTGGTGCTGATCGACGCCGGTTGCGAGATCGACTGCTACGCCAGTGACATCACCCGCACCTGGCCGGTCAACGGCAAGTATTCACCAGAGCAGAAGGCGATTTACGAGTTGGTGCTGGCTTCCCAGGAAGCGGCGTTTGCCGAAATCGCCCCGAACAAACACTGGAATCAGGCGCATGAAGCCACGGTCCGGGTAATTACCGCCGGGCTGGTGAAACTGGGCCTGTTGCAGGGCGACGTTGACGAGTTGATCACCAGCGAAGCCTATAAAGCGTTTTACATGCACCGCGCCGGCCATTGGCTGGGCATGGATGTGCATGATGTCGGCGAGTACAAGGTGGGCGGTGAATGGCGTGTGCTGGAAGTCGGCATGGCGCTGACGGTCGAGCCGGGCATTTACATTGCAGCGGACAACCAAAGCGTGGCGAAAAAATGGCGCGGCATTGGCGTGCGCATTGAGGACGACGTGGTGGTCACCAAAACCGGTTGTGAAATCCTGACTGACGGCGTACCGAAAACGGTCGCCGAGATCGAAGCCTTGATGGCCGCTGCACGGACACAAGCAGCATGAGTCGAGTCAATCTGGCAATCATCGGTGGTGGCCTGGTCGGCGCCAGTCTGGCGTTGGCATTGCAGGCCGGGGCCAAGGCCCGCGGCTGGAAGATTGTGCTGATCGAACCGTTTGCCCCCGGCCACACCTACCAGCCGAGCTATGACGCCCGTTCTTCGGCGCTGTCGTTCGGCGCCCGGCAAATTTATCAACGGTTGGGCGTGTGGCAGGAAATCTCCCGCCGCGCCGAGCCGATCAAGCAGATTCATGTTTCCGACCGTGGACGTTTTTCCACAGCGCGGCTGTCGGCGATGGAAGAAGGCGTTCCGGCGCTGGGTTATGTGGTGGAAAACGCCTGGCTCGGACAATGCCTCTGGCAAGGCCTGGACAAGGATGTGATCAGTTGGCGTTGCCCGGCGGAAGTTACCCGCATGGAGCCGCTGACCGACGGCTATAGCCTGACGCTCGACGATGAAACCCTGCTGGAATGCGACCTTGCGGTGTTGGCCGATGGTGGGCGTTCGGGCCTGCGTGAACAACTGGGGATCGGCATCAAAAAACGCCCGTACAACCAGAGCGCGCTGATCGCCAACATCACCCCGAGCGAGGCCCACAATGGCATGGCCTTCGAACGCTTCACCGACGATGGCCCGATGGCGTTGCTGCCATTGCCGGAAAACCGCTGCGCTCTGGTCTGGACTCGTCTGGGCATGGATGCGCAGCGGTTGGCGGCTCTTGATGAGCGCAGTTTTCTCAATGAGTTGCAGGGTATTTTCGGTTATCGCCTGGGCACGCTGAAGCAGGTTGGTGCACGGCATCTATATCCGCTGTCGCTGATCGAGGCAGAGGAACAGGTTCGCCCGTATCTGGCGATTCTCGGCAACGCCGCCCATAGCCTGCATCCGATTGCCGGGCAAGGGTTCAACCTGTCCTTGCGCGATGCCCAAGCCTTGGCCGAAACGTTGTTGGGCAGCGAGACAGCGCTCGGCGATTTCGTCACCTTGCAGGCTTATCGAGAGCGTCAGCGAATGGATCAGAACCTGACCGTGGGCTTTTCTGATCAGGTCACCCGGTTATTTGGCAGCACTCAGCCGCTGGTTTCCCTGGGCCGCAACATTGGGTTGCTCGGCCTCGATCTGCTGCCGCCGGCCAAGCGCTGGTTCGCCCGGCAGGCCATGGGCCTGGGTACGCGTCCCGATGTATAAGCGGGCGCACCTGCAAGTCGATATTCACGACGGCGCGAACACTTGGGTGACGCGGGTCGACAAAAACTTTTACGAGCGGCTCAAGCCGCAAGCGAGACAGGCTTAAAGCATGGAAATGCGCGCAGATCTGCTGATTGTCGGGGCCGGAATGGTCGGCAGTGCCCTGGCGCTGGCGTTACAAAACAGCGGGCTTGAAGTCCTGCTGTTGGACGGTAGCCCCCTGAGCGTCAAACCCTTCGATGGGCAGGCTCCGTTCGAACCACGGGTGAGCGCCTTGTCGGCAGCCAGCCAGCGAATACTCGAACGTCTGGGCGTCTGGGATGGCATCGCCAATCGACGCAGTAGTCCGTACACCGACATGCACGTCTGGGACGGCAGCGGCACCGGGCAGATCCATTTCTCGGCGACCAGTGTGCATGCCGAAGTGCTCGGGCATATCGTCGAGAATCGCGTGGTTCAGGACGCCTTGCTCGACCGACTGCACGACTGCGATCTCGGGATGCTCGCCAATGCGCGTCTGGAGCAGATGCGCCGCTCCGGTGACGACTGGCTGCTGACCCTGGCCGATGGCCGCACCTTGCGGGCGCCTTTGGTGATCGCGGCGGATGGCGCCAACTCGGCGGTGCGGCGTCTGACCGGTGTCGCGACTCGCGAGTGGGACTACATGCACCATGCGATCGTTACCAGCGTGCGCAGCACAAAACCTCATCGAATGACCGCGTGGCAGCGATTCACCGACAACGGTCCACTGGCGTTTCTGCCGCTGGAGCGGGACGGTCAACAGGATTGGTGCTCGATCGTCTGGTCGACCACGCCGAGCGAAGCCGAACGCCTGATGGCGCTGGACGACGAAAGCTTCTGCAAGGAACTGGAGCGGGCCTTCGAAGGCTGTCTCGGCACGGTGCTCAGCGCTGACCCGCGCCTGTGCGTGCCGCTGCGTCAGCGTCATGCCAAGCGTTACGTGGCTGAAGGCCTGGCGCTGATCGGCGACGCGGCCCACACCATCCATCCGTTGGCGGGACAGGGCGTGAACCTCGGTTTCCTCGATGCCGCCGTGCTGGCCGAAGTGCTGCTGCAAGCGGCCGCGCGCGGCGAGCGGTTGGCGGACGTGAAAGTGCTCAGTCGTTATGAACGTCGGCGCATGCCCCACAATCTGGCGTTGATGGCAGCGATGGAAGGGTTCGAGCGTTTGTTCCAGGCCGATCCGTTGCCGGTGCGCTGGTTGCGTAATACCGGGTTGAAGATGGTCGATCAGATGCCCGAGGCCAAGGCGTTGTTCGTGCGTGAGGCGCTTGGGTTGATCGGGGATCTGCCGGCGTTGGCCAAGGCTTGAGATCTTTGCTGGGGGTGATAGCCTCTTCGCGGGCAAGCCTCGCTCTCATCAAACAAAAAATAACCAATTGATTTAAAAAGAAAAATCACGCTGCCTTCACCAAGTCCATCCCCAGTTTCCGAGCCTTGCGCAGCAAGGCTCGGAACTGACGTTCCTGGCTTCTACTTTC
>NZ_JAKLSP010000016.1:0-145442 GCF_022014505.1 Pseudomonas sp. PGPR40 | reverse complement strand
GCCCCAAGCCCCACCAGTGGATCTCTGTACTCAAGAAATGTGTAGATACCCATGCCTCGATAGCGGTTAGTCAGTCGACATTTGTGGTGGGATTAAAATCGCCATCGCGGGCAAGCCTCAATGCCAGTCAGTTAAGCGAAATTCCTGTAGGAGCGAGCTTGCTCGCGAAAGCGGTGGGTCAGGCAACATCAATGTTTGCTGTGCCGCCGTCTTCGCGAGCAAGCTCGCTCCACAGGGTTTCGCGACTTAACTGACTGGCATTGGGGCAAGCCTAGGGCAAGCCTGGCTCCAACAGGTTTTGCGTCGTGTCTTCAGGTTTCGATCAACGCCCCCAGCTCCCGCTCCAATTCCTGCGGATCCTCCAGATTGAGCTCGATCAACCGCCGCAGGCGCTCAATGGACTCCAGGCTGATGTGCCGGCAGACGAAACCCAACTGGCCGTAATCGTCATGGGTCAGCAGCACTTCCATGGCGATATCGATTTCATCGCTCAAATGTATATCGACGAAGAACGCCTGCTCCCGATCCCCCAGCCAAGGCTCGGGCCGCTCGATCAACAACCCTTTGAGCGACAGGTCGATCAACTTCACCGGCCAGATGAATTCCCCCTGGCTCAGCTCGGTTCGGGCATCGAACGGAATACGTTTGAAGCGGCGGCGATCAGCAGGGTGGTCACTCATGGCGCAATCCTCTGAATGTCCGCTGACTATAGACCCGCCTTGTTGAAGCCTGCCAGCCAAGACGGGTCCTGGAATGTCGGGGATGGCCTTTGCCGTCAGTAGCGCTAAACTCCGGATGGCTGTCTTTCTTGTCCACTCTGGCTGGAATCAAAAAATGAAAAATAATAATAGCCTGCTACGCCACCTACCCTGGCTGCTGCTGGCAATCCTGGGAGCGTGCGCCCTGGGCGTAGTGGCATTGCGCCGAGGCGAGGCGATCAACGCCTTGTGGATTGTGGTCGCCGCCGTGGCCATTTATCTGGTCGCGTACCGCTACTACAGCCTGTTCATCGCTAACAACGTGATGCAACTCGATCCGCGTCGGGCTACACCCGCCGTGCTCAACAATGACGGTCTGGACTATGTGCCGACCAACAAACACATCCTTTTCGGTCACCACTTTGCAGCCATCGCTGGCGCGGGGCCGCTGGTCGGCCCGGTCTTGGCGGCGCAGATGGGCTACCTGCCCGGTACGCTGTGGCTGATTGCCGGGGTGGTGTTGGCCGGTGCGGTTCAGGACTTCATGGTCCTGTTCCTGTCCACCCGCCGCAACGGCCGTTCCCTGGGCGACATGGTCCGTGAAGAAATGGGCCGCATCCCCGGAACCATCGCGCTGTTCGGCTGCTTCCTGATCATGATCATCATCCTCGCGGTGCTGGCGCTGATCGTGGTCAAGGCCTTGGCCGAAAGCCCGTGGGGCATTTTCACGGTGATGGCAACCATCCCGATCGCGATGTTCATGGGCATTTACATGCGCTACATCCGCCCGGGTCGCATTGGTGAAATCTCGGTAATCGGCGTGGCGTTGCTGCTGGGTTCGATCTGGCTAGGCGGGCAGATTGCCGCTGACCCGGTGTGGGCCAAGGCGTTCAGCTTTACCGGGGTCCAGATCACCTGGATGCTGATTGGCTACGGTTTTGTGGCGGCAGTGTTGCCGGTGTGGCTGATTCTGGCGCCGCGTGATTACCTGTCGACCTTCCTCAAAATCGGCACCATCGTTGCGCTGGCGATCGGCATCCTGATCACCATGCCTGAGCTGAAAATGCCGGCATTGACCCAGTTCATCGACGGCACCGGACCGGTGTGGAAGGGCGGTCTGTTCCCGTTCCTGTTCATCACCATTGCCTGTGGCGCGGTGTCCGGCTTCCATGCACTGATCTCCTCCGGCACCACCCCGAAGTTGCTGGATAACGAGGTTAACGCCCGTTACATCGGTTATGGCGGCATGCTGATGGAATCCTTCGTGGCGATCATGGCCATGGTTGCCGCGTCGGTGATCGAGCCGGGCGTGTACTTCGCCATGAACAGCCCGCCAGCGGTCGTCGGCGGTGATGTGGTGGCTGTGGCACAAGCTGTCAGCGGCTGGGGTTTCGCGATAACCCCGGAGGCGCTGCAAGCGGTGGCCAAGGACATCGGAGAAACCACCATCCTGGCCCGTGCCGGCGGTGCGCCTACCCTGGCGGTCGGTATCGCGCAGATCCTGCACAGTGTCCTGCCGGGTGAAAACACCATGGCATTCTGGTACCACTTCGCGATCCTGTTCGAAGCGCTGTTCATCCTGACAGCGGTCGACGCTGGCACCCGTGCCGGGCGTTTCATGCTGCAGGATTTGCTCGGCTCCTTCGTTCCAGCGCTCAAGCGCACCGAGTCCTGGACCGCCAACCTGATCGCCACCGCCGGTTGTGTGGCGATGTGGGGTTACCTGCTGTACCAAGGCGTGATCGACCCGCTGGGCGGGATCAACACCTTGTGGCCGCTGTTCGGCATCTCCAACCAGATGCTGGCGGGTATCGCATTGATGTTGGCAACCGTTGTGCTGATCAAAATGAAACGCCAACGCTACGTGTGGGTGACCATGCTGCCAGCGGTGTGGCTGCTGATCTGCACCACCACCGCGGGCTTCATCAAGCTGTTCGACGCTAACCCGGCCATCGGTTTCCTCGCGCTGGCGAAGAAATACAGCGATGCATTGGCCAACGGGCAAATCCTGGCCCCGGCCAAGAGCATCGAGCAGATGCAGCATGTAATCTATAACGCTTACACCAACGCAACGCTGACCGCGCTGTTCCTGTTCGTGGTGTTCAGCATCCTGTTCTATGCGCTCAAGGTCGGCATTGCCGCCTGGGGTACCAAAGAACGTACGGATAAAGAATCGCCGTTCCAGGCTCAGCCGGATGCGTAATCGAGGATTGCACCATGTTCAATGACCTGAGTCGCCTCGGTAAATACCTCGGTCAGGCCGCGCGCCTGATGGTCGGCATGCCCGACTACGACAACTACGTCGAGCATATGCAAACCAAACACCCGGACAAACCGGTGATGAGCTACGAGATGTTCTTTCGCGAACGTCAGGAAGCCCGTTACGGTGGCAAGGGTGGGCCGAAGTGCTGTTGATGCACGCGGTTTAGGCAACACACCACTGTAGGAGCCCGGCTTGCCGGCGATGGCGATCTTCAGGACGCCTTCGCCGGCAAGCCAGGCTCCTACGGTTTTTTTGCGTCCGGGAGACTTTATCTTGTTAGCTCCAATTCCTGTCACGATCCTCAGCGGCTTTCTAGGTGCCGGCAAGACCACGCTGCTGCGCCATCTGCTCAAAGCCGAGCACGGCCTGAAAATCGCCGTGATCG
Organism: Pseudomonas sp. PGPR40; assembly: GCF_022014505.1. Classification (NCBI taxonomy): domain Bacteria; kingdom Pseudomonadati; phylum Pseudomonadota; class Gammaproteobacteria; order Pseudomonadales; family Pseudomonadaceae; genus Pseudomonas; species Pseudomonas sp. PGPR40. The sequence continues at coordinate 142,096 of NZ_JAKLSP010000016.1, read as the reverse complement.
AAAACGAATTCAGTGATGCCGGTATCGACACCCAACTATTGGGCGACGAGCCGGTGCAAGTGATGACGCTGTCCAATGGCTGCGTCTGCTGCACCATCCATACCGATTTGACCAAGGCGCTGTACCTGCTGCTCGAACGCCTGGACAGTGGCGAAATCGCCTTTGACCGTCTGGTGATCGAATGCACCGGTCTGGCCGATCCGGCCCCGGTGGCGCAAACCTTTTTCATCGATGAAGAGCTGCGTGAGCGCTACATCCTCGACGGCATCATCACTCTGGTGGACGCCGCCCATGCTGACCTGCATCTGACCCAGACCATTGCCCAGGCGCAGATCGGTTTCGCCGACCGTTTGCTGGTGAGCAAACGCGATCTGGTGGACGAGCCGACCTTCACGGCGTTGAGCGAACGTCTGACCCGAATCAACCGTCGCGCGCCGATCCGTGTGGTCGATCACGGCAAGATCGACCTGGCCGAATTGCTTGACGTGCGCGGCTTCAACCTCAATGCCGATCTCGGCGGTGGAATGAGTCTGCGTCCAGTGAGCAAGGCATCGTCCATCGACCGTATCTCCAGTCTGGTATTGCGCACCGAGAAGCCGCTGGATATCGATAAACTCAGTGAGTTCATGAACGAACTGCTGGAAGAACATGGCAAACAACTGCTGCGTTACAAAGGTGTTTTGAACATTCTTGGCGAACCGCGGCGCATGGTGTTTCAAGGCGTGCTGAAGTTGTACGGTTTCGACTGGGATACTGAATGGGCCGATGATGAAATACGCGAAAGCGTGATCGTGTTCATTGCCGATGATTTGCCGGAAGAAAAGCTTCGCGAGGGGTTTGCCAAAGTCGCTAGTGTCTGAAAATGTTAAATTGTGAGACTGTCGATACACCTTTGCGCTTTTTTGCAGCGATACCCGATGATCCCCGCAAAGGTTTTGAAACTTTCTGCTTGTGTGTCTTTGCTGGGCAATTTTATTGACTGCACTAGTTGTTAATTGCTGAATGTTGTCAGTGTAAGGTTTTGTGGGTTTGTGTCTGATTCCTCAAAAGGTGTGTTTTGGATGTTAGTTACATTTGGTTTGGCTTTTTGAGCGGTTTGTTCTGTTCTCAGGTGGTAATTTTGTCCGGTGCCAACTAAGGCGCTAATCAATTTTACAAGTGAGAAATGATATGAAAGATCAAATTCTGGAAATGTCCGGTGATTTCGCCAGTGAGTTTGAAGCTTATGTAAAAGCAGGTATCAACAAGATGGCGGGTGTTGAAGTGATGTCGAGCAGCGCCATCACCTGCGATAGCCTGGGTTGCACGTTCGGCTGCTAAGCCTTCTGTAACATATGGCGGGTCTGCGACCCGCCATACTGATCAAGGTAGCGAGCATGCTAGCTGATATTCTGACGTTCCAAGAGCGTGAAGCATCGGGCGCAGGACGCGCCGTCGATATAGACGCCCTGCGCAAAATTCTGGATATGCTGCATAAAGACGATCGCGCCGTTACGCGCTATTTTGGTCTCGGCAAAAAAGATCTGATCAAATGGTTCGAAAGTGGCAGCCAACAACCTGCACCCGAAAAGCATCATCCCTCGCAACAAGCACTTGAAGTAAAGATTCGACAAATTAAATCTCTAATAAAGTCTGGTAGCGTTAGCGGCGGGCAGAAGGAAACGTTTGCAGGGTTTTACAATATCTTGTTTTGTTATTTTAAGAATGTATTTCAGTGCGATAGCAGATATGTTGAAATTAGTCATTGTTTTGCAGCGGAGTCGTTGCTTTCAAGTGTCAGGCCGTATGTTGTAAGTAGTGTCAAGCGTCTTTCTGAAAAGTCGCTCGTGCACTTTCTTAATACGCGAATATCCGAAGGGTTGGAGTCCGGCCTGGAATCCTTTGAACAATTTTTGAATACCGAAACTCCCGGTTCGTTCCTGGAGGTTTATCCGGTGCTGGCGGACTTACTGATCAGGCACCTGGAAAGTACGTCGGCTTATCTGTACAAAATTATTTTCCATTTTCTCGATGATGCTGATGTGCTCGCGCAGGTGTTCGATTTACCTGCGCGGCAAATCGACTCGATCGAGCTCGGCTTGGGAGATCCTCACGCCAATGGCGAAACGGTTTGCATTGTACGCATCGCGGGTCAATCCATAGTGTACAAACCCCGGAGCAACCGGGAAGCGCAGCTCTATAATTCGCTGTTGATGCTGTTGCGTGACAAGACCTCCGATGAGTGTTTTTCCATCCGTGCGCCATTATTGGTGTGTCGGGACGACCACTGCTGGATCGAAAAAATAGACAATCGAGCCTGCGATACGACGGCCGGTCTGGCTGTATTCTATCGACGGATAGGTGCGCAGATTGCCTTGGTCCACGCACTGAACGGCATCGATTTTCACTACGAAAATATCATCGCGTGCGGGAGCAGTCCCGTCATGATCGATCTTGAATGCCTGTTGACGGCTTCGATGATCGATCTGCAAGGCGATCTGCCTCACTCCAGCGCATTGTTCAAAGTACTCAAGTCCAACGGTCAGTCGGTCTTCTCCAGTGGTTTTCTGCCTTATTCGCCCGATTCGGAAAACGACTACAGCGGTCTGACCGCCCAGAGGCAGTTCACAACGACGACCAGGCAACTGATCCGCGAGCAAGGTTTCTACCATTTGAAACGGGTGAAGATCGACAATACGCCGGCCTTCAAACACCTTCCGGTTTTCGCCGGTGTGCACTATTCGCTGGAGTCCTATCAATACGCGTTTCTTGAAGGCTTCGGGTTCGCCTACGATGCGGTGATGAAACATCGGGTAGCGATGCTCGACCTGATCCGACAGCACGCCACCCAGTTGAAAACACGAGTATTGATCAAAAATACCCAGCGCTACATCGATTTCATCGAGCTGACGCTGCACCCGCGCTTCATGCAATGCATGCTTCAGCGGGAGTTGCTATTGGCTACGATGTGGTCGGAGTCGAACCAATCACTCATCGACAAAAACGTGGCGGTCCATGAGTTGACCGATCTGCAGAGTGCCAATATCCCGATTTTCACCATGCCCATCGCTTCGAACCGGATGCTCAACTCACAGGGCCGGTTCGTGGCGGCAGTCGAGATCGATAGCCCTTTGGACAGCTGCCGACGAAAGCTGAGCGCGCTCTGCCCCCAAGACAAAATATTCCAGACCTTCATCCTGCAGGAATGCCTTTTCCCTTCCGGCAATAAGGCGTTGCCGATGAACCGACGGCATGTCGCCAAGGGGAGGGCGAGCATGCAGCCCGCGCAGTATCTGGCTGGTGCATTGAAGGTCGCAACTGCCATCGAACGGCAGCGCATCGATGGTGCTGAAGGGGATGTGGCGTGGGCTTTCTTGAATGCTCACCCGACAACCCGGCGCAATTATCTGTCGCCGATGACCGCTAGCCTGTACAGCGGCATGGGGGGACTGGCGGTGTTTTACATGAGTTTGTATCGAGTCAGCGGTCGTGTTGAACACCTGGCGCGAACTGATCAAATCGTCGAATCGATGATGAGATCCCGTGAGCATTTCGACAGTGACATGGCCGTCAGTGCCTATTTCGGTCTGGTGTCGTATCTGTATGTGCTGATCAATCATCAGCAGGTGACGGGCAGGGACATTCATCGTTCGACGATTGATGAGCTACTGCTCAAGCTTGATGACTTTCCACAAATGGGTGACGAATTCGATTTTCTCAATGGCTGGTGCGGGACTGTCACGTTGTTGGTGAACCTCTATCAGCTGCAGCCGCGAGAAAGCTTGATCCCGCTGATCGATAAGTTCTCGGCGGCCATCCACGCGGAGCTGGTCAACGAAGGAGGGCGATTCATCCGCAAGACTGACGCAACGCCTCTGCTGACAGGATTCTCCCATGGGATTTCCGGGATTCTCCATGCATTGGCCAAGGTGTACGAGGTGACAAACGACGAAACATTGACAGCTTTGATGGCGGACTTGCTGAAGGACGAAAACCGTCAGATGGCCCACGGTTGTTGGTTGGACTTGCGCGAGCCATCGAGGCCCGGGCACATGACCAAGTGGTGCCACGGCGACGCTGGCATCCTGATCTCCAGGCTCCAGCTCAAACAGGCGCTGAAAGACGTGTGGAGTGCGGAGTATTTGGCGATAGTCGAGGGCGATCTCAGGATCTGCGAAAGCAATCTCTGGCGTCAGGGCCTCGGCTCGGGTTACAGCCTCTGTCATGGTGACTTCGGTAATCTGCTGTGTTTGCTGGCGTTCTATCGCCGCACAGAAAACCGCCAAGGTATTGCACGTAGTCTGCAGGCGCTGTCAGAAGCTGCTGACAACTTCTTCAATGAAGACTTCATGACGCAGGACAGCGTGCCGGTGCTCGGGATGATGCTGGGCGTGGCAGGTGTCGGTCAGGCATTGTTGAGTGCGATTGATCCAGCGCTGCCCGATGTCCTGGCATTGACGTTCATGGGGCCGGACTCAACAGATTCCGTTCAAGGTCGGCCAAGTGTTGGGAGAGTAATCGAACTGCTGCATTGACATCAGTATTCGCTATGGCGTCCACGATGGCGCTTTGAGTACGTCCGGTGTGGTCCCTGGCCACGGCTCGCGCCGAACATCTGTCCCAGACCCTCTTCGGTGAAGCGACTGGCTGGGGCAATGCGCTGGTCAAGAATCGCATCGAATACCCGCAGGTAGAGGTCGTCCACCAGCGGTTTGTCGCGATGAACGGGGGAGAAGCGCTGGGGCGTAGGTGTCTCGCGGTTGCAATGCGTCGTAGCCAGGCTGTTCATGGCCTGCGCAGCTGCCCGACTTCCTTGCTGCTGATGGACTGCGCCACCACGGTTGAGCTGACCCTGTTGAAAATCAAAGATCTTTTGATCTTTATGGCGGACAAAAAAAACCGGCCATCACTGGCCGGTTTTTTCATTGCGCGGTTTAGGGGGCTGATTAAGCGCCGTATACCGGCAGCTTTTTGCAGATGGCCTTGACCTTCTCACGAACGGCATCGATCACCGCTTCGTTGTTCAGGTCAGCCAGGATGTCGCAGATCCAGCCGGCCAGCTCTTTGCACTCTGCTTCCTTGAAGCCGCGAGTGGTCACTGCCGGCGTACCGAAACGCAGACCGGAGGTGACGAACGGGGAGCGTGGATCGTTCGGTACCGAGTTCTTGTTCACGGTGATGAACGCTTTGCCCAGTGCGGCGTCGGCGTCTTTACCGGAGATTTCCTGCTTGATCAGCGACAGCAGGAACAGGTGGTTCTGAGTACCGCCCGACACTACGTCGAAACCGCGCTCGATGAACACGCCGGCCATGGCCTGGGCGTTTTTCACCACTTGTTGCTGGTAGGCCTTGAACTCAGGCTGCAGCGCTTCCTTGAAGCAGATCGCCTTGGCAGCGATCACGTGCTCCAGCGGGCCACCCTGGGCGCCCGGGAATACCGCGGAGTTCAGCTTCTTCTCGATGTCGGCGTTGGCGCGAGCCAGGATCAGGCCGCCACGTGGACCGCGCAGGGTCTTGTGGGTGGTGGTGGTCACGACATCAGCGAATGGAACCGGGTTCGGGTAGACGCCAGCGGCGACCAGACCAGCCACGTGAGCCATGTCGACAAACAGGTAGGCACCGACTTTGTCAGCGATTTCGCGGAAACGCGGGAAGTCGAGGATCTGCGAGTAAGCAGAGAAACCGGCCACGATCATTTTTGGCTTGTGCTCGACCGCCAGACGCTCGACTTCGTCGTAATCGATCAGGCCATTGGCGTCGATGCCGTATTGGACAGCGTTGTACAGCTTGCCGGAGGACGAAACGCTGGCACCGTGGGTCAGGTGACCGCCGTGAGCCAGGCTCATGCCCAGGATGGTGTCGCCTGCTTGCAGCAGGGCCAGGTAAACGGCGCTGTTGGCTTGGGAACCGGCGTGTGGCTGAACGTTGGCGTAATCGGCGCCGAACAGTTCTTTTGCTCGATCAATTGCAAGCTGCTCGACGATGTCGACGAACTCGCAACCACCGTAGTAGCGCTTGCCCGGGTAGCCTTCGGCGTACTTGTTGGTCAGTACCGAGCCTTGAGCTTCCATCACCGCAGGGCTGGTGTAGTTTTCCGAAGCGATCAGCTCGATGTGTTCTTCCTGGCGCTGAGCTTCTTGCTCCATGGCGGCAAAAAGGTCGGCGTCGTACTTGGCAATAGTCAAATCACGGCTGAACATGGCGGTCCTCAAGGATCGGGGCAGAAAAGGGGGGCATTCTAACCCAATGGGTTTTAGATGGCATATGAAAGGACATCATGTCGCAGACAAGTGGTGTTCATGCGTGGGATTTTCGGTGTCTGGGCGGGCCAGTGTCAGGTGATCGTTCCCACGCTCTGCGTGGGAATGCCTCATTGGACGCTCTGCGTCCGCTTCGGCATGTGACGCGGAGCGTCACGGGCTGCATTCCCACGCAGAGCGTGGGAACGATCAGTCAGTCAAGCATGAACAACGCATCATTACTGAACTGCGCCTCAAACCGGCTCGCCGGCATCGGTCGACCGAACAGATACCCCTGAACCTCATCGCAACCGTGCTCACGCAGGAAGTCGAGCTGCTCATGGGTTTCCACGCCCTCGGCGATTACCGCCAGATTGAGGCTGTGGGCCATGGCGATGATCGCCCGGGCAATTTGCGCATCCTGTTCACCCGAGGGCAGGCCATCGACGAAGGAGCGGTCGATTTTCAGCACGTCGATCGGGAATTGCTTGAGGTAGTTGAGCGATGAATAACCGGTGCCGAAGTCGTCGACCGCAATGCTCAGGCCGAGGTTTTTCAATCCGGCGAGGATCTGCATCGCCTCGCTGACTTCGCGCATCAGGATACTTTCAGTCAACTCCAGCTCCAGGCACGCCGGCGACAGGCCGGTTTCCTTGAGGATGGTAGCGATCCGCGTGCCAAGTTGCCCGTCCGAGAACTGCCGAGCCGAAATGTTCACCGAAACTTTCGGCACACGCACCTTGGCCTGATGCCAGGTCTTGAGCTGGCGGCAGGCTTCGCCGATCACCCAGTCGCCGACATCCACCACCAGCCCGAGCTCTTCGAGCACCGGAATGAAATCCCCCGGGGGCACCAGGCCGCGACGCGGGTGGCGCCAGCGCAGCAGGGCTTCGGCACCGGTCAGGCGTTTGCCGTCGCCGCTGAATTGCGGTTGGTAGTACAGCACGAATTCGTTTTGCTCCAGGGCATGGCGCAAGTCGCTTTCCAGCTCCAGACGCTCCAGGGCGCTGGCGTTCATGTCCGCCTGATAGAACTGGAAGTTGTTCTTGCCGCGCTCCTTGGCGTGGTACATCGCGGTGTCGGCGTTCTTCATCAGCTGACTGAGTTCGCTGCCGTCCTGAGGGCTCAGGGCAATGCCGATACTGGCAGTGACAAAAAACTCGCGGCCTTCCAGCACGAACGGTTTTACCAGGCTGGCGAGGATCTGTTCGGCCACGTGAATCGCCCGGTTCAGCGCGATCTCCCGGTTGGCCCGCGGTTGCAGCAGCAACGTGAACTCATCACCGCCCATGCGCGCCACGGTGTCGTCATCGTCGACGCAACCGAGCAGGCGTGTGGCCATTTCCTTGAGCATGCGGTCGCCGGCAGCATGGCCCAGGGAGTCGTTGATCGGTTTGAAACGGTCGAGGTCAAGGAACATCAACACCACCCAGGACTTCTGCCGTTCAGCCGATTGCAGTGCGGTGTGCAGGCGATCCTGGAACAGCGTGCGGTTGGGCAAGTGGGTCAGGGCGTCGTAATAGGCGAGACGATGAATCCGTTGCTCACTGGCTTTGCGTTCGCTGATGTCACTGAAGAAACACACGTAGCTGGCCAGATCGCCTTCATCATCGAGCACCGCCGTAATCCCGACCCAGGCCGGATAATGCTCGCCGTTGCGTCGCTTGAGCCAGACTTCGCCTTCCCAGGTGCTGTGCTGATGCAATTGCTTGAGCACATAGCGTAGATGAGCTTCTTGTTGCTCATCGACGGTGAGCATGTTCGGCAACTGATCGAGGACCTGGGCCACCGCATAGCCGCTGACGCGACTGAAAGCCTCGTTGGCCTGGACGATGTAGCCGGCCGGGTCAGTGATCAGAATCGCCGAGGTCGAGTGCTCGAATACCGTGGCCGCCATGCGCAGGTCTTTTTCGGCCCGACGTTGCTGGCTGATGTCGCGACCGACCCCGAGCACGCCTTCAAAGGCACCTTGCTCATCCCAGACCAGCACCAGACGCAACTCGATGGGGATCTTGCGTCCGTCGGCGCGCAGGCAGTCGAACAGAAATAGCTGGGTCTGCACCTGATTGCGCAGCAGCGCCAGTTGTTCGGGTTTGTTCAGCGCTTTGCTGACCCGGTCCATCAGGGTGTAGATGCTGGTCAGTTGTTGCGGGTTGGCGATGGTCGATTGCCAGCCGTTCTGGAATATCCAGTCGGCATCGAAGCCCAGCACGGCTTGCACCGAGGGGCTGACGTAGTTGAGCGACATCTTGCTGTCGGTGGAGAAAATCACATCGCTGATGCTTTCGGCGAGCATCCGGTAACGCTGCTCGCTGTCGCGCAGGGACTCGCTGGCTTCGATCTGCTCGGTAATGTCCTTGGCCACGCCGATGATGCGAGTGACCTGATCGTGTTTGTCCCGCGCCAGGGCCTGTTCGCGAATATCGAAACGCCGCCATTTACCGTTGCGATGACGGAAACGCAGTTGGCACTGCAGCAATTGGCTGTAGCCAGCATGGCGCTGGGACTGGCGCGATCGGTGGTAGTAGTCGGCATCTTCGGGGTGCAACAGGATCTCCCAGAAATACTCGCCCATCTGGTGCAGTTCGGTGCGGTTGTAACCCAGTGTTTGCCCCAGGTGATGGTTGCTGAAGATCATCCGCTGGCTGATCACATCTTGCACATACAGATGATCCGGCACGGTGCGTACCACGTCGGACCAGAACCCCTCACGTTCCAGCAGCGACAATTCGACGAGTTTGCGGCTGGTGATGTCGCTGATACTCAGGATCACCGCCTTGTAGTCGGCCTGATCTTCCGGCAGACGCAGCACCAGCCACAGATGCTGGTCGCGGCCATTGGCGTCCTGGAGTTTGATTTCCAGCTCAAGCTGTTTCTGTTGGTGCAGCACAGCTTCGAGCACTTGATTGCCAATGGCCGTGCAGTCCAATGGATAGCCGTCGATCAGCAGTTTCCAGGCTTGATCGCAGGAATTGACGTTGAGCAGTTGCAGGGCGACCTGGTTGACCTCGGTGATGCGCAGTTCCTGCAGCAATTGCTGACGTTGCTCTGATGTCTGGAGCCAGGCCTTCAATTGCTCGCTGCTGTTGAGTTGAGCCCTGTCGAAGATGCTTTTTAGCCCGGACAGGTCGAGCACGCACAGCGCAACGCCGGTGCCTTCGAAAATGTCCTGATAGCGTCGGCGGCCCTCATGCAATTGGCGTTGACGGCGACGAATGTTCAGTAGCGCGATGAAAGGCAACAAGGAGAGGGCCAGACCCAACAGGCATTTGCCGATGAACGCCGGCAGCAGTTGTTCGATCACCCGTTGCCGGTCGAACAACCCGCGCAGTTGCCAATCACTGCTGCTCAAGGGGACTGTCAGCACGCTGTTGGTCAGCTCATCCGATGTCAGCACCTCCGGTTTGCCCAAGGGCTGGGCGTCATCGCGGCTGATGATTTGATGATTGATGCGGTTTTCCACCAGCCACTGGGGGCGGATGCCGACGTCGCCCTGTTTGGTCAGTGAGGAGAAAAACGTGGGTGTCAGGCGCAGGGCCCAATAACCGCGGGTACTGCCACTGGCCTGATGCAAGAGCAGGTGCACCACCGAACCGTCGTCGGCATTGCTGAAATAGTGAGCCTGGGCGCGGCTGCGCTGGACCAGTTCGCTCAGGTAATTGGCGTCCTGGCTGTCAGCGGCGCTGTCGCTGAGGATTTTTCCGGAGGGACTGAGCAGCGCCAGGCTACGCAGGTCGGGCAGCGATTGTTGCAATTTACGCAGCAACGCCTGCTGTTCGTCGGGACTTTGTGGTTGTTCGATGATCGGTAGCAGATTTAGGGCGATCTGGGCATTGAGCGCCATGTTCAGGCTGACTTGCGCAGCCAGGTCGGCGGAGTAGTCGATGGTGTACTGGCGCTGGTTTTTCTGGGTTTCGCGAAGCTGATCCAGCAGTTGCCAGAACAGCAGTGCGAGCAGCAACAGCACGAGGGCCGCCAGCGCGCCTTTCAAGGTTCCGCGCAGGGGCGAGCCGGTCGCAGGATTGAGTGCGCTCGCGGACGATGGCGGAGAGACATTGGACAAACTGTAATCCTGCGGTTTGGCTGGACTGGCGCGACGCGCACTATAAGCCGGACGCCCGAAGGGCGGCTAGCATGCCTTGAGTTGTGGCGAAGTGCCAGCCCCCACTCGGCTGGACTGCCCTCTATCAATCAGGTAGCTTTGCCGGTTACGCGGGAGCGTTCCAGCTCCTAGAGGTTTTTTCAGCGCGCACGCCTTGATACCCATCAAACGAACGACGCGCATGGCCTGGCCGGGCATCGCCTGTGCTCCAATCATTCATCAGTCACTGACCCTAGGTTCTCCATGGCTCAATACGTCTTCACCATGCATCGGCTGGGCAAAGTTGTTCCGCCGAAGCGGGAAATCCTGAAAAACATTTCGCTGTCGTTCTTCCCTGGCGCCAAGATCGGCGTACTCGGTCTTAACGGTTCGGGTAAGTCCACGCTGCTGAAAATCATGGCCGGCGTCGATACCGAGTTCGACGGTGAAGCCCGTCCGATGCCGGAGCTGAACATTGGCTACCTGCCGCAGGAACCGATCCTGGATCCGACCAAGACCGTGCGTGAAGTGGTCGAGGAAGCGGTCAGCGTGATCAAGGACGCTCAGGCGCGCCTGGACGAGGTTTACGCGGCCTACGCTGAACCGGATGCAGATTTCGACAAACTGGCCGCCGAACAGGCCAAGCTTGAAGCCATCCTGCAAGCCAGCGACGGTCACAACCTGGATCGCCAACTGGAAGTCGCCGCCGATGCGCTGCGTCTGCCAGCGTGGGATGCCAAGGTCGAAGTGCTGTCCGGTGGTGAAAAGCGTCGTGTGGCCCTGTGCCGCCTGCTGCTGTCCGCGCCGGACATGCTGCTGCTCGACGAACCGACCAACCACCTGGACGCCGATTCCGTCGCCTGGCTGGAGCACTTCCTGCACGATTTCCCGGGCACTGTGGTTGCGATCACGCACGACCGTTACTTCCTGGACAACGTTGCCGGCTGGATCCTCGAGCTCGACCGCGGCGCCGGTATCCCGTACGAGGGCAACTATTCGGGTTGGCTCGAAGCCAAGTCCGACCGTCTGGCGGCCGAATCCAAGCAGCAGTCGGCCCACGAAAAGGCCATGAAGGAAGAACTGGAGTGGGTGCGCAAAGGCGCCAAGGCCCGCCAGTCCAAATCCAAGGCTCGTCTGCAACGCTTCGAAGAAATGCAATCGCAGGAATTCCAGAAGCGCAGCGAAACCAACGAGATCTACATCCCGGCCGGTCCGCGCCTGGGCGACAAGGTCATCGAGTTCAAGAACGTATCGAAGGGATATGGCGATCGCGTGCTGATCGACAACCTGTCGTTCTCCATGCCTAAAGGCGCCATCGTTGGCGTGATCGGCGGTAACGGTGCCGGTAAATCGACCCTGTTCCGTATGCTGATGGGCAAGGAAACGCCGGATTCGGGCTCCATCGAAGTCGGCGAAACCGTGCAACTGGCGTGCGTCGATCAGAGCCGTGAAGACCTGGATGGCAGCAAGACTGTGTTCCAGCAGATCTCCGACGGTTCCGACCAGATTCGCATCGGCAACTACGAGATCCCGTCGCGCACCTACGTGGGTCGCTTCAACTTCAAGGGCGGCGATCAGCAGAAGTTCGTCAAGGACCTGTCCGGTGGTGAGCGTGGTCGCTTGCACCTGGCTCTGACCCTGAAAGAGGGCGGCAACGTCCTGCTGCTCGACGAACCGTCCAACGACCTCGACGTTGAAACCCTGCGTTCCCTGGAAGAAGCCTTGCTGGACTTCCCGGGCGCCGCCATTGTGATCTCCCACGATCGGTGGTTCCTTGACCGCGTCGCGACTCACATCCTGGCGTACGAAGACGATTCGCAAGCGGTGTTCTTCGAAGGCAACTACACCGAGTACGAAGCCGATCGCAAGAAACGCCTCGGCGAAGCGGCTTCCCAGCCGCACCGCGTACGGCACAAGAAACTGGCCTGATTTCAGGTTGGTTGGATAAAAAACGGAGCCTTCGGGGCCAATGCCAGTCAGTTAAGCGCAACCCGGTAGGAGCGAGCTTGCTCGCGAAAGCGGTATATCAGGCGACATCAATGTTGACTGTACTGCCGCCTTCGCGAGCAAGCTCGCTCCTACAGGGTTCCGTGTCTTAACTGACTGGCATTGGCCTTCGGGGCTCCGTTTTTTTATGGGCGTTCAGTAAGACTGCGGCGCGGCCTTCGCGGGCAAGCCTCGCTCCTACAGGGGGGTGTTGCCCGCGAAGGCGTCATCGAATTCACCCGATTTCTATGGTCAACACCTCAATCACCAAATCCCCCGCCGGCCGTTTCCACAACACTTCATCGCCTACTTGTGCCCCGAGCAACGCCCGCCCCAGCGGCGAACTCCAATTGATCAAGCCATGGGCGGCATCCGCCTGGTCTTCTCCGACCAATTGCACGCGCTGCTGATGATCGTGTTCGTCGGCAAAGGTCACCCAGTTGCCGATCTGCACTTTCTCGGCCGAGGAGGCCAGCGCGACCACTTGGGCGCTTTGCAGACGATGTTTGAAGTAACGCCAGTCGCGATCGAGGTCGGCCTGGCGCTGCTTATCGGCCAGTTCGCCTTTGGCGCTTTCCTGATCAAGCAGTTTTTGCAGCTCGACGACTTTCGCCTGAAGCTGCGCCAGACCGGCGGGCGTGACGTAATTGGGCTGCGCGCTGACCTGCCGTTCGACTGGCAGATCGGCTTGCTCGGCAGCGTTATCTTCATTGACGAAGGCACGGCTCATGCTGTTCTCCCGTTATAGGATTTGGGCCATGGTCACAGGCTTTAAGTTTCGACGAATGTCTGTAAACGACTTATTGCGAGCGATAGGCTCGCGCGGCGTCCCGGTCTTTCTCTTGTTGCCAGGCCCGTTCGCGCTTGTCCCAATGGCTTGGCACTGACGCAAGCCATTAGCCGAGCCGGTCTATAAGAGAAGTCTAGAAGTAGATTCGTCGGGTGTGTGAAAGGCTTGTGATTAATCTGTGGGCTTACAAGGATTCAATGTGGGAGCGGGCTTGCTCGCGAAGACGGAGTGTCAGTCAACATCGATGCCAACTGACACACCGCCTTCGCGAGCAAGCCCGCTCCCACAAGGGATTTGCATCAATAGTGATACCACTTCACCTCAAGCATCACTTCGTTTTCGGGCGAAGCCAGGTGGCTGAATTCGCGTTGGGCAGTCAGGCGTACACCCAGATTTCGCGACAGTTCCCACTGCTGATTCAGGCTCACACTCCGGCGCACCTCGCCATTGGTGAAGTAATCACCCTTGGCTTCAAGGCTGAAATTGCCCAGCGGATTTTTCCATAGCAAGCCGCTATTAAAGCCCGCCGCCGGGGCGATGAAGGCCGCAAAGTCGTTGTTATGCTCGACACGCACGGTGCCCAAGGCGAAACCAAGCATGTCGTCACCCAGTTGCCAGGTCCCGCCGCCGCCACCATTGACATGGCTGACCAGGGTTTCGTCATCATGCTTGCCCGGTACGCGCTCAAGGCCGCCGGTGACTTGCCACGACAGCGGCTGCAACAATTGATTGCGAGGCGTCAGCGAGCGGATGGTCGCCAGATCCAGTTGTTGTAACTGCCAGTCATTGCCTTCGTATTGGCGCAGCTTCATTTGCAGGATTTCGATTTGTGCGCCGAGGGGGAAGCTTTCCATATTGTCATTGAGATCGTGATAGGCCATGCGCAGGCCATATTCGCCGAAGGCCTTGTCGCCCCGGGTGCCGATGCCGGCCTGCCAGGTGCGGGATTCGTGACCGTCCTCGGGCAAGCCGGGTTGCGGAATGTCCAGTTCCGGGGGCGGGTTTTGATTGATGGCGCGCAGCAATTCGAAACTGCGCTGGGCCCGTTGTGGGTCTCGCTCCTGACCATTGGCGCGATAACGCTCCAGGCGATAAGCCGCATCGATGATCAACGCCTGACGGTCGCGAGGTTGAGCCTTGAATGCCGGGGTCTGCAATTGCTTCTGATCGGCGCTGACTTTCAGCACCCATGCCTGCTCTTCGGAGGTTAACGGCTCGGCACGGTTGAGCAGTTCGCGCTCACGGGACGGGCGATACTCGATCGATTGCACCAAGCCAGCTTCTTTTACCGCTTTGACCGTGTCGGTGGGGATGGCCGTCAACGGGAACTGTTCGGTCAAATGCAGGTTCGGCCGTGCCACTTGCAGCAGTTCAAGCAGGCGGTAGGAGCAGTTTTCGTCGAAGAAAAAGTAGTCGAACTGGATCTGCTTGAGCTCCCAGACGTGCTCGACCATGCGTTCGGTTTCCTGCTGGGTCAGGTTCAGGCGGTATTCCCACAGGTCGCGGTTCTCCAGGCTGCGGTATTCCGAGAGTTTTTCCTGATACGGCACCAGCGCGAACAGCCCGGGATAGCCGCCCATCAAGCCTTTCCAGGCGTATAGAAGGCTGTTGTCCGAACCTTCGATGTAGGCGCCGAAGTTGATCGCGTAACTGAGCAGCGAGGTCTTGTCGCTCTGCACATTGGCCTGATCGATGCGCAGCAGGGTGTGGCCGAACATTGACGACGGGCTGTTCAGGTAGGCCGCCGGGAAAATCATCACCGCGCTGTGGGGCGAAACGTCCTTGAACCATTGCGTGAACTCAGCACAGTCCGGCATCGGCAGATCGCTCAGCTCAAGTTGCGCCTTGAGCCAGCGGGTGCGGGCCGGATAAACGCATTGTGCATGCTGCTCGCCGGCACTGGCCGGGGCAAACAGAGCCTGTACGGTCGCCGCCAGTTCGCGGTCGGGGTGTTCGTTGCCATCGGGGGCGAGAAAGAATTTCTTGTCGCTGACATAGCTGCGCCAGCCACCGAGCTTGGCGGTTTCGTAATGCCCCAGGGAAATCCAGAAGGGGTCGTTGGCCAGTTGCTGCAAACGTTGATTGTCGATATGTGGCGCGGCGGACAGCGGGGCGCAGAAACAGAGCGCCAGCCAGGCAAGGCGTTTGAGCATAGTGAGCAACTTAAGCCGAAAGAAACAAAGACCCCGAATAGCGGGTGCCGTATGACTGTAGGAGCTGGCTTGCCAGCGAAGGTTACGACCATCGCTGGCAAGCCAGCTCCTGCAATCAGCAACATGACCCAAAAGGGTCGCGTCAAAAAAACAAAACCCGCTTCTCGGAAGAAGCGGGGTGCGTTCGAGCTTAAGCTCGGGTGGCGTACTTGGCCAGACGAGGGTCGCTTTTCAGCACGGCCAGGGTGTTGGTATGCACGTCATCAGCGGTCACGTCAGCTTTGCTGAAAATTTGCTGGAAATGTTGATGAGTCACGGCGGCGAAGTGCGCACGGTCTTCCGGCGCCACGCCCAGTACCACGGCGTAAGTGGTCAGCGCTTCGCCCTGACCTTTGGCCATGTCTTCGGACAGCTCGTTCATCATGCCATTCATGGCGATCCAGGATTTGCCGCCGTAGGTCAGCGACGCATTGGTGGAGCAACCGTTGGTACCGGAGGTCATACCAAACGTTGCGTTACCGGAAGTGCCGTTGGTGGTGGATGCCAGGAAGTGTGCCGGGGTGCCACGCTGACCTTCGAACAGCATGTTGCCCCAACCGCAATCCGGACCGCCTGGCGCCTGAGCCATGGCGTTGATGGATACAGCGGTGAAGAGAGTACCGAGAAGAATCCGTTTCATAGCTATGTTCTCTTTGTGTGCATTCCAATGGACAGGGGTCTGGCTTCTGAGAACGCCAGTGGGCCGGTTATTGTTTCCAGCCGCGCAGTCTGGAGTTTAGGCACGATCCTGGGATTCCGTGATTTTTTGCGGAACATTCCTTGAAAGCACTGATTTTGACCCGCTCGGCCTGAGGCTGACAGTTTGTCTGAGCTTTGGCTTGAGGCGCGCCTTGCCAGTGAGTACGGGCAGCGCCAGAATGCCGCTATCTGCCCCGCCTGATGTAAGGAAGCCCGATGCCTGATCCTGTTGCTGCCAGCTTGCGTCTAGCGCCTGAAGCGCTGACCCGTCCGTTTTCCGCTGAACAGTTCAGCTTCTCTACCACCAATGATCTGGAGCCCTTCCGCGGTGTGCTTGGCCAGGAACGTGCGGTCGAAGCCTTGCAGTTCGGTGTGGCCATGCCACGCCCCGGTTACAACGTATTCGTCATGGGCGAACCCGGCACCGGCCGGTTTTCGTTCGTCAAACGCTACCTCAAGGCCGAAGGCAAACGCCTGCAGACCCCGGCGGACTGGGTCTATGTCAATAATTTCGATGAACCGCGCGAGCCTCGTGCCCTGGAATTGCCATCAGGCACTGCCGGTGCCTTCATCGGTGACATCAACGGCTTGATCGACAACCTGCTGGCGACCTTTCCGGCCGTATTCGAGCACCCGTCCTATCAGCAGAAGAAAAGTGCCATCGACCGCGCGTTCAACCAGCGTTATGACCGTGCACTGGATGTGATCGAGCGTCTGGCGCTGGAGAAAGAGGTTGCGCTCTACCGCGACAGCAGCAACATCGCCTTCACCCCGATGAGCGAAGGCAAGGCACTGGATGAGGCTGAGTTCGCCCAGTTGCCGGAAGCCGAGCGCGAACGCTTTCATGACGACATTTCCGGGCTGGAAGAGCGATTGAACGAAGAACTCGCCAGCCTGCCGCAATGGAAGCGCGAGTCGAGTAATCAACTGCGTCAACTCAACGAAGAAACCATCACCCTGGCCTTGCAGCCATTGCTCGCGCCGCTGTCGGAAAAGTACGCGGAAAACGCAGGCGTTTGCGGTTACCTGCAAGCGATGCAGGTGTACCTGCTCAAGACGGTGGTCGAGCAACTGGTGGACGACAGCAAGACCGACGCCATCGCCCGTAAAATGCTCGAAGAGCAATACGCCCCGAGCCTGGTGGTCGGTCATCCATTCAGCGGCGGTGCGCCAGTGGTGTTCGAGCCGCACCCGACTTACGAAAACTTGTTCGGCCGCATCGAGTACACCACCGATCAGGGCGCGCTCTACACCACGTATCGGCAGTTGCGACCGGGTGCGCTGCACCGGGCCAACGGCGGTTTCCTGATTCTCGAAGCGGAAAAAATGCTCAGCGAGCCTTTTGTCTGGGATGCGCTCAAGCGCGCCCTGCAATCGCGCAAGCTGAAAATGGAATCGCCGCTCGGCGAGATGGGCCGCTTCGCCACCGTAACCCTGACACCGCAGCACATTCCATTGCAGGTCAAAGTCGTCATCATCGGCGCCCGGCAGCTGTATTACACGTTGCAAGACCTCGATCCGGACTTCCAGGAGATGTTCCGTGTCCTGGTGGATTTCGATGAAGACATTCCGATGGTCGACGAAAGCCTGGAGCAGTTTGCCCAGTTGCTCAAAACCCGTACGTCCGAGGAAGGCATGGCGCCGCTGACCGCTGATGCGGTGGCGCGACTGGCGACTTACAGCGCGCGTCTGGCCGAGCACCAGGGGCGTTTGTCGGCGCGTATCGGCGATCTGTTCCAACTGGTCAGCGAGGCGGATTTCATTCGTGACCTGGCGGGTGACGAGATGACTGACGCCGGGCACATCGAGCGTGCGCTCAAGGCCAAGGCTACCCGTACCGGGCGCGTTTCGGCGCGGATTCTCGATGACATGCTGGCCGGCATCATCCTGATCGACACCGATGGCGCGGCTGTCGGCAAGTGCAACGGGCTGACGGTGCTGGAAGTCGGCGATTCGGCCTTCGGGGTACCGGCGCGGATTTCCGCCACGGTTTATCCGGGCGGCAGCGGCATTGTCGACATCGAGCGTGAGGTCAACCTCGGCCAGCCGATTCACTCCAAGGGCGTGATGATCCTCACGGGGTATCTGGGCAGCCGTTATGCCCAGGAATTCCCGCTGGCGATTTCCGCGAGCATCGCCCTGGAGCAGTCCTACGGTTATGTCGACGGTGACAGCGCGTCTTTGGGCGAGGCATGCACGCTGATCTCGGCGTTGTCGAAAACCCCGCTCAAGCAGTGCTTCGCGATTACCGGTTCGATCAACCAGTTCGGTGAAGTGCAAGCAGTGGGTGGGGTCAACGAGAAGATCGAAGGTTTCTTCCGACTCTGCGAAGCGCGCGGTCTGACCGGTGAGCAAGGGGCGATCATTCCCCAGGCCAACGTTGCTACGCTAATGCTCGACGAGAAGGTGCTGGCGGCGGTGCGCGCGGGACAGTTCCATGTCTACGCGGTGCGCCAGGCCGATGAGGCCCTGAGCCTGTTGGTCGGCGAGCCGGCTGGTGCGCCGGATGAGAATGGTGAATTCCCTGAAGGCAGCGTCAACGCGCGAGTGGTGGAGCGCTTGCGGGTGATCGCGGAAATGATCAGCGACGAAGATCTCAAAGAGGCCGAAAAAGAGTTGGCGCAGGAAGCAATGCTGGAAATCAAACCGGCTTGAGTCTATCTCGACATTGAGGTGCTCCCTGTGACGAGGGGGCTTGCCCTAATGCCAGTCAGTAAGGGATTAAATCGGACCTGTAGGAGCCGGCTTGCCGGCGAAGGCGCACTTAAGGACGCCTTCGCCGGCAAGCCTGGCTCCTACGAGGGCTTGCCTTCCTCGCCACAATTCTGGCGTCAATATTCACGCGGCGACCACTCGGCACCTTCTGGTCTCGGTTCGCGTACGAGCCACACTTTTCTTCTATTATCTGCTCAAGGATATCGACAGTAATCACTGGATCGAGACAGCCTTCCCGTGGAGGCTGAATACCGGATCTACCGAGGGTCGCCGCCATGTCGCGCAACCTCTGCCTCACCCGTCAATGCCTGGGCCTTGTGACCCGTATCGAATGTGCGATCCGCCCGCTGGCGGGAGATACGGGCATGTGGACCTTGCTCTTCGCCGCCGGCATGGCCGGCGAGCAACCTTCCGCCATCAAGGCCCAAGGCCCGTTCCGTGGGCCGGTCGTGGCTGAATCGATCCTCGATACCATCGTTGAAAGTCTGACCTTGCATGGTTATGAATTGGCCGATGACCCACAAATCTGGTGCCTGCATCTGCAAGCCCAATTGCGAGAAATCAATGGTGGTCGTTACCACAACCTTAGCGGTCCCGAGTTTCGGCCCGAGCGCTGAACAGGTTATCGATCAAGGTTGTCTGGCTCAGCCTTGTCGAGTTTGACCTCGAAACCATATTGCACGGTGGTGAGGTGGGTGCGCTGATAAGTTTCCAGACGTGTGGGCTGGCCATAGAAGTAATGCACTGCAAATAACGCCGAGCCTTGCGCGCTCGCGTCGTGAGTGACTGAAAGAATCTCCTTCAAGTAGTTGTCACTGTCGTCCTTGGCGAAAAAACGCCAGTCCTGCGCGGGAAACAGCTTCAAATCCACCACCAACGCATTCCCTTTGAGCTCAAGGCCTTTGGGCAATTGGCGGGCGTCGTACGTTTGCTGATCGACAGTCGCGAGGAACTGGGGCATGGAGCCCACCGCGTAAGCCGGCGTTTCCGGAAACAGGTTCAGATCATAGGTGATGTCGCCGCGTATCGGATCGACCTGATACGCCTGCGGCGGGGGCTCGATCGGTCCATCGCGCTGGCCATTGCGGTCTTGGGTAAAGAACGTCACGGGGCTTTCGCCGTGATTGAAAGAGTTGCCGAGCAGTTCGTCATTGAAGCTTCTGGGGTGATCGAATGTGATGTGCGCGGCACTCGGGTCATCCACCGACTGACTGATGCTGATGCTGTTTTTCAGTTGTTCTTCGCTCAGCGTTGCACCTTTGAGCCAGGTCGCGACCTGGTCGTCATACACCACCACCGGCAAGATCAGTGGCTGGATGGTTTTCTCCGTGGTATGCGGGTCGAAGCGCCGTATCGGCAGGTTCAGGTCCTTGTGGGTCATCGTGACCGCCGAGAAATCCAGCAGGCTGACTTCGAGGGTATCGATGGGCCCGTTGAAGTACACCTTGGTGTAATGCCGGGCGTGCTGCTTTTCAAACGCACGCTGCTCGTCGTCGAGTTGTTTTTCGAGCGCCTCGCTCCAGGCCTTCTGCTGTTGCAAATACACCAGTTGTTTTTGATAGAACGCAATTTGTTCGGCGGTTTCGTTGATCGCACCTGAGCGAGAGATGAATTGTCCTGTGGCGTCCCGGGCCTGAACGATCAACGGGTTGAGCGGTATATCGCGAACCTCGGGGGCCAGCGGCGCGCTATTGCTGAATTCTATTTCGGCATGGTTATTGGTCAGTTTCAGCAGGGTGACACTGACGTTGTCGTGGGTGCGAGTCTGGCCAACGTCCTTTTTCGTCAGGTCGAAGCTGTAGAACCGGCGCGGGGCGATGACCTCCACCTTGCCTTGCAGGCTCACCGGTTGTGGCTGGTTTTTCTTATCCACATCCAGGCCTTCGATGAAGGGGTAGGTCACCGTCAAATCATCGGGGTTGGTCAGGTTGGAGCTCGACGGGCTCAGCTGAATGCCGGGATCGGTTTCCGACCATTCCGGCTGAAACGCGATGACGCGCTTGTTGCTCAGGGTCACCGATTGCCACTCCAGGCCATGAGGAAAAACGAATGCGTCCGGGATGCTGAAATTGAAGGGAAATACCGGCTGCAGATCGGTGAGGTAATCCGAGCTGGATTCCTTGTGCAGCACGAACAGGCCGTTGATGTAAGTGTCGACGAGCGCCTGGGGCGTGGGGTAGTGCTTAAGCGCGGCGAGGGCGTCTTCGCCGTATTCGGTGACCACTGGTTTGGTATCGAGTTTGAGTTGCGCGCGTTCGAGCAGCAGGAGTGAACTGCCAAGCTCGGCCACAGCATCCTTGAGTTTCGGATCGTCGATGGTCTCCAGGGACTGTTCGAACTGCGCGGTCTTTTCTTCGAGGTTGACCTGGCGTTTCTCATCGCTGGGTGAACAACCACCGAGCAGCAACGTGAGGCAAAGTCCGGCACTCGTTAAAGGCAATCGCACATCCATTTCCAGTCTTCCTGTCCGACGTCGCTGACCTGTCAATAATCTGGACACTAGCAGAAAAACTTTGTCACACACACGCAGGTTGCGGATTTTTCGGCGGTTTCTGGGCGTAACAGGTGGCTGTTATACTCGCCGCCATTTCCAGCCCCTTGTGTGAGATTCAATGGAACGCTTTATCGAAAATGCAATGTACGCCTCCCGCTGGTTACTGGCGCCGATCTATTTCGGTTTGTCCCTGGGCTTGCTGGCGTTGGCACTGAAATTCTTCCAGGAAGTCTTCCACGTCATCCCTAACGTGTTCTCGATGGCCGAGTCGGATCTGATTCTGGTACTGCTGTCGCTGATCGACATGGCGCTGGTAGGCGGTCTGCTGGTGATGGTGATGATCTCCGGTTATGAGAACTTCGTTTCTCAGCTGGATATCGACGACAGCAAGGAAAAGCTCAACTGGTTGGGCACCATGGATTCGTCTTCGTTGAAGATGAAGGTCGCGGCTTCCATCGTGGCGATTTCGTCGATCCACCTGCTACGGATTTTCATGGACGCCAAGAACGTCGATCCCGAGCATTTGAAATGGTATGTGGTCATTCACATGACTTTTGTGGTGTCGGCGTTTGCCATGGGTTATCTGGACAAGCTGACCAAGCACTGATTTGCACAGCACTTGTAGGAGCGGGCTTGCCCGCGAAGGCGGCGTAACAGACAACACTTATGTCGACTGACACGGCCTCTTCGCGGGCAAGCCTCGCTCCTGCAAGAGGTGTGAAACAGACGGGCGGTGTGGTTTGTGGCTTGTACTTTGGCGCGTCGAGGCATATCCATGTAGGGATCCTGGCTCGCCACAGCGTGAGGTGCGCTCATGAACCTGCAAGAACTGAATGCGTATGCCATCGCCGGAAAGATCGATGAGCTGAACCTGATCTCGGTAGATGGCGTGATCTACGTGCTGGAGGCTCGGATGCATGGTTCGGCGCATCCATTACGCGATGCCCACGGCGAAATAATGCATCTGCGCTCGGTCGAGCATGCGCGTGACGTGCTTCATGCCTTTCCCAAATTGTCGTTCAACGTTATGCATGCCTCGGTTCATGACGAAATGTGCGGTGCCAGCACCGAGGAAAGCCTGAAAGTACCGATCACCTTCCGTTCTGTGTGACAGCGCTGACGCCATTCATCAACGTGTCGGCATCTGTGCTAGTCTGCTCGCCCTTTTGATTCCGGGCGCTCCGGGATGCGCTGTGTACGCACGGCAAATTCCAGGGCCGTCCGCATAGCGGAGCAGTGTCATGTCCGAAGTAAATCTGTCCACCGACGAAACCCGCGTCAGCTACGGCATTGGCCGTCAGTTGGGCGACCAGCTGCGTGACAACCCGCCGCCGGGCGTTAGCCTGGACGCGATCCTGGCTGGCCTGACCGACGCGTTCGCCGGCAAGCCAAGCCGTGTGGGTCAGGAAGAAATGTCCGCCAGCTTCAAGGTGATTCGCGAAATCATGCAAGCCGAAGCCGCAGCCAAGGCTGAAGCCGCTGCTGGCGAAGGCCTGGCTTTCCTGGCTGAAAACGCCAAGCGCGAAGGCATCACCACCCTGGCTTCCGGCCTGCAATTCGAAGTGCTGACTCAAGGTGAAGGCGCCAAGCCAACCCGTGAAGATCAAGTGCGCACTCACTACCACGGCACCCTGATCGACGGCACTGTGTTCGACAGCTCCTACGATCGTGGTCAACCTGCAGAATTCCCGGTGGGCGGCGTTATCGCTGGCTGGACTGAAGCCCTGCAACTGATGAACGCCGGCAGCAAATGGCGTCTGTACGTGCCGAGCGAACTGGCTTACGGCGCTCAAGGCGTTGGCAGCATTCCGCCGCACAGCGTACTGGTATTCGACGTCGAACTGCTCGACGTTCTGTAAAACCTGAGTGTCGGAACGGGCTCGGTCATGTGGGAGCGGGCTTGCTCGCGAAGGCGATGTGTCATTCAGCGATGATATTGAATGTTAAGGCCTCTTCGCGAGCAAGCCCGCTCCCACAGGGCTCGCTCCGACATGTTGCATTTTCATATTTCGATCTTGTGATGCAGCTCATTCGTCGGGCGCAACGCCCGGGCATAGCAGAACAGAAACAGATTGCGCACCAGTTCCTTGAGCACCACCGGCTCGCTGGAACTCAAGCCGTTGACGTCCAGATCACCCTGATCCTGCAGCTCGTTCAAGGCTTCTTCTTCAAGCACTGCACAGACTTCCCCGGTTTCCCGATGCAGGATTCTGAGGTAGGGGTGTGGGCGGTCCAGCCAGGCATCGATCAAATAAGTCATGGGTCTCATCTCCATTGATGGGTTTCAATGAGAATAATTCTTATTCGTCAAATAGCAAGGGCCTATTGGCGCTTTGTGTTTTTTTCTGGGTAAAGGTTGGGTAAGGTCAAAACGACTGGGGTTTGGCTGTTGCGCAGGAGTGCTGGGTGGTGCGGGGAAGGGCGAAGCACCATCCCACGCCGGGGCGCGGGATGGAATACAGCAGATTCAGACTTTTCTGACGAACTCGGATTTGAGTTTCATCGGGCCGATGCCATCGATCTTGCAGTCGATGTCGTGGTCGCCATCGCACAGGCGGATGTTCTTGACCTTGGTGCCGACCTTGACCACCAGCGACGTGCCTTTGACCTTGAGGTCCTTGATCACGGTGATGGTATCGCCGTCCTGCAGGACATTGCCGACCGAATCCTTTTTCACGGTGTCATCGGAGGCCACTTCGGTTTCGCCGCTGGCGGACCACTCGTGGGCGCACTCCGGGCAGATCAGCTGTGCGCCGTCTTCATAGGTGTATTCGGAATTGCATTTCGGGCAGGGTGGCAACGTGCTCACTAAGGCTCCTTGGATTCAGGATGGCTAAAAAGCGCACATTATATAGGGTTTATACGGGGGAGGGGGGACGCATATGATTTGTAGGAGCGAGGCTTGCCCGCGAACGCGGTGTGTCAGTCACATTGATGTCGACTGGTAGATCGCATTCGCGGGCAAGCCTCGCTCCTACAAAGGCGCTGATCAGTGCGTGCGGGCTACCGCAAACTCACTCAACTCTACCAATGCATCGCGGTATTCGCTGGCAGGCAGGGCGTCGAGGCACTTGATTGCACGGGCCACGTAATCGCGGGCCAGTTGCGCGGTGTAATCCAGCGAGCCGGAAGCTTCAACGGCTTCGCGAATGCTTTCCAGGTCTTCAATGCCGCCTTTCTGGATCGCCTGACGAACCAGTGCAGCCTGCTCCGGAGTGCCTTCGCGCATGGTGTAGATCAGGGGCAGAGTCGGCTTGCCTTCGGCCAGATCATCGCCAACGTTCTTGCCCAAGGTCTCGGCGTCGCCACGGTAGTCCAGCAGGTCGTCGACCAATTGGAAGGCCACCCCCAGATGATCGCCGAAGGTGCGCAGCGCTTCGCTCTGTTCCGGCGAGGCACCAGCCAGGGCCGCTGCACTGTGGGTCGAGGCTTCGAAGAGCATCGCGGTTTTGCCGCGGATGACTTCCATGTAGGTTTCTTCAGTGGTGCTGGCGTCACGGACCTTCGACAGCTGCAACACTTCGCCTTCAGCGATGATGCGCGTGGCTTGCGAAAGGATTTTCATCACCGGCATGGAGCCCAGTTCGACCATCATTTCGAAGGAGCGCGAATACAGGAAGTCGCCCACCAGCACGCTCGGCGCGTTGCCCCACATGGCGTTGGCGGTCGAACGGCCACGGCGCATGCCGGACATGTCGACGACGTCGTCGTGCAGCAGGGTGGCGGTGTGCAGGAACTCGATGGTCGCGGCCAGCAGGCGCAGGTCATCGCCTTCGCGGCCGAGCGCCTTGCCGCACAGCAGCACGAGCAACGGACGCAGGCGTTTACCGCCGGCCGAGGTAATGTAGTCGCCGATTTTCGATACCAGCGGCACTCGGGAAGTCAGCTGTTTCTTGATGATGCCGTCGACGGCGCTAAAATCGTCCGCCACCGCGCGGTAGAAAGCTTGGGGTTGCATCAGCGACAGTTGCTCCAGAAGGGTTGCGCGGCATGCTAGGACCCACGTCCGGGCCTGTCAAGGCACGATGGACGACCACTTGCATCGCCTTGGCAGCTTGCGTACAATCGCGCACCCTGAACTTCCTGGGCAGCACCTGCCTTACGCAATTGCAAACAGGCCTCCAGCCTTATGCAGCCATGCCAGCCAATACCTCTTCTTATAAAGAGCTGGGTGAGCAGGATTATCGGAGAAATACCATGTCTTATGCAGTAATCGTTACTGGTGGCAAGCAGTACAAAGTTGCTCCAGGTGAATACCTGAAGATCGAAAAACTGGAAATCGCTACCGGCGAATCCGTTACTTTTGATCGCGTTCTGTTGGTTGCCAATGGCGACGACGTGAATATCGGCGCTCCAGTTGTTGCTGGCGCTACCGTTGTGGCTGAAGTGATCTCCCAAGGTCGTCACGATAAAGTCCGCATCATCAAGTTCCGTCGCCGTAAGCACCACATGAAGCGTATGGGCCACCGCCAGTGGTACACCGAGATCAAAATCACCGGTATTCAGGCTTAATTTCAGCCTAATTCCTCACTAGGAGAATTGAACTCATGGCACACAAAAAAGCTGGTGGTAGTACCCGTAACGGTCGCGACTCAGAAGCCAAACGCCTTGGCGTGAAGATGTATGGCGGCCAGGTTATCATTCCGGGCAACATCATCGTGCGTCAGCGCGGCACCCAATTCCACGCTGGCTACGGCGTTGGCATGGGCAAGGATCACACTCTGTTCGCTAAAATCGACGGCGTGATCAAGTTCGAAGTAAAAGGCGCCTTCGGTCGTCGTTACGTAAGCATTGTTCCGAAGACTGACGTCGTCGCGGCATAATTACGTAGTTGCTGGAAAAGCCCTGTCTTGCGACGGGGCTTTTTCGTTTGTGGGGTGAGTCTCTTGCAAAGCTGTTTGTGATGGGCTCCAGCGCTGTATTGGCGGTCGTTGATTGAGGTCGCTGCGCTCATTTTTGCAAGAGTCTTATGTCTAGGTTTTTTCGGCTCGTCCGTATGGCGAGAGGCGTTTTGTTATGAAGTTTGTTGATGAAGTATCGATTCGAGTAAAGGCCGGCGACGGCGGCAACGGTTGCATGAGCTTCCGTCGCGAAAAATTCATTGAAAATGGCGGCCCGAACGGCGGTGACGGTGGTGATGGCGGCTCGGTCTACATGATCGCCGATGAAAACCTGAACACCCTGGTGGACTACCGTTACACCCGGCACTTCGATGCCGAGCGCGGTTCCAATGGCGGCAGCACTGACTGCACCGGTAAAAAGGGTGAAGAGCTGGTGCTGCGCGTTCCGGTCGGCACCACGGTGATTGACTCCGCCACTCAGGAAGTGATTGGCGACCTGACCAAGGCTGGTCAGAAACTGCTGGTGGCTCATGGTGGCTGGCACGGTCTGGGCAACACCCGTTTC
Organism: Pseudomonas sp. PGPR40; assembly: GCF_022014505.1. Lineage (NCBI taxonomy): Bacteria > Pseudomonadati > Pseudomonadota > Gammaproteobacteria > Pseudomonadales > Pseudomonadaceae > Pseudomonas > Pseudomonas sp. PGPR40. The sequence continues at coordinate 115,515 of NZ_JAKLSP010000016.1, read as the reverse complement.
AAATCCAGTACCAACCGCGCGCCACGCCAGACTACTCCGGGCAAGCCAGGCGAGCAGCGTGACCTGAAGCTGGAAATGAAAGTGTTGGCGGACGTTGGTCTGCTCGGTTTGCCGAACGCCGGCAAAAGTACGTTCATTCGCTCGGTTTCGGCCGCCAAGCCGAAAGTCGCCGACTATCCGTTCACCACTCTGGTGCCGAACCTGGGTGTGGTCAGCGTCGATCGCTGGAAGAGCTTCGTGGTGGCGGACATTCCGGGTCTGATCGAAGGCGCCTCCGATGGTGCGGGTCTGGGGATTCGTTTCCTGAAGCACTTGTCGCGTACCCGTCTGTTGCTGCACCTCGTCGACATGGCGCCGCTGGATGACACCAGTGCTGCGGATGCCGCTGAGGTGATCGTCAGCGAGCTGACCAAGTTCAGCCCGTCCCTGGCTGAGCGTGATCGCTGGCTGGTGCTGAACAAATGCGACCAGATCCTTGAAGAAGAGCACGATGCTCGCGTCAAGGAAATCGTTGATCGTCTGGAGTGGACCGGTCCGGTCTACGTGATCTCCGCGATCGCCAAGCAAGGCACTGAGCGTCTGTGTCATGACATCATGCGTTACCTGGAAGATCGTGCCGATCGTCTGGCTAACGACCCTGTCTACAAGGGCGAACTGGCCGACCTCGATCAGCGTATCGAAGATGAGGCTCGTGCCCAGTTGCAGGCGCTGGACGATCAGCGTGCCCTGCGTCGCAGTGGTGTGAAGTCGGTCCATGACATCGGTGATGACGATTGGGATGAAGAAGATGTGGATGACGAAGACGGTCCGGAAATCATTTACGTGCGTGACTGATTCGTTGCGATAAACTTAAGCGCCGCTCACCAGAGCGGCGTTTTAGTATCTGGAAATCGGTAGTCACGAATAACGTTACGGGCAGCGCTGGGTCGTGCTGTCCTCAAGCTAAGGTTGAAGATGATGCGGAGCAAGGTGACAGGTGCGCAGCGTTGGGTCGTGAAGATCGGCAGCGCTTTGCTGACGGCGGACGGCAAGGGCCTGGATCGCGCGGCAATGGGTGTCTGGGTCGAGCAGATGGTTGCTCTGCATGAGGCTGGCGTTGAGCTGGTGCTGGTGTCCTCAGGGGCGGTGGCGGCGGGGATGAGTCGCTTGGGCTGGACCGCACGACCCAGTGCGATGCACGAGTTGCAGGCGGCTGCTGCCATCGGTCAGATGGGCCTGGTGCAGGCTTGGGAGTCGAGCTTCGCCGAGCATGGTCGGCATACTGCACAAATTCTCCTGACGCACGACGATTTGTCTGACCGCAAGCGCTACCTGAATGCTCGCAGTACGCTGCGTGCGTTGGTCGAGCTCAAGGTGATCCCGGTGATCAATGAGAACGACACCGTGGTCACTGACGAAATCCGTTTCGGTGACAACGACACGTTGGCGGCGCTGGTGGCGAACCTGGTCGAAGCTGATTTGCTGGTGATCCTCACCGATCGCGACGGCATGTTCGACGCCGATCCGCGCAACAATCCCGACGCCAAGCTGATTTACGAAGCGCGTGCCGATGATCCGGCGCTGGATGCGGTGGCTGGCAGCACGGGCGGTGCGCTGGGGCGTGGCGGCATGCAGACCAAGTTGCGCGCTGCGCGTCTGGCGGCGCGTTCCGGTGCGCACACCATTATTGTCGGTGGGCGCATTGAGCGGGTGCTGGATCGTCTCAAGGCTGGCGAGCGTATCGGCACTTTGTTGTCGCCTGAGCGCGGCATGCTGGCGGCGCGCAAGCAGTGGCTGGCCGGGCATCTGCAGACCCGCGGCACGCTGGTGCTGGATGCGGGAGCGGTGACGGCGTTGTCCCAAGGCAACAAAAGTTTGTTGCCGGTGGGTGTCAAACTGGTCCAGGGCAGTTTCCGTCGTGGCGAAATGGTGGTCTGCGTGGCGCCGGATGGTCGTGAAATTGCCCGTGGCCTGGCCAACTACAGTGCTCTGGAAGCACAAAAAATCATCGGTCAGTCGTCTGAGGCGATTGTCGGTCTGTTGGGGTACATGGCGGAGCCGGAGCTGGTTCACCGCGATAACCTGATTCTGGTCTGAAGGAATACCTGAATGCGTGTGGCAAAAGGATTGTTGGGCTTGTTGTTGGCGATGCCGCTGCTGGCCTCGGCCGATGAGATTGGCCAGGTGTCGACGGTGTTCAAGTTTGTCGGCCCCAACGACCGTATCGTTGTCGAGGCGTTTGATGATCCGAAAGTGGATGGCGTGACTTGCTACCTGTCGCGCGCCAAGACCGGCGGCGTAAAAGGTGGGTTGGGTCTGGCCGAGGATCGCGCTGAGGCGTCCATTGCGTGCCGCCAGGTCGGGCCGATCAACTTCAAGGGTGAGCTCAAGGATGGCGAGGAGGTGTTCAAGGAGCGCACGTCCTTGGTGTTCAAGACCATGCAGGTGGTGCGATTCCTGGATGAGAAGCGCAATACGCTGGTGTATCTGGTCTATAGCGATCGTCTGATCGAAGGTAGTCCGCAAAATGCGGTGACGGCGATTCCGATTTTGCCGTGGGCGCACGCTCAATAAGCTAGCGAAGATCCAAATGTGGGAGCGGGCTTGCTCGCGAAGACTGACTGACATTCAGCGTCTATGTTGACTGTTACGCCGCCTTCGCGAGCAAGCCCGCTCCCACATTTTTTTTTGCAGTGTATTTGCCAAATCGCAGGCAATAAAAAACCGACCCTGAGGTCGGTTTTTTAATGAGCGTGTCGCTTAGGCAGCAGCGGCAACGTTCAGGGCCTTTACGTGGCCATTCAGGCGGCTCTTATGACGAGCGGCCTTGTTCTTGTGGATGATGCCTTTATCGGCCATGCGGTCGATAACTGGCACAGCCAGAACGTAAGCAGCTTGAGCTTTAGCAGCGTCTTTTGCGTCGATGGCTTTAACTACATTCTTGATGTAGGTGCGAACCATGGAACGCAGGCTGGCGTTGTGGCTGCGACGCTTCTCAGCCTGTTTTGCACGTTTTTTGGCGGAAGGTGTGTTGGCCACCGTCGAGCTCCTCGAAAGACTTTTTAGGAAATAGCAAACAAAATAGGCCGCGAATCATGCCGATGAGTTGATGGCTTGTCAAGGGCGGGAGAAACGTTCCGCTAAGTGGCCGGTTCCGACCCCATGAAAACTACTGCGCTCGGCAATTCAGCGTTGAAAGCAGACTCGAAACGCTCATTGACTAAAGTCAACTCCGCTACCTCGCCTGCTTTCGCCTTGTCTTGCCTTCGCTCGCTACGTTTTCAAGGGGACGGTGAGCTGGATATTTCTTTCCGGCGTGCGACCTGTAAACTCGCGAGCTTTGGCTCTGTGCTGTTGCGGCGCGGAGTATCGCATAAGTGGGCGCGTTGTTCGCCTGCTGTTTATCGACAGGCAAAAACTCTTTCAATGAATCTGCTCAAATCGTTGGCCGCTGTCAGCTCTATCACGATGCTTTCCCGGGTGTTGGGGTTTGTTCGCGACACTCTTGTCGCCCGTGCATTTGGTGCGGGAATGGCGACCGACGCCTTCTTTATCGCCTTCAAACTGCCCAATCTGCTGCGGCGGATCTTCGCCGAAGGGGCTTTTTCCCAGGCCTTCGTGCCAATTCTTGCCGAATACAAAAGCCAGAAGGGCGAGGAGGCGGCGCGAACGTTCGTTGCCTATGTCTCCGGTCTGCTGACGCTGGTACTGGCATTGGTTACTGTGTTGGGCATGCTCGCCGCGCCTTGGGTCATCTGGGCCACGGCGCCGGGTTTCGCCACCACCCCGGAAAAATTCGACCTGACCACCGATCTGTTGCGGGTCACATTCCCTTATATATTGCTGATCTCCCTGTCTTCATTGGCCGGAGCGATCCTCAACACCTGGAACCGCTTCTCGGTGCCGGCCTTCGTGCCGACCTTGCTCAATGTCAGCATGATCATTTTTGCGGTGTTCCTGACGCCGTATTTCGATCCGCCGGTGATGGCGCTGGGCTGGGCCGTTCTGGTGGGCGGTCTGGCGCAGTTGCTGTTTCAGCTGCCGCATCTGAAAAAGATCGGCATGTTGGTGCTGCCGCGCCTGAATCTGCGCGATAGTGGTGTCTGGCGGGTCATGAAACAGATGCTGCCAGCGATCATCGGCGTTTCGGTAAGCCAGATTTCGCTGATCATCAACACCATATTTGCCTCATTCCTGGTGGCGGGTTCCGTGTCCTGGATGTATTACGCCGATCGCCTGATGGAGTTGCCATCCGGTGTGCTGGGTGTGGCTCTGGGCACGATTCTGCTGCCGACGCTGGCCAGGACCTATGCCAGCCAGGATCGCCACGAATACTCGCGGATCCTCGATTGGGGGCTGCGCCTGTGCTTCATGCTGGTGTTACCGTGCGCCCTGGCGCTGGGGATTCTGGCTGAACCGCTGACGGTTTCGCTGTTCCAGTACGGCCAGTTCAGCGCTTTCGATGCGGCCATGACCCAGCGTGCGTTGATTGCTTATTCCGTCGGCTTACTGGGGATTATCTTGATCAAAGTGCTGGCGCCGGGTTTTTATGCGCAACAAAACATCCGTACGCCGGTAAAAATCGCAATTTTCACCCTGATCGTCACCCAGCTATTCAACCTGGTGCTGATCGGCCCGCTGGCTCATGCCGGTCTGGCCCTGGCCATCAGTGCTGGCGCCTGCCTCAATGCCGGGCTGTTGTTCTATCAACTGCGCAAGCAGCAGATGTATCAGCCGCAACCGGGCTGGGCGAAGTTCGGGCTCAAACTGGTGGTGGCGGTGACCGTGATGTCCGCGGTATTGCTGGGCGCGATGCATTTTATGCCGGCTTGGGGGGAGGGGCATATGCTGGAGCGTTTGCTGCGTCTGGGCGCATTGGTGATTGCTGGCGTGGTGGTCTACTTCGGCATGTTGCTGTTGATGGGCTTCCGTTTGCGCGACTTCAATCGCAAGGCCTTGAACTGAGGCTTTTGTCTCGATAAATACGGGCGGGCCGGCGGTTTTGTCGGCTCGATCACTTTGGGTTACGGTGTTGCCTGTCGTCGGCCGCCGGGTGTGGTTATAATCGACCACTTTATGAGCAAGAAGCGCGTTATGCAGCTGGTTCGAGGCCTCCACAACCTGCGCCCCCAGCATCGGGGCTGTGTCGCCACTATTGGCAACTTTGACGGTGTCCACCGTGGTCACCAGGCTATCCTGGCCCGGCTGCGTGAGCGTGCGCTCGAGTTGGGTGTACCCAGCTGCGTGGTGATTTTTGAGCCGCAGCCGCGAGAATTCTTCGCCCCGGACACCGCCCCGGCCCGTCTGGCCCGCCTGCGGGACAAGCTGCAGTTACTGGCCGAACAAGGTGTCGACCGGGTGCTGTGCCTGGCGTTCAATCAGCGCCTGAGCAAACTCAGCGCCAGCGAATTCGTTGATACTATTCTGGTGGACGGCCTCGGCGTGCAGCATCTGGAAGTCGGTGACGATTTCCGTTTCGGCTGTGACCGGCTAGGGGATTTCGATTTCCTGCAGCAGGCCGGCGTCCTTCAGGGGTTTACCGTCGAAGCGGCGCAGACCGTCGAGCTGGATGGCATTCGTGTCAGCAGCACCCAGGTGCGTAATGCCCTGGCCGCTGCCGATTTTGCCTTGGCCGAGCGGCTGCTCGGTCATCCGTTCCGGATTGCCGGTCGGGTCCTGCACGGTCAGAAGCTGGGGCGTCAGTTGGGTACGCCCACGGCCAACGTCCAGCTCAAGCGTCGTCGTGTGCCGTTGAGCGGGGTTTATCTGGTCAGCGTCGACATTGACGGCAAGACCTGGCCAGGCGTCGCCAATATCGGCGTACGGCCAACGGTCGAAGGGGATGGCAAAGCCCACCTCGAAGTACACCTTTTAGATTTTGCCGGCGATCTGTATGACCGGCGTTTGACGGTGGTTTTCCACCACAAGCTGCGTGAAGAGCAGCGTTTCGCCTCTCTGGAGGCGCTTAAGACGGCGATCAATGCGGATATCGCCGCCGCCCGTGCCCTGTCGCACCTAGCGCCAATCGCTAATGAAGAGCCTTAAATGACCGACTATAAAGCCACGCTAAACCTTCCGGACACCGCCTTCCCAATGAAGGCCGGCCTGCCTCAGCGCGAACCGCAGATTCTGCAGCGCTGGGACAGCATTGGCCTGTACGGTAAGTTGCGCGAGATTGGCAAGGATCGTCCGAAGTTCGTGCTTCACGACGGTCCTCCGTACGCCAACGGCACGATTCACATCGGTCATGCACTGAACAAGATTCTCAAGGACATGATCATCCGCTCGAAAACCCTGTCGGGTTTCGATGCGCCTTATGTGCCGGGCTGGGACTGCCACGGTCTGCCGATCGAGCACAAAGTCGAAGTGACCCACGGCAAGAACCTGGGCGCGGACAAGACCCGCGAGCTATGCCGTGCCTACGCCACCGAGCAGATCGAAGGCCAGAAGTCCGAATTCATCCGTCTGGGCGTGTTGGGCGACTTCGCCAACCCGTACAAGACCATGGACTTCAAAAACGAGGCCGGCGAAATCCGCGCCCTGGCGGAAATCGTCAAGGGTGGCTTCGTGTTCAAGGGCCTGAAGCCTGTGAACTGGTGCTTTGACTGCGGTTCGGCCCTGGCTGAAGCGGAAGTCGAGTACGAGAATAAAAAATCCGCGACCATCGACGTGGCGTTCCCGATCGCTGATGAGGCCAAACTGGCCGCCGCGTTCGGTCTGCCATCGCTGGGCAAAACCGCCTCGATCGTGATCTGGACTACCACCCCGTGGACCATCCCGGCCAACCAGGCGTTGAACGTTCACCCGGAATTCAACTACGCACTGGTCGACGTCGGCGACAAACTGCTGCTGCTGGCTGAAGAGCTGGTCGAGTCGTGCCTTGCCCGCTACAGTCTGGAAGGTTCGGTCATTGCGACCACCACCGGTAAAGAACTGGAACTGATCAACTTCCGTCACCCGTTCTACGATCGCCTGTCGCCGGTTTACCTGGCCGACTACGTCGAGCTGGGCGCCGGCACTGGCGTGGTTCACTCCGCCCCGGCCTATGGCGTGGACGACTTCGTGACCTGCAAGAAATACGGCATGGTCAACGATGACATCCTCAACCCGGTGCAAAGCAACGGCGTCTACGCGACATCGCTGGAGTTCTTCGGTGGTCAGTTCATCTGGAAAGCCAACCCGGCCATCGTCGACAAACTGACCGAAGTCGGCGCGCTGCTGCACACCACCATCATCGAACACAGCTACATGCACTGCTGGCGTCACAAGACCCCGCTGATCTACCGCGCCACCGCGCAGTGGTTCATCGGCATGGACAAAGAGCCGACTTCTGGCGAAACCCTGCGCAAGCGGGCGATCAAAGCCATCGAAGAGACCAAATTCGTTCCGGCCTGGGGCCAGGCACGTCTGCACTCGATGATCGCCAACCGTCCGGACTGGTGCATCTCCCGTCAGCGCAACTGGGGCGTGCCGATCCCGTTTTTCCTGAACAAGGAAAGCGGCGAACTGCACCCACGCACCGTCGAGCTGATGGAAATCGTCGCCCAGCGCGTCGAAGTCGAAGGCATCGAAGCCTGGTTCAAGATGGACGCCGCCGAGTTGCTCGGTGAAGAAGCACCGCTGTATGACAAGATCAGCGACACCCTGGATGTCTGGTTCGACTCGGGCACCACGCACTGGCACGTCCTGCGCGGTTCGCACTCGATGGGCCACGAGACCGGTCCACGTGCCGACCTGTACCTGGAAGGTTCGGACCAACACCGCGGCTGGTTCCACTCGTCGTTGCTGACCGGTTGCGCCATTGACGACCACGCCCCGTACCGCGAGCTGCTGACCCACGGTTTCACTGTTGACGAGTCCGGTCGCAAAATGTCCAAGTCTTTGGGCAACGTGATCGCGCCGCAGAAGGTCAACGACACCCTGGGCGCCGATATCATGCGTCTGTGGGTCGCTTCTACCGACTATTCCGGCGAAATGGCGGTTTCCGAACAGATCCTGCAACGCAGTGCGGACGCCTACAGGCGCATCCGTAACACCGCGCGCTTCCTGCTTTCCAACCTGACCGGTTTCAACCCGGCCACCGACCTCCTGCCGGCCGAAGACATGCTGGCGCTGGACCGTTGGGCCGTGGATCGCACCCTGTTGCTGCAACGCGAGCTGCAAGAGCACTACGGCGAATACCGCTTCTGGAACGTCTACTCCAAGATCCACAACTTCTGCGTGCAGGAGCTGGGCGGTTTCTACCTCGACATCATCAAGGACCGTCAGTACACCACGGGCGCCAACAGCAAGGCCCGTCGTTCGGCGCAAACCGCGCTGTACCACATCAGCGAAGCGCTGGTGCGCTGGATCGCGCCGATCCTGGCGTTCACCGCCGACGAGCTGTGGCAGTACCTGCCGGGCGAGCGTAACGAGTCCGTGATGCTCAACACCTGGTACGAAGGCCTGACCGAATTGCCGGAAGGTTTCGAACTGGACCGCGCCTACTGGGAGCGGATCATGGCGGTGAAGGTGGCGGTCAACAAGGAAATGGAAATCCAGCGTGCGGCCAAGGCCGTCGGTGGCAACTTGCAAGCCGAAGTGACGCTGTTCGCCGAAGAGGCGCTGAGCGTCGACCTGGCCAGGCTGAGCAACGAACTGCGCTTCGTACTGATCACCTCGACCGCTACCGTTGCGCCGTTCGTTCAGGCGCCGGCCGATGCCGTGGTCACCGAAGTCGGCGGTTTGAAATTGCAAGTGGTCAAGTCGAGCTTCGCCAAGTGCGCCCGTTGCTGGCACTGCCGTGAAGACGTCGGCGTGAACCCGGAGCATCCGGAAATCTGCGGTCGTTGCGTCGACAACATCAGCGGCGCTGGCGAGGTTCGTCACTATGCCTAATGCCGTTGGCCGTTTCGGACGGCTGAGCTGGCTCTGGTTGAGTTTGCTGGTCCTGGTCATCGACCAGGCCAGCAAGTTCTACTTCGAAGGCTCGCTGAGCATGTACCAGCAAATCGTGGTGATCCCCGATTACTTTAGCTGGACCCTGGCCTATAACACCGGCGCGGCGTTCAGTTTCCTGGCAGACAGCTCGGGCTGGCAGCGCTGGCTGTTCGCCCTGATCGCGGTGGTGGTCAGTGCGGTGCTGGTGGTCTGGCTCAAGCGCCTGGGGCGCAACGAAACCTGGCTGGCGGTCGCCTTGGCGCTGGTGCTGGGTGGCGCGCTGGGTAACCTGTACGACCGCATTGCCTTGGGTCATGTGATCGATTTCATTCTGGTGCATTGGCAGAACCGCTGGTATTTCCCGGCGTTCAACTTTGCCGACAGCGCCATTTCTGTCGGTGCCGTGATGCTTGCACTGGATATGTTCAAAAGTAAAAAGACCGGAGAAACCGTTCATGACTGAACAGGTATTGGCTGAGCAACGCATCGGCCAGAACACGGAAGTCACTTTGCACTTTGCATTGCGTCTTGAGAACGGCGACACCGTCGACAGCACCTTCGACAAAGCCCCGGCGACCTTCAAGGTTGGCGACGGCAGCCTGTTGCCAGGTTTCGAAGCAGCGCTGTTCGGTTTCAAGGCCGGCGACAAGCGCACTCTGACCATCGAGCCGGAAAACGCCTTTGGTCAGCCGAATCCGCAAAACGTGCAGATCATCCCGCGCTCGCAGTTCAAGGACATGGAGTTGTCGCCAGGATTGCTGGTGATCTTCAATGATGCGGCCAATACTGAGCTGCCCGGTGTGGTGAAAGAATTCGATGACGCCCAGGTGACCATCGACTTCAACCACCCGCTGGCCGGTAAAACCTTGACCTTTGACGTCGAGATCATCAACGTCAAAGCGCTGTAACTGACCGAACTCGGTCCAATGTGGGAGCGGGCTTGCTCGCGAAAGCGTCATCACATGTAACATCAATGTCGACTGACGCACCGCCTTCGCGAGCAAGCCCGCTCCCACATTAAGATTTTCACTGTTTTCGAGCCCGGTGTTCGAATGGCAGGTGGCATTACTATTTCTTGCGCGCAAGACACGAGGCACAGCATGCAAATCAAACTCGCCAACCCCCGTGGCTTCTGCGCCGGTGTGGACCGGGCGATCGAAATCGTCAATCGCGCCCTGGAAGTCTTCGGGCCGCCGATCTACGTGCGCCACGAAGTGGTCCACAACAAATTCGTCGTCGAAGACCTGCGCGCCCGTGGGGCAATCTTCGTCGAAGAGCTGGATCAGGTGCCGGACGACGTGATCGTGATCTTCAGTGCCCATGGCGTTTCCCAGGCCGTGCGTACCGAAGCTGCAGGCCGTGGCCTGAAGGTGTTCGACGCGACCTGCCCGCTGGTGACCAAGGTGCACATCGAAGTCGCGCGTTACAGCCGCGACGGCCGTGAGTGCATTCTCATTGGCCATGCCGGTCACCCGGAAGTCGAAGGCACCATGGGCCAGTACGATGGCAGCAATGGTGGCGCGATCTATCTGGTCGAGGACGAGAAAGACGTCGCCGCGTTACAGGTGAACAACCCTGAAAGACTGGCCTTCGTCACCCAGACCACCCTGTCCATGGACGATACCAGTCGTGTGATCGATGCCTTGCGTACCCGGTTCCCGGCGATCGGCGGTCCGCGCAAGGACGACATCTGCTACGCCACGCAAAACCGTCAGGACGCCGTTAAACAACTGGCCGACGAATGCGACGTGGTGTTGGTGGTCGGCAGTCCGAACAGCTCCAACTCCAATCGTCTGCGTGAACTGGCCGAACGCATGGCCACCCCGGCCTATCTGATCGACGGCGCCGAAGACCTGCAAAAGAGCTGGTTCGACGGTGTCGAGCGGATTGGCATCACTGCCGGTGCGTCCGCTCCGGAAGTGCTAGTGCGTGGCGTGATCCAGCAATTGCAGGCCTGGGGTGCCACAGGGGCTGATGAGTTGGACGGGCGCGAGGAAAACATCACGTTCTCCATGCCTAAAGAGCTGCGCGTGCGTTCCTTGCTTTAACTTTTTTCGCCTTTCGACACAGCGCCTGCTCGGCATTTTCGCTGCTCAGGCGCACTCGGCCACTCGCCGCCAGCACTACCTGAAGCTGGCTGACCGGCTCGCGAGCCGAACAAATATGTAGTGTCCCTGCCTGAAACGACCTTTTGGGCATCTGCGGTTGACCCAGACTGCTGAACCGCACAAAACGTCTGACTAACCAATTGCCGACAATCGGCGTCCGAGCATCACTCGCACGCTCCACCAGCAGCGGATTGCTGCTGTCTTCCGGCCCTTTGCCGCTGATGTCCAGAATGATCCGCCAGCCCTGGCTCCAGTCGCCGTTGATGCCATGAATGACCACGCTCTGGTTGCGAGTGATGGCCAGGGTTCTGGCGTGCCGGATCCCGCTGATCAGCGACTCGGCTGCCTGTTGCCGATGGTTCGATTCGATGAGCGCGGCAAACGCCGGACTGACCAGCGACAGAACAATTGCGCCAATCGCCAGTCCCATAAGCAGTTCGACCAGACTGAAACCCTGTTGCGGCATTAGCACTCCCTCCCTGGAATGTAAGATGCGGCGCAATCCGTGCGCCGCTCGCGGCAAATCAACCGACGCGGGCCGGTCGAATGTTCTAGCGTGTAGAAGCAGGTATAGCCGACGGCAACGGAGCGCACCGATGGATCATCGTACAAAAGGTTTCACGCTGATCGAGCTGCTGATCACGCTCGCCGTGTTTCTGATCCTGATCAGCCTGGCCGTTCCGGCGTTTACCCGCTCGGTGCAAAGCACCAAGGCCGATACAGAGATCGGGGACCTGCAACGCGCGCTCAATTACGCGCGGCTCGAGGCGATCGACCGGGGCATTACCACCCGTGTTCGTCCGACAGCAGGCGGGAGTGTCTGGACCGGCGAGCTGACCGTTTATGACGGTACTGGCAATCCGGCCAATGTATTGCGGGTTGTTCCAGCGATGAGCAGTGGTGCAACTCTGACGCTAACCTCAGGAGTGACCGCTATTGATTTCAACAATCTCGGCGGTTTGTCGGCGCCGTCCACGGCCGTCGTGATCAGTTATGTACTGGGGGCACAGAGCAGGACGCTGAATGTGTGTTTGAACGGACGAATTCTATTGGGTGGAAGTTGCGGATGAGAGGTTGGAGCAAGTGCGCACAGGAGGGCATGACGTTGATCGAGGTATTGGTCGCGTTGCTGGTTCTGGCCGTGGGGTTGTTGGGCGCCGCAGCGATTCAGCTCAATGCGCTGAAGTACACCGACAGCTCGCGGATGACCAGTCAGGCGAGTTTTATCGCCTACGACATGATGGACCGCATTCGTGCCAACTCCGGCGCCGATTACACCGTTACGCCACCGACCTCGGGCAATATGAGCGTGGCCCGGGATCAGGACCTTTTCGACTTCACCCGCAACATCGCCAGTTTCGGCGGTGCCACGGCGACCGGCAGCATCGCCCGCAACCAGCGGGTGTACACCATTACCATTACCTGGGATGACTCGCGAGCCGCCAATACCGCCGACACGCGCCGTAGTTTTGTCCTCACCAGTCGCGCCACCGTTGATCCGGCGAAGACACCATGATCAAAGCCAATAGAGGTTTCGGCCTGATCGAGTTGTTGATCGCCCTGGCGTTGAGTCTGGTGGTGATTCTGGGCGTGGCACAGATTTTTATCGCGGCTAAAAACACCTACGTCAGCCAGAGCACTGCCGCCGGCATGCAAGAAGATGCACGGTTTGTCCTGAGCAAGATGATTCAGGAAATCCGCATGGTCGGCATGTTCGGTTGCCTGGGCACGATTACCGACGAAAGCTCGGCAGGGAGTTTCAATGCCAGTCAGATCACGCCGATCAGTTGGGACAATGCCAATCAGAAATTGACGCTGGTGACGGCGGATATCGGCAGTGGTGGCGGTGCGCCGACCTGGACGGTCATTTCCGATTGCCGCAATACCGCGACGGCCCACAACGATGCCCCCACGCCGGCGTCCGGGCAGTTGGCGTTTCCGATCCGGCGGTTGGTCTATAGCTTCAGCAACGACCAACTGCTGATGGGATCCGGCACCACACCGAGACAGCAGGTGCTGGTGAACAATGTCAGTGAGTTCAATGTGAGCTTCGGCCTCGCTAGCTCCGCCACAGATACGGCCGCCTCCAGCTACAGCAGCAACCCGTCCGATCCGGCGCGAATCCGCAGTGTGCGACTGACGCTGAAGCTGAGGGACCCGAACAACCGGGTACACGAACAAACCTTCAACGTGGTTGCCGCCTTGCGCAACCGGTTGCCATGAGGGGAGGGCCGATGAGTATTTCTTCCATGCCCCCTCACGCCCAGCGCGGTATGGCACTGTTGGTCAGCCTGGTGTTTCTGCTGGTGCTGACGTTGATCGGTCTTTCGTCGATGCAAAGCGCTACGTTGCAGGAAAAAATGGCCGGCAGCGTGATCCTGCGCAACCAGTCGTTCCAGGGCGCGGAAGCGGCGTTGCGCGTCGGTGAAAGCGCGGTGCAACTGAATACCTATTCATTACCGGTTTGCAGCGGTACCAGCCAATGCGCGCCGCCGGCCGAGGCGTCAGTCATTACCGCCGCCGGGTTCAACGCCGTCTCGGGGGTGACCTGGATCGCCTCCGGCAGCGGCTTTTACGGGGTGCAGAACATCGGCACCACCCTGACGGCCGTGAACGTACCGAGCAACACGTCGGCAACGCTGTACCGGGTGACCGCTGTGGGCATCGCGGGCAACTCGCGCAGTGTGGTGGAGAGTATTTATGCGAAGTACTGAGACCCACACAGGCTGGCGCCGTTGGTTGTTGCAGTTGTTCTGCGGCGCGGCGTTGAGCCTTTATCTGGCAGCGCCGACTTACGCCTTCACCCCCTCGGACTCGCCGCTGTTGAACGCCGCCGCCGTGGCACCCAATGTGATGCTGTTACTCGATGACTCGAAGGGTATGAACAGCATTATCTGGGCGGCAGGCTTCGACCCGACGGTCGCACGTCCCCCGGTGGCTATTTGCCTCTCCAATGGTTCGTGCAACAAAGGCCGTGAGCTTGACGTGGCTGATGGCAATATTCCCTTGTCGAGTTTGACTCATGGCACATGCTCGAAGGCCGGATGGTACGGTTTTTATAAGAACAGCATTTTAGGTCTGGATTCGCTTTGCCTGAAGCTTCCTGATCCAGTGGGGAGCGAGGACACCCTATATACGGCGAATTACCTGTCCTATCTGATAAGCCTGGCGAACAATGCTGACCGGGATTTCACTGATGGTTCGATTCCCAATGATTACCGGATGAATGTGGCGCGCAATGTTTCCAAGGCGTTGGTAGCAAGCAATCGCTCGCTGCGCATTGGACTGTCTACGTTCAACCTGGCCGTCGGCAACCACAAGAATGACGGCGGTTACATTGCCCGTTCAATCAGTGATTTGTCCGCAGTCAGCGGCAGCGTGACCCAGGTTCAGGCCGATACCAACTACAACGCACTGATCGCAGCGATCGACGAACTGAGCGCCGAGGCCAATACGCCGCTGGCTGAAGCCTATTACGAAATCACCCGTTATTTCCGTGGCATGGCACCGTACAACAACGCGACACCCACCACCTACACCAGTCCGATTCAGTATCGCTGCCAGAGAAATTACGGCGTGGTAATCACCGGTGGGCTGCCGACCTACGATCACACCTTTCCGACCGACGATCCGCTGGATGACAACCGCTTACCGAACTGGGACGGTATCAGTAACGATGGCGCAGATCGCTTTGGCGACGATGAGGGCGATACCCTGTTTCTGGATGACATCGCCAAGTTCGCCTTCGATATTGACATGTGGTCCACGGGTGCCGACATCACAGGAAAAGGCTGGAACGCCCTGGATTTTCCCAAGCAGAACCTCAACACCTATACCGTGGGTTTCACCACGGCAAACCAGATGTTGTCGGATGCCGCCAGCTATGGACAGGGCAAGTACTACCAGGCGACCGACGGCACCGGGCTCAACAGCGCATTGTCTTCAGCCTTGAGCGACATCACCGCCAAGGCCGGCTCGGGTGGTAGCGGCGTGACCAGCGGCACGACCCTGACCAGCAATTCAAGCTACCTCCAGACCAGCTACGACCCTAAGGACTGGCGCGGCATCATCAAGTCCTTTGGCTTCACATCGGCGGGGGTGGTTAACACAGCCGCGGTGCTGTGGACGACCGATACCACCATCGTACCTGGTGCTACTGCGCCGACCTACCAGTCCTGGAATACAGAGACCAACGCCGCTGTCACTCTGGCCTATGGCAATTTTTCCCCGGCCCAGCAGATATCCCTCAACCAGAGCTTGCCCACCGGTATCACCGGCAGCGATCTGGTGGAGTGGAGCAAAGGCATCAATAAAGCCGGTTTGAAAACACGCAGTGTGTTGCTCGGCGATATCATCAATTCGCCTCTCGTGCTGGCCGGGCCCACGGACAAAACCGCCTCCGATCTGGTGGGGGATACTACCTACAGCACCTACCTCGCCACCAAAGCCACCAACATGAATTCCAGTCTGGTGGTAAACGCCAACGACGGTTTTGTAAACGTCATCAACTCGACCAACGGTGTCAGACGCTACGCCTACATGCCCTCCAGTGTGCTGCCCTCATTGCGCTACATCGCTGACTCCACTTACATCAATGGTGTGAGCCACAAATATCTGGTCGACGGTCAGCTCGGCGTGTTCGATGCTCAACTCGATAGCGCCTGGAAAACCCTGGCGATTGGTGGAACAGGGGCGGGCGGCAAAACCTTCTATGCGCTGCAACTGTTCGACGCCTCGGCCGGTAACGAGACCAGGGCGTTGTGGGAAATCAGTGCGCCAGCCACGGCTGATACGTCGAACGTTTTCAATGATCTGGGTTATGCCTATGGGCGCCCGGAAGTGGCACGCTTGGCTGATGGTCGCTGGGCCGCGTTCATCTCCAACGGCTATGGCAGCAACTCCGGGGTGGCAGCGCTGTATGTGGTGGATATTCGCGACGGCACGTTGATCAAGAAAGTCGTGGTCGACAGTACAGAAACCACCAACGGCCTGTCATCAGTGAAGCTCAGGGTCAACTCGCAGAATGTAGTGCAGGCCGCCTATGGTGGCGACCTGAAAGGGCGGTTGTGGAAGTTCGATTTGAGCGGCGCCACCACCGATACCTGGGGTGTGGCGTTTTCCGGCAAACCGTTGTTCACCACAGCGGGCGGCGCGACCCAGCCGATCACCGTACAACCATTGCTCGCCGATCATGCATCGGGCGGCAAGGAAGTGTTCTTCGGCACCGGCAAACTCAATGAGACCGCCGACAAGACCAACAAGGATCTGCAGGCGTTCTACGCGGTATGGGATGCGGAGGGGGGAGCGGGGCAAATCACCACTTCCAGCTTGCAGGCGCAGGCGGTGACCGGCGTTTTTTCCGGCAGCACCGGGCAATTCATCACCACCAGCCAGAACGAAGTGACCTACCCGGCAAAGAAAGGCTGGTACTTGCCGCTGGTGTACAACAATGTGCTGACGGGGGAGCGGGTGATCAATCAGGCCAGTCTGGTGTCGGGGCGAATCGTGTTTACCACAGCCAGTATGGAGACTACAGATCCCTGTGCCAGCTTCGGCACCGGCAAACTGGTCGAACTCGATGCGTTCAGCGGTAAGATGCTCAATTACGCGGTGCTCGACACCAATGCAGACGGTACGGTCGACGGTGCTGACACGATTTCCAGCGGGGTGATCTTCACCGGTGGTATCCCGACCCTGAATGCGGTCGTCAATGACGCAACCCGCAAGATCGTGAACGACTCCAGTGGTGGTGTGACCACTCTGGTGGAAAAAGCCGGGGGCGGCAGCGGCCGTCGCATCATGTGGCGACAAATACAGTAAGTGAGAGTTGAGGCATGCGCAGATCCAACCGAGGTTTTACCCTGATCGAAATCATGATCGTGATTGCGATCATCGGAATCGTCATCACCATTGGCTACCCGAGCCTCACCGAATATGTAAAAAAGGGCCACCGCACTGAAGTGGCCGGGCTGCTTTCCGAGCAGGCGCAGATTCTGGAGCGTTTCTATACGAAGAGTAATGCCTATACCGGCGCCACCGGTCTGAGCGCCGGCAATGACTTCTACACCATCACCTCGACCTTGACCGATCAGACTTTCCTGCTGACGGCTACACGCAAGGCCGGATCGAGCATGGCGAGTGACAAGTGCGGTGATTTCACCCTCACCAACACGGGCGTCAGAAGCATGGTCAATGCCACGTCCGGCCTGACCACCAAGGATTGCTGGGGGCGCTGAGTTTATTTTCGGGCGCCCTTTGCGCTCTCTGTCTATTGAACGGTTGGATCAGAACATGAGCAGGCAACAGCAAGTGGTGATTGTCGGCGGCGGGGTGATTGGCCTGCTGACGGCATTCAATCTCGCGTCCGAAGTACAGAGCGTTGTGCTGCTGGACCGTTCGAATGTCGGTCAGGAGTCGTCCTGGGCCGGTGGCGGGATCGTTTCGCCGCTCTATCCGTGGCGCTACAGCCCGGCGGTCACTGCACTGGCTCATTGGTCTCAGGATTTTTATCCACAGCTGGCGGAACGTCTGTTCGCCGCCACGGGTGTCGATCCTGAAGTACATACCACCGGGTTGTATTGGCTGGATCTGGATGACGAAGCCGAAGCGCTCGCCTGGGCCGAACGGGAAAACCGCCCGCTGCGGGCTGTGGATATCTCTGCGGCGCACGATGCGGTGCCGGTATTGGGCGCCGGTTTTTCGCGGGCGATTTACATGGCCGATGTGGCCAACGTGCGTAATCCTCGGCTGGTGAAATCCCTCAAGGCCGCTTTGCTGGCGCTGCCGAACGTGACGATTCATGAGCAATGCGAGGTCAGCGGGTTTATCCGTGAAGGCGCTGCGGTGGTCGGGGTGCAGACTTCGGTGGGGGCCATTACGGGTGATCAGGTGGTTTTGACGGCCGGGGCCTGGAGCGGTGACTTGCTGAAAAGCCTGGGCCTGGAGCTGCCGGTCGAGCCCGTCAAAGGCCAGATGATTCTCTACAAGTGCGCGGCGGACTTCCTTCCGAGCATGGTCCTGGCCAAGGGGCGTTATGCCATTCCCCGGCGCGATGGGCACATATTGATTGGCAGTACGCTGGAGCATGAAGGCTTCGACAAGACGCCGACCGACACCGCGCTGGAAAGCCTGAAGGCCTCGGCGGTGGAGTTGATTCCGGCGCTGGCGGATGCCGAAGTGGTGGGGCATTGGGCCGGGTTGCGGCCGGGGTCGCCGGAAGGGATTCCCTATATTGGCCGGGTGCCAGGGTTTGACGGGCTCTGGCTAAACTGCGGGCATTACCGTAACGGGCTGGTGCTGGCGCCTGCATCGTGTCAGTTGTTTGCGGATGTGATGCTGGGGAGGGCGCCGATCATTGATCCTGCGCCGTATGCGCCGGCCGGGCGGATCTAGAACGATCTTTGTTGTTGGTCAGATCGCCTTCGCGGGCAAGTCGGATCGCCGCACCGCTCGCTCCTACAGGGTTTATGTGTGCCGCATGATTTGGAACGACACATACTTGTAGGAGCGAGGCTTGCCCGCGAAGAGGCCCTCAATCCAAACCCAATTTCTTGAGCCTGTAACGCATCGACCGAAACGACAGATTCAACCGCTGAGCCGCCGCCGTGCGGTTCCAGCGGGTTTCTTCCAAGGCCTGGAGGATGAGTTTGCGTTCGACGTTTTCCAGATAGGCTTCCAGATTGTCGATCTGCGTCAGGTCCGGCACACCGCCGTCCGGGTTGCAGTTGCCTTCGGCCAGCCGCAGGTCGCTGGTTTCGATTTGCTTGTTCTCGCACAACGTGTGCGCCCGTTCGAGCATGTTCTCCAGTTCCCGCACGTTCCCTGGAAAACGATAGCTTTTCAGTGCGTCGAGGGCTTGTGGATGAAGTTTTGCGGCGGGTTGGCCAGTGCCGGTCGCCAGTCGGTTGAGCATATTGTTGGCCAGAAGCTCAATGTCGTCGCGGCGTTCGCGCAAGGGCGGCACCCGCAGCTCGATCACGTTCAGACGGTAGTACAAGTCCTGGCGAAAGCGTTCGGCGGCGACTTCGGCATCGAGGTCTTTGTGGGTGGCGCAGAGGATGCGCACATCGACCACGGTTTCCTGCTGGCCGCCGATGCTGCGCACGGCTTTCTCTTGAATGGCCCGCAAAAGTTTGACCTGCATCGCCAGCGGCAGGTCTGCAACTTCATCGAGGAACAAAGTGCCGCCATGAGCAGCCTGGAACAGCCCGGGTTTGTCTTCGATGGCGCCGCTGAAACTGCCTTTGCGATGGCCGAAAAATTCACTTTCCATTAATTCCGACGGGATAGCCCCGCAGTTCACCGGCACGAACGGTCGGCTGGCGCGTGGGCCTTGCTCATGGATCAGCCGGGCGACCAACTCTTTGCCGCTGCCGGACTCGCCGCTGATGTACACCGGGGCCTGGCTGCGGGCCAGTTTGTCGATTTGTTTGCGCAGGCTGCGCATGGGCAAGGAGTCACCCAGCAGCCGACGGTCGATGGCGCTGCTGGCACCGCCTGGCGCAGGCAAGCTCAGCGCGCTGATGACCAGTTCACGCAGACGGGTAAGGTCGACCGGTTTGGTCAGAAAATCGAAGGCACCGGCCTTGAGGGCATTGATTGCCGTCTCCAGGCTGCCGTAGGCAGTGATCATCGCCACTGGCACTTGCGCAGAACGCTGCTGGATGTGCTGCACCAGCGCCAGACCGGTGCCGTCGGGCAGGCGCATGTCAGTCAGGCACAGGTCGAACGTCTCCCGTGCCAGCAGTGCTTGCGCTTCTGCGAGGTTGCGCGCACTGAAGGTGTCGAGTTTCATCCGTCCCAGGGTGATTTCCAGGAGTTCGCGGATATCCGGCTCGTCGTCGACGATCAGGATTTTTTGCCGTGGGCTCATGTTCAACTTTGTTTCCGTCCGTGAGCAAAGGTGATGCGAAAACAGCCGCCGCCTTGGCGTGGTTTGAAGTCTAGGCGGGCTTGGTTGCTTTCGCACAGCTCACGGGACAGATAAAGCCCCAGGCCAGTACCCTGGCTGCTGGTGGTGAAGAACGGTTCGAACAAATGCGTGCGCTGGTCCGGCGCCACGCCGGGGCCATCGTCCAGGACTTCAAGGATCGGCAACTGGCTGTCCGGGTCGACAAACAGTTTGAGCCAGGCCTGCGCCTGATCGTGGTTCAGGGCGCTGTGGCGCCAGGCGTTGCGCAATAGATTATCGAGAATCTGGGTCAGTTGATTCGGATCCATCAGGGTTTTGAAGTCTCCGGAACCGATGCACAGGTGAATCTGACGCTCGGTCGTCCCTTCGCGGGTTTCGGCGACGAAGTGCTCCAGCCACGGCCGCAGATCAAGCCGTTGCGGCTCGGTTTGCTGGCGGCGAGACAGTTGCAGGACGTTTTCGATAACCCGATTCATGCGCTGAGAGTGGTCTTGAATAATCTGCGTCAGACGCCGATCCGTGCTGTTCAGTTCCTCGGATTCCTGCAGCAATTGCGCGGCATGACTGACGGCGCCCAGTGGATTGCGGATCTCATGGGCAATACCGGCGGTCAGGCGACCAAGGGCGGCGAGTTTCAGTTGCTGGGCTTGTTGAGCGATTTGGGCGATGTCTTCGAGAAAAACCAGCGTCTGGTGGTGCGGGCTTTGGTCCAGGGCAATGAAGCTCGGTTGCAGCTCCAGGCCATTACTGGCAATTTTCAGGCTTTGCGGGCGCAAAGTCGGATTGTTGAACCACAGTTGGAGCCGGTCGACCAACGGCATCGAATGATCGTCGATCAACTGGCCATCCAGTTTTTCCCGCCCCAGCAAGGTCAGGGCGCTGTGATTGGCCAGTTGTACCCGCCGCTGCTCGTCGAGCACCAGAATGCCTGTGCGCATGCGTTGCAGGATTAGTGCGTTGAGGGCTTCGAGGCCGAGTACTTCGCTGGCCCGCTGCTCGGCCAGGGTTTCGCTGACTTCCAGTCGTCGGACCAGACCTTGCACCAACAATGCTGCGGCAAAACACAGGGCGCCGAGGGTGCCGACTTGCAGATAATCGCTGGCGCTGGCGGGGTGGCTGAAGCTCAGCAGGAAGCTCAAACCGACGATGCCGAGGGCGCCGATCGCGGCAATCAGCAAGCCAATATGCCCGCGCAGCAGGGTATTGCCGATGGCCACTGACACGATCAGCAAGTTGCCGATGGCGCTGGCCACGCCCCCCGCTGCGTAGAACAGGCCGCACAGCAGCAAGACATCGACCAGCGTCAGGCTGAACAACTGCGCCGGGCGCCGGGTGTTTCCCAGAAAGACCACCAGCAGGATATTCAGCACCAGGTACAACCAGCTGCCATTGCGCAGCAGGTCGTCATTGGCGAACGTCAGCAACTGGTTGTCCATGTTGCTGGAGATCAACAGCACCAGGGTGATGCCGACGCTTAAGCGGTAGAGGTGATAGAGGCGCAGCAGTCGCTGGGCCTGTTTGTTGCCAGGGCTGGATGTCTCAGCGATCACTGGAACCCGGGCCTTGCTCAAGATGAGCCTGGCTGCAATACCACTGCTGTTCAAGTCTCAGTGCGCGGTCTCGGGGCAGGTGTACGCCGCAATGGGCGCAGCGCACCATGGGAGGGGCATCCTGTTCGCGTGGTGTATGGGGCCCCGAGGTAGGACTTTTGAACTTGCGCCAGAGCCATACCGCCGCGGCAATCAGGACGATCCAGAACAATAAACGAAGCATGGTGAGCTGCTTTTTGAGTAGTGAATTGGCAGTTTAGCCAAGGACAGGTCAGGCGCACAGCGCAATACGCCCAACCCTGAAATCCGGCAACAAAAAAGGCGCCTCGAAAGGCGCCTTCTCGGCACAATCCCCAGCGTCAGTCGAACACGCCGAAGGTCATGTAGCTGAACCACGAGCGGTCCGCACTGTTGGCTTCGGACTCGTGCTCTTCTTCTTCGATCACGTCGCCGTTTTCATCTTTAGGCTTGAGCTCGTTCGGAATCGCATCCTTGGCATCCTGGAACTGCTTCTGCACGTCCTGATTGGCGCGGGTTTGGCCCGGCGGCAGCGGCGGACGGGATTCGATCAGGCCCAGAGTGGCCTTGCTCAGCCACGAACGGTTGTCGGCTTCGTCCCTCGAGGGCACGAACTGACCATCCACCAGGCTTGGGTGGTTCGGGTAGTTGAGCTTCAGGGTTTCGAGGCTGGTTGCGGCCAGTTCGTCCAGGTGCAGACGCTGGTAGGCTTCAGTCATCACCGCCAGGCCGTCACCGACCGAAGGGGTTTCCTGGAAGTTTTCCACCACGTAACGACCACGGTTCGCGGCGGCGACATAGGCCTGACGGGTCAGGTAGTAGTCGGCAACGTGAATCTCGTAGGACGCCAGCAGGTTGCGCAGGTAGATCATGCGCTGCTTGGCATCCGGCGAGTAACGGCTGTTCGGGAAGCGGCTGGTCAGCTGGGCGAACTCGTTGTAAGAGTCGCGAGCGGCGCCCGGGTCACGCTTGGTCATGTCCAGCGGCAGGAAGCGCGCGAGCAGGCCAACGTCCTGGTCGAAAGAGGTCAGGCCCTTGAGGTAGTAGGCGTAATCGACGTTCGGGTGCTGCGGGTGCAGACGAATGAAACGCTCGGCGGCTGACTTCGCAGCCTCAGGCTCGGCATTCTTGTAGTTGGCATAGATGAGCTCGAGTTGAGCCTGATCGGCGTAGCGACCGAACGGATAACGCGACTCCAGGGCCTTCAGCTTGGCTGTGGCGGCGGTGTAGCTATTGTTGTCCAGATCGTGCTGAGCCTGCTGGTACAGCTCGACTTCGCTCAGGTTTTCGTCTACGACTTCCTTCGATGAGCAAGCAGCGGTCAATGCGAGGATGGCGATCAGCAGCAGGTGTTTCACTTGCATGGCGGCTTGCGTCCCTATGACGGCCGCTGTCTTGGGCGGGGCCGTCCTGTTATGATGAGCGCCCCGTTGAAAAGCCACGGGGCAAAAGACGCCGTATTTAACCACAAGCGCGCAGCCGAAACCAAAAGCTGTGCCGACGCCTAGTCTGAGCATGTCCGATAAAATTGAACTTCGCGCAGAGGTGCCGTCCGAATTGGGCGGCCAACGCCTCGATCAAGTCGCCGCACAACTATTCGCTGAGCACTCGCGCTCGCGCCTTTCCGCCTGGATCAAAGACGGCCGCCTGACTGTGGATGGGGCGGTTATCCGCCCGCGAGACATCGTTCACGGTGGCGCCGTTCTTGAGCTGACTGCCGAGCAGGAAGCTCAAGGCGAATGGATCGCCCAAGACATCGAGCTGGACATCGTCTATGAAGATGACGATATCCTGGTGATCAACAAGCCTGCGGGCCTGGTGGTGCATCCGGCCGCCGGTCACGCCGACGGCACCTTGCTCAACGCCTTGCTGCACCACGTGCCGGACATCATCAATGTGCCCCGCGCCGGTATCGTGCATCGCCTGGACAAGGACACCACCGGTCTGATGGTGGTGGCCAAGACCATTCAGGCGCAGACACAGCTGGTCACGCAATTGCAGAGCCGCAGCGTCAGCCGGATCTACGAATGCATCGTGATTGGTGTGGTGACAGCCGGCGGCAAGATCAACGCGCCGATCGGTCGTCATGGCCAGCAACGCCAGCGCATGGCTGTAATGGAAGGTGGCAAGCAAGCCGTCAGCCATTACCGCGTGCTCGAGCGTTTTCGCTCCCACACTCACGTGCGGGTGAAACTGGAAACCGGTCGTACGCACCAGATTCGCGTGCACATGGCGCACATCAACTACCCGTTGGTCGGAGACCCTGCCTACGGCGGTCGCTTCCGTATTCCGCCGGCTGCCAGTGTGACCATGGTCGAATCCTTGAAGAATTTCCCGCGTCAGGCGCTGCATGCGCGGTTCCTGGAACTGGATCATCCGACCACCGGTAAACGCATGAGCTGGGAATCGCCACTGCCGGACGATTTCGTCTGGTTGCTGTCGCTGCTCAAGCAAGACCGCGAGGCGTTCATCGGATGAGTGACTGGCTGATTCCCGACTGGCCTGCGCCTGCCGGGGTGAAAGCCTGCGTCACCACCCGTGCGGGCGGCGTCAGTCTGGCGCCGTTCGACAGCCTAAACCTCGGCGATCATGTCGACGACAGCCCCGACGCTGTCGCCGAAAACCGCCGCCGCCTTACCGATCACTTCTCCATTCAGCCGGCCTGGTTAAGGCAGGTTCACGGCATTGTCGTGGCTCATGCCAACCCAGACCTGGTGGCCACTGCCGATGCCAGCTGGACGGCAACACCCGGTGTCGCCTGCGCGGCAATGACCGCTGATTGTCTGCCAGCGCTGTTTTGCGACCGCGCCGGCACCCGCGTCGCTGCCGCTCATGCCGGTTGGCGCGGATTGGCGGCGGGTGTGCTGGAAGCGACCCTCGACAGTCTGGCCGTGCCGCCTGCAGACGTGCTGGTCTGGCTCGGCCCGGCCATTGGCCCAAAAGCCTTTGAAGTCGGCCCGGAAGTGCGCGAAACCTTCGTCCAGCAATTGCCAGAAGCCGCCCAAGCCTTTATGCCGAGCCAAAACGCCGGCAAGTTCATGGCCGACATCTATGAGCTGGCGCGTTTGCGTCTGGCTGCTCGGGGCGTTACCGCTGTTTATGGCGGTGGTTTCTGCACCGTGACCGATCCTCGCTTCTTTTCTTTCCGCCGCAGCCCACGCACCGGCCGGTTTGCCTCCCTTGTCTGGCTCGAACGCTAGACTTGCCTGACCTGCATCAACTCCACGACGCTTGAATCTTCCAGAATCGACCGCATCTATAACGGTATCTGGCAGGTTTCTTCATTTAGGATGTTTATAGGTCCGGCCTGCTCAAAAGGAAGGTGACCCATGCGTATAGACCGTTTAACCAGCAAGTTGCAGTTAGCCTTGTCCGACGCCCAATCCCTGGCCGTCGGCCTCGACCATCCGGCCATTGAACCGGCGCATTTGATGCAGGCCATGCTTGAACAGCAGGGTGGTTCGATCAAACCCCTGCTGATGCAGGTGGGTTTTGACGTCAACAGCCTGCGTAAAGAGTTGACCAAGGCGCTCGACCAGTTGCCAAAAATCCAGAATCCGACTGGCGATGTGAACATGTCGCAGGATCTGGCGCGCCTGCTCAACCAGGCCGATCGCCTGGCCCAGCAGAAGGGCGACCAATTCATTTCCAGCGAACTGGTGCTGCTCGCCGCGATGGACGAGAACAGCAAGTTAGGCAAATTGTTGCTGGGCCAGGGCGTGAGCAAGAAAGCCCTGGAAAACGCGATCAACAACCTGCGCGGCGGTGAGGCAGTCAATGACGCCAACCACGAAGAATCGCGTCAGGCGCTCGACAAGTACACCATCGACCTGACCAAACGCGCCGAAGAGGGCAAGCTCGATCCGGTGATTGGCCGTGACGACGAAATTCGCCGGACCATTCAGGTCCTGCAACGCCGTACCAAAAACAACCCGGTGCTGATTGGCGAGCCTGGCGTGGGTAAAACTGCCATCGCCGAAGGCCTGGCCCAGCGCATCATCAACGGTGAAGTGCCGGATGGCCTGAGAGGCAAACGCCTGTTGTCTCTGGACATGGGCGCGCTGATTGCCGGTGCGAAGTACCGCGGCGAGTTCGAAGAACGCCTCAAATCCCTGCTTAACGAACTGTCGAAGCAAGAAGGGCAGATCATTCTGTTCATCGACGAATTGCACACCATGGTCGGCGCCGGCAAAGGCGAGGGCTCGATGGATGCGGGCAACATGCTCAAACCGGCATTGGCTCGCGGCGAACTGCATTGCGTGGGCGCGACCACGCTCAACGAGTACCGCCAATATATAGAGAAGGACGCGGCTCTCGAGCGGCGCTTCCAGAAAGTCTTGGTGGATGAGCCGAGCGAAGAAGACACCATCGCCATCCTGCGTGGCCTGAAAGAGCGCTACGAGGTGCACCACAAGGTGGCGATCACCGACGGCGCGATCATCGCTGCGGCCAAGCTCAGTCATCGCTACATCACTGATCGTCAGCTGCCAGACAAAGCCATCGACCTGATCGACGAAGCTGCAAGCCGCATCCGCATGGAAATCGACTCCAAGCCGGAAGTGCTGGACCGCCTGGAACGTCGCCTGATTCAGCTGAAGGTGGAATCCCAGGCGCTGAAGAAAGAAAGCGACGACGCGGCAAAGAAACGTCTGGAAAAACTGCAGGAAGAAATCGAGCGTCACGAGCGGGAATATTCGGACCTTGAAGAGATCTGGAATTCGGAAAAAGCCGAAGTCCAAGGTTCGGCACAGATCCAGCAGAAAATCGAACAGTCCCGTCAGGAACTGGAAGCCGCACGCCGTAAAGGCGACTTGAACCGCATGGCCGAGCTGCAATATGGAGTGATTCCGGATCTGGAACGCAGCCTGCAAATGGTCGACCAGCACGGCAAAAGCGAAAACCAGTTGCTGCGCAGCAAGGTAACAGAAGAAGAGATCGCGGAAGTCGTGTCTAAGTGGACCGGCATCCCCGTGGCGAAAATGCTCGAGGGCGAGCGCAAAAAACTGATGAAGATGGAAAGCCTGTTGCACCAGCGTGTGATCGGTCAGGACGAAGCGGTGATCGCCGTCTCCAATGCGGTGCGGCGTTCCCGTGCCGGGTTGTCCGACCCGAATCGCCCGAGCGGCTCGTTCATGTTCCTCGGCCCGACCGGTGTCGGTAAAACCGAGCTGTGCAAGGCACTGGCCGAGTTCCTCTTTGATACTGAAGAGGCGATGGTGCGGATCGACATGTCCGAGTTCATGGAGAAACATTCCGTGGCTCGACTGATCGGCGCGCCACCGGGCTATGTGGGCTATGAAGAGGGCGGCTACCTGACTGAGGCGGTGCGTCGCAAGCCTTATTCGGTGATCCTGCTGGACGAGGTCGAGAAGGCCCACCCGGATGTGTTCAACATCTTGCTGCAAGTGCTCGAAGATGGCCGTTTGACCGACAGCCATGGCCGCACGGTGGATTTCAAAAATACCGTGATTGTCATGACGTCCAACCTGGGGTCGGTGCAGATCCAGGAGCTGATAGGGGATCGCGAAGCGCAGCGCGCGGCGGTAATGGATGCGATTTCCACGCACTTCCGGCCGGAGTTCATCAACCGGGTCGACGAAGTGGTGATATTCGAGCCATTGGCTCGGGATCAGATTGCCGGCATTACCGAGATCCAGTTGGGTCGCCTGCGTAGCCGCCTGACCGAGCGTGAGCTGAAGCTGGAACTCAGTCCGGAAGCGATGGATAAGCTGATTGCCGTAGGTTACGACCCGGTGTATGGCGCACGGCCGCTCAAACGGGCGATCCAGCGCTGGATCGAGAACCCGCTGGCACAGCTGATCCTGTCGGGTCGTTTCATGCCCGGAGAGACCGCCAAAGGTGTGGTGGAGAACGACGAAATCGTCTTCGTCTGATCCCCTGCGGCAACAAAATGAAAGAGGCCTCGCATTGCGAGGCCTTTTTTTCGATAGGCTGTTGAACTCAAAGGAAAATGCTTGTAAAGTGCGCCCCGCAGTAAGTCACCCGCCAGGGTTTCCGCTCCCCAAGCAGGAATCCAAAATAAGTTGCAAATCATTAACTTGAAAGCAATTTAGGGGGTTGACAGAGATGCTTAAGATTGTAGAATAGCGCGCCTCAGACACACGAACGCAGCGATGCGAACGGGTCGAAGAGAACGCAGTAAAGCTTCACTGTTGTAAATTGAAATATGTAGTTCCGTGATAGCTCAGTCGGTAGAGCAAATGACTGTTAATCATTGGGTCCCAGGTTCGAGTCCTGGTCACGGAGCCAATTTCAAACCGGGGTATAGCGCAGTCCGGTAGCGCGCCTGCTTTGGGAGCAGGATGTCAGGAGTTCGAATCCCCTTACCCCGACCATTTTTGGGTCGTTAGCTCAGTTGGTAGAGCAGTTGGCTTTTAACCAATTGGTCGTAGGTTCGAATCCCACACGACCCACCATTTTTGAAACCAGTTAGCGCTGGAATCGAATCTTAAGATCAGAGGCCAAAAGCGCTGATCGAAGAAGGCGCCTTTGAAGGGTGCCTTTTTTTTACCGGGGTATAGCGCAGTCCGGTAGCGCGCCTGCTTTGGGAGCAGGATGTCAGGAGTTCGAATCCCCTTACCCCGACCATATTAAAAATCCTCGTATCGAAAGATACGGGGATTTTTTTTGCCTGCTGCAAATGCAAAAAAAGCCCCGCTTCTCGGTGGAGAGGCAGGGCTTGGGGCTTCAGGGGCTTAGCTATTGTCTTTCAGGTGCTCGAACAAACCCTTCGGCATTTTTTTGCCATTGGCTTCGTAGTTGGTTTTCACGTTATCAAAAGCCTCTTGTTCGTCGATTTGGCCGTCATGGTTGGTGTCGATCTTGTCGAAGTCAGCTTTGGGTGCGACTTTCAGCAATTCCGCACGGGATACCTTGCCGTCGTCATCGGTGTCGGTTTTGCCCATCGAGGCATCGCCGCACTTGCCTTCACCGCATTTGCCTTCAGGCGTCTTGATGACCTGTTCGGCCGAGGCCAGCAGGTAGCCCTGAGTCAGTGGCTGCGAAGCGAATACGGAACCGGACAACATCATGCCGCCGGCCAGGACTGCGCCGAGCAGGCCAACGGTATTCTTGCTGAGAGTAGTGGTACGGGACATTACAAATCTCCTGGGTTGCACGACACAACCGCTCAATAAAGGACGCCACGCAAATGCGGCGATGACCGAAGCAGGCGGTGCCTTGCTCGGGTGTGGCCATTTAGTGGGCGTGGTGTATCGCTACTGTGTCGCGCAAGGAGGGCTTTGTAAGCGAAGGGATGGAATCAGCGGGGGAGATACAGTGAGACACAGATCAGCAGGGCGATGAATAAAAAATGTGGGAGCGGGCTTGCTCGCGAAAGCGGCAGCACAGACGACATCTATGTTGAATGTACTGACCTCTTCGCGAGCAAGCCCGCTCCCACAATGGGATGTGTATTAATGCAGCTTCAGCCGCGGCTCAGTCCCGCGTCCAATCTTGCTGCCCAGCATCAACATCGCCGTACGAAACGCGCCATACAGCGCCATCTGGTGCATGCGATACAGCGACACGTAAAACATCCGCGCCAGCCAGCCTTCGAGCATCACGCTACCGGTGAGGTTGCCCATCAAGTTACCCACAGCCGAAAAACGCGACAGCGAGATCAATGAGCCATAGTCGGTGTACTTGTACTCCGGCAGGGTCTTGCCTTCGATCCGCAGTTTCAGCGATTTGGTCAGCAATGAAGCTTGCTGGTGCGCCGCCTGGGCGCGCGGCGGCACATTGCGGTCGGTGCCGGGTTGTGGGCAGGCCGCGCAATCACCGAAAGCGAAGATGTTCTCGTCGCGGGTGGTTTGCAGGGTCGGCAATACTTGCAGCTGATTGATGCGGTTGGTTTCCAGGCCATCGATGTCCTTGAGGAAACCCGGCGCACGAATCCCGGCGGCCCAGACTTTGAGGCTGGCGTTGATCACTTTGCCGTCGGCGGTAATCAGGCTGTCTGCCGTCACTTCGCTGACCGCGGCATTGGTCATCACGTTGACCCCGAGTTTCTCCAGGGTCTTATGCACAGGCCCGCCGATTCGTTCCGGCAGGGCTGGCAGTACCCGTGGTCCGGCTTCGATCAGGGTGATGTGCATGTTTTCCGGCTTGATCCGGTCCAGGCCGTAGGCCGCGAGTTCATGGGCGGCGTTGTGCAGTTCCGCCGCCAGTTCGACGCCGGTGGCGCCAGCACCGACGATGGCCACGCTGATCTGCTGCACCGTGTCGGTTTGTCCGGCGTGGGCACGCAAGTAGTGGTTGAGCAATTGCTGATGGAAGCGCTCGGCCTGTTTGCGGGTATCGAGGAACAAACAATGCTGCGCCGCGCCCTGAGTGCCGAAATCGTTGGTGGTGCTGCCGACGGCAATCACCAGCGAGTCGTAAGGCACTTCGCGCGCCGGCACCAGTTCCAGACCGGCTTCGTCATAAGTGGCGGCCAGCTGGATTTTCTTCCGTTCGCGATCGAGCCCGCTCATGCGCCCAAGCTGGAACTCGAAGTGGTTCCATTTCGCCTGGGCAACATAGTTGAGTTCGTCTTCGGAAGAGTTCAGGGAACCTGCCGCCACTTCGTGCAACAGCGGTTTCCAGATGTGGGTCAGGTTCGCGTCGACCAGCATTACACTGGCCGTGCCGCGCTTGCCCAGAGTCTTACCCAGACGGGTAGCCAACTCCAGACCGCCGGCGCCGCCGCCAATGATGACAATACGATGAGTCATGGGGATATCTCGCAAGGCTAAAAGAAATCGGTGCAGTCAACCGAGCGAGCGCAAGGCAGCTCATAGCGTCAGGTAACTGATAAGGCGGCTCAACAGGCCCAAACCAATGGTCACTGCCAACACCATCACCAGGAGCATCCACGGCCGGAAAGGCCGGCGCTCGACTTGGTGCTGGGAAAGGCGCAGGTACTCTTCGACATGCTTTTGGTCTTCGGGGTTCAGGCGGCTGGTCATAAAGGCCTCGTCAGGTAGACGTAGCTGAATGTGCAGACGTTACAGCGGTTTGTCTGCAAACGTCGAACGGTGCATGTGGTTCGGGCGAATGATTACGCGTTGTAACATTCGGCCAGTGATTTCGCCATCCTGTGCAGTGTTGCCGGTATCTGCGGCGGGACTCACAGACTGATCCCGACGTCGAAGACAATACTGCGACCCAGATTGCCGCGCAGAAAATCCGGAGCATCCGGATGGGCGAATAACACTCGGGCAAAGGTCGGGCCGACCAGCGACAGCGAGCGCCAGCCCTGACGCAGGTATTCGGTGGGTGGCGGAAAATGGCTGTTGAGGTCCAGCACTTCGCGCTTGAGGCTGGCGAAGGCGATGATGTCCAGATCTCCCAAGTCCATGCCGCGCTCTTGGTAGTTGTGGGCTTTTTTGCGCAAGGTCGGCGCCAGTCTCAGCAGAAACTCATTGGCGGGGATGCGTCGGGGCTTGGCTTCACGGCGCACCAACTGGCTCAGGGAAAAAGCGCTGCGCCGACGTTGCAGCTCATCGCGCCATTCGTCGTTAAGGCGCCGGCCCTCGTCGAGTACGAAAAACACCTCGAAATTCGCGTCGCGAAACAACACGTCTGGCGGCTCTCCGGCGGGGGCAAATTCGTCGGCGCGATAGGGAATGTTCAGGCCTTGCAGCAGGCGCTGGCAAACCCAACGCTCACGCTCCCATTTGCGGGCATTGGAGAGGAAAGTGTTGGCTTGCTCGGCCGCAATGGTCAGCAGGCGTAAATAATCTGAATCATCCATAGGCCCAAGCTTAGCGTTCAAATGTGATCTGAATAATAAGTCTGTCTCGATTTCCCCAGACAGAGTCTTACCCGTTTTTTTGCCATGCCTATGAACGTTCACGCTGCTGTAGCTTTTCCATGTTGTGTTTTATGACATCCATCACCGCAGCGGTCATCACCGAGGTGGAGACGCCAAACATCAGGATGCCGTTGGCTGCCTCCAATGGACCAAGCAGACGCCAGCGTATGGACATGACGATGTCGCCGTAGCCCAGCGTGGCGAAGTTGACCGCCGAGTGATACAGCGCGATGGCGAATTCGTCGAACTCATCGAGCAGTATGAACAGCGTGGCCCAGATGGCGATCTGCACGAAATTACTCAGCAACATCAGCAGCATCACCATCGACAACAACACGATATTCAACCATTGCGATTCAGCGGGTCGGGCATGCCTGAAACGCACGTATTGACGCAGGCATATCGTCACGAAAATGGCTTGCAGTATCAGGCAGAACAACATCACGGGAAGGCCGGCCAATAGATTCAACAGCATGGGAATATCCTCTGCCGCTGTGTCAGGTCGGTCCCTGGTTATCGGGACCGGGTTCTTGCGCTTGATCCACCCATTCCCAGAACAGCTGATAGCCGACCGCGAGTATTACAGGGCCGATAAACAGGCCGAGGATACCGCTCGTGACCATGCCGCCCAAGGCGCCGATCAGCACCACCGGCATCGGTACATCGACACCACGACCTAGCAACAGTGGTTTGAGCACGTTATCGACCAATCCCGCGATGAAGACATAGATGGCAAACACAATGGTCGCCGTACTGGCGCCTTCGCTCATGAAAACAAAAACAATGACCGGAAGGGTAATCAGGGTCGCCGGTAATTGCATGATGCCAAGAAGCAGCACCGCCAAAGCGAGAAGACCGGCGCCGGGGACGCCCATGAGCACAAAGCCGATGCCCACCAACAGCATTTGGATGAAGGCAATGCCGACCACCCCCAACGCCACTGCCCGGATGGTGGCGCTGCACAGGTCGGCGATTTTCGGCCCGTTGATCGGACCGCTGAAGCGTGAAACGATTCGCACCGCACTGCGGCGGCCGCTTTCTCCATACGCTAAAAAAATCCCGGCAATAAGCAGGGCGACGATGAATAACAGGAGCCCCATGCTGACACCCGCAAGCTTGCTCAGCAGCGAGAGGCTGACACCTTTGATCTGCGGTATGAATTTCTGGGCCAGATCGGGCAGGTCAGTGGCAGCTTGCACCCACAAGTTATAAAGAGGTTCTCCCACGAGTGGCCAGCTGGCTACCGTATCGGACGGTGGCGGAATATGGAAACTGTCGGCTTTGACCATGGTCATGACCTTCTCCACGGAATCCGCAAGCGAGGCTCCCAACAAATAAACAGGCACAATAAGAATACTGATGGCGATCAATACGATCAGCGTCGCGGTGATCCCGTCTTTGTTCCCCAGTTTGCCTTTGAACCTGACTTGCAAGGGGTAAAGCGTGATTGCCAGGATCACCGACCACAGCATCAGATCGAGGAAGGGGCTGAATATCTGAAAGCAGAACATCACCAGAACGGCAATCACTCCGGCACGAATCAGTACATCGAGCAGGTCTCGGGAAAAAATCTTTTCGAGCATGGGCGTGGGAACCATTGATCACCTCCTGTAGAGAACGCTGGTCGCGGGCGAGCCGGTGACCATGTAAACATTGATAAAAACCTGATGTCGCTCAGCGATCCTTGTCCCAATCCACCGGGTGTATGACGAGATAGCTGTCGACTGCTGCGCCAATTGTTGGAAAAAAAGCCGCTTCGCCAAACCGTGCGAAAAGCCCGAATCGCTTCAGCTTGTCCTTGACCGGGTCTTTCATCTCGGCCACGCACAACTTGATGCCCGCCGCGTGCAAGGTTTCGTCCAGCTCCGCCAACATATCGGCAGAGGTCACGTCCACGCTTGTAACGGGTTCCGCCGCAATGACCAACCAGCGTACTGGCGTAGGCGATGCAGCCACGGCGTCCAGCACTCGGTCGTGGAACAACTCGGCGTTGGCGAAAAACAAGGGCGAATCCCAGCGAAACAGGACCACGCCGGGTATAAGGCGCGCGTCGGGATAACGCTTGATGTCGTGATAACCCTTGATGCCTTCCGCGCGTCCCAGAACGGCAGAGTAAGGGCGCCAGCCATCCCACAGGAATTCGATGACGGCGATCACGATCGCCAGGCCGATGCCTTCAATCGCGCCGAGCACGGCCACGCCGACGGTGCAAACAATTGATAGCCAGAACTCCCAACGCTGGATTCGATAAATTCGTCGCAGGTCGGTGACTTCAATCAGGCCAATGGCGGAGGCGATCACCACCGCAGCCAGTGCGCTGGTGGGTAAATCCTTCAACAGGTCCGGCGCCACCACCAGCAGTAAGGCAACGGCCAGCGCGCCGATGACTCCGGTCAACTGGGTTTTGGCGCCTGCGGCCTCGGCCACGGGCGTACGTGACGAACTGCTGCTGATCGCAAAGCCCTGAAAAAATCCGGCGGCCAGGTTGGCGACGCCCAGGCCCACCATTTCCTGGTTCGGGTCGACATAGGTACGGGTCCGCGCCGCATAGACACGCGAGAGCACGCTGGTATCGGCGAACGAAACCAGGGCAACGGCACAACCGCCGATCAGGACGGGGACGATATCGGCGCGAGTGATCCAGGGGATGGCAAATGCAGGCAAGCCTTGTGGAAGAGAGCCGAGGACCGATATTCCAGCGCGCGCGGCAAGGTCCAGCATACCCACGGCGACGGTCGCTCCCACCACGGCGATCAGAATGCCCGGAATGCGCTTGTTGCCCTTGAGCAGCACAATCACGGCCAAGGTGCCTGCGCCGACCATGGACGCGGTCCAGTTGGTTTTTCCCTCCATTACCGCAGTAGCGATTGCCCACAGGTTTCTCAACGGGCCGTCGGATTCAATTGAAAAACCGAAAAACTTGGGCAACTGACTGATCAATACTGTCAGCGCGATCCCGTTCATGTACCCGTAGCGGATCGGTTTGGAAAGCAGCTCCGTGATAAAGCCCAGACGCGCTATGCCGGCCAGGATACACACCACCCCCGATACGATCGCCATCATGCCCGCGAGGGCGACTGCCCGTTGTGGGTCGCCGCCGGACAGTGGCAGGACGACGGCAAGAATGACGGCAACCAGCGAGGAATCCGGCCCCAGCACCAGAATCCGGCTGGGGCCGAACAGCGCATAAGCGAGCAACGGAACGATGGTCGCGTAGAGACCATAAATGCCGGGTAGGCCCGATGCCACTGCGTAGGCGATGCCGACAGGTACCAGCATCGTGGTCAGCACCAGTCCGGCCACGAGGTCGTGCCGCAACCAGGTTATTTTGTATCCACGCAGCGTGCGCAGTCCCGGCAGCCAGCGACTCCAACCGGTGTCGCTGTCGGTATCCCGAGGGGCAATCCGGCCGGGTTCCGGGACGGGAGACAAAGAATCCGAATCGCTCATAGGACTGTGGCCCTTTGGTGTACAGCGCAGATACGCTTGAACGTGCCGTTCAGAATTTTTCCGGAATTCGCCGCAACGGATAATTCGGTTCGCGATAGCCGCCTGATTTCTGCCGCTTGGGCAAAATCACTTTCTCGCGCGGTACATCCTTGTACGGAATGCGACTGAGCAAATCAGAGATGATGTTGAGGCGGGCCCGCTTCTTGTCGTTCGAGTTGGCCACCAGCCACGGAGCATGTTCGGTGTCGGTCGCCTTGAACATGTCGTCACGTGCGCGGGAGTAGTCATACCAGCGGCTGTATGACTTTAAATCCATTGGCGTCAGTTTCCAGATTTTGCGTCCATCATTGATCCGTGCCTCGAGCCGGCGGGTCTGCTCCTCTTCGCTGACTTCCAGCCAGTACTTGAACAGCATTACACCCGAGTCGACCATCATGCGTTCCATGAGGGGGGCCAGGCTCAGGAAACGGGTCACCTGCTCATCGGTACAAAATCCCATCACCCGCTCGACCCCGGCGCGGTTGTACCAACTGCGATCGAAAATCACCACTTCGCCAGCCGCTGGCATGTGCGCCAGGTAGCGCTGTATATACATCTGGCTCTTCTCGCGCTCGGTCGGTGCAGGTAGCGCCACCACCCGAAAGACACGCGGGCTGACCCTCTCGGTGAGCGCCTTGATCGTCCCGCCCTTGCCGGCGCCGTCGCGGCCCTCGAAGACGATACAAATCTTGATGCCCTTCTGTTTCACCCATTCCTGCAACTTGACCATTTCGACATGCAGTAGGCGTAACTGCTCAAGGTAGTCCTTGTTCGTCAGTTTCAAGCGTTCAGCGGCATTACTTTTAACAGGGTTTTTCTTCTTGTCCTTTGCCATGACCCAAGCCTCACAAATGCCAGTCGTATTGCTTCGAGCAAAACTGGCGTCAGTCACGGACGGCCCTCTGCTCTTGACGTTCAACTCCATACCAACCGCGTGAGTCTAGTTCATGGTTCAACCCTTTATAGGCATGGGTATCTACACATCTTCTCTTTATGGTGTACATATCCGTTGCTGCGGTCATGGCGGCTGGCGGTTTCGCCCTTACGGCGAGTCACTTGGAAAAGCCCCAAGTAACCAAGGGCTCCTGCCCCTGTCGTTCGGTGCCTCGCTTAGGCTCGGCATGCCCTCGCTCCGGTCCTGCTCCGTGGGCCCGCCGCGATCGGCCATCCATGGCCGTGCGCGGCTAACCCGGCATCCATGCCGGGTTGCCCACTGCGCAGAACCTCCACTCGGCCTCTCGATGGGGCGGTGCATCAAGAGCTGCAGGCGAGCTAACGCTCGGCCTGTTGAGTGGTGAACAGCGAAAGCTGTACACCGATCCCTGTAATTCGATGGGCTTGCTGCCGTTGCCGTTGCCGTTGCCGTTGCCGTTGCCGTTGCCGTTGCCGTTGCCGTTGCCGTTGCCGTTGCCGTTGCTTTGGCTTTTGATCTTGATCTTGATCTGCTTGCCCCTTTTCCCAGAGGCCGAACGCAGGTATTGCGCAGGGGGCACCGCGGCAGGGATGCCGCGGTAGCTGCCCCCGGCCATGGATGGCCGATGGCAGCGGGCCCCCGGAGCAATGCCGGAGAGAGGGCATGCCGAGCCTAGGCGAGGCACCGAATGGCGGGGCAAGAGCCCTTGGTTACTTGGGGCTTTTCCAAGTGACTCGCTGTAAAAGCGAAACCGCCAGCGGCCGTGACCGCAGAAACGGATATGTACTCCAAAACACCAGATCCCGCGTGAATCTCCTCCCAATGTGGCGACACTGCCGTTGCTGTTGCTCCCGTTGATCATGTACTTCCTGCCCGAATCGGAGCCGCCTGGGCTAATGGATCCGCTCAATAACTGGCGGGTGTTCGTCCGCATAGTGAACAGCGCAAGTCTTATCGCCGTCCCGGTTATGTCATGCCCAGCGAGTTCGGCAGAACCAGAGAAATCCACGGGACATAGGTAATCAATATCAGGAACAGCAGCAGGATAATCAGCCAAGGCATTGCTGCACGGATGGTGGCGGTCAGGGACATGCCGGTCACCGCCGAGGTAACGAACAGGTTCAGGCCTACGGGTGGAGTAATCAGGCCGATCTCCAGGTTCACCACCATGATGATCCCCAAATGAATCGGGTCGATTCCCAACTTCGTGGCAATCGGGAACATGATCGGCGCCAGGATCAGGATGATTGCCGAGGGTTCCATGAACGCGCCAGCCACCAACAACACGATGTTCACCACGAGCAGGAATGTCACCGGTGTCAGGCCCGCGCCGATGACCCAAGCGGTGATTTGTTGAGGTAATTGCTCGGTGGTCAGTACATGAGCGAAGAGCATGGCATTGGCGATGATGAACATCAGCATGATGCTCAGCTTGGCGGATTCGAGCAGCACCTTCGGCGTTTCACGGAGTGACATGTCCTTGTAGACGAACATCGCAACGAATGCCGCGTAGACCGCCGCCACGGCCGCCGCCTCGGTCGGGGTGAACATTCCGCTGTAGATACCGCCCAGAATGATGACCATCAGCAGCAAGCCCCAAATCGCCTTGCGTGCCGCACTCAACCATTCACGAAAGGTCGCTCGCGGCATGGCGGGCAGGTTCTTCCTGACGGCAACGACGTAGATGGCGACCATCAGCGCCGTACCCAGCAGCAGGCCGGGCACCACGCCGGCCATGAACAGCTTGCCGACCGAGGTTTCCGTCGCCGCGGCATACACCACCATCACGATGGAAGGAGGAATAAGAATCCCCAGTGTGCCCGCATTGCACACAATACCGGCACCGAATGCCTGTGGATAACCGGAGCGGACCATCCCCGCGATGGCGATGGAGCCCACGGCGGCTACCGTCGCGGGGCTTGAACCGGACAGCGCGGCGAACAGCATGCACGCCAGCACCGCCGCGATGGCCAGGCCGCCGCGAATATGACCCACACAAGCGTTGGCAAAGTCGATCAAGCGCCGCGCCACACCGCCTGTGGTCATGAAGGCACCGGCCAGCAAAAAGAACGGGATGGCCAGTAATGTGTAGTGTTCGGAGGTCTCGAACAGCTTGATGGCCAGTGAACGTACGGAGTCAGGGCTGAAAAAGATGATGGTCAGCGAACCGGCCAGGCCAAGGGAAATGGCGATCGGTACGCCGATAAACATCAGCGCGAACAGAGCAGCAAAGAGAAAAAGAATAGTCATTTCTTGTCATCCTCATGCTCGGTCAGTTTCAGCACCTCCGCAGCCTCGTCGGCGAGGCCCAGGCCTGTTTGACGGTTTTGCACAATGCGCACCAGAATCTCGGCAAAGCGGATGAACACCAAGGCAAAACCCACCGGCACAATCAGCCCGATGTGCCATTGCATGATGCCGTAATGACCGAGGTCCTCGGCACCGATACCGGCGATGAACAACGTCTGAATCCATTCGAAACTGGCGACGCTGAGCAGGCCCGCATAGGCCAGACTGCAGAGGCAGGCAATGATGCCAATGATTCGCTGAACCGGTTTGCTGGCCAGTTTCACCAAGGCATCGACACCGATATGCCCGGCTGTACGCACGCCATAGGACAAGCCGAAAAAGATCAGCCAGGCGAACAGGGCTTTGGTCAGCGATATGCTCCACGTCATGGCTTGGGCCATCCCCATGACACCGTCGCCAATGGCCAAAAACGGTTCACTGGCGCTTGGCCAATAGTCGGCGAAGCTGTAGAAAACGCTATAGAGGTTGTTGAGGATGACGTAAACGAACGTGACCAGCGTCATTGCCGCCAGCAGGAAGACGATAAAACCTTCTTCGAAGTGATCCCAGATACGCCGCAAGGCATTCATGAGTGGCATCTCCCGATCGAGTGACGACGATGAAACAGAGGGCCGTCCTTTCGGGCGGCGCTCGCCGGCAGATTACTGAGCCTGGTTGGCGGCTTCGGCGGCCTTGATCAGGTCGGCACCGATATCACCTTCGAACTTCTGCCAGACCGGTTTCATTGCTTCGCGCCACTTGCCACGTTGCTCTGGGGTCAGCGTGATGATTTCAGTGGTTTTGGCGTTGATGATGTTCTGTTTGGCATCCTGGTTCAGTTTCTCCGCGTCTTTGTTCACCTGAGTGGTGACCTCGACGATGATCTTCTCCAGTTCGGTTTTTATATCCGGCGGCAGGCCGGTCCAGAATTTGGTGTTGGTGATCAACATGTAATCCAGCAAGCCATGGTCGGATTCAGTGATGAACTTTTGCACTTCGTGCATTTTCTGGCTGTAGATGTTCGAGTAAGGGTTTTCCGCGCCATTGACGACGCCGGTCTGCAAGCCCTGATACACCTCGGCGAAGCTCATTTTGCGAGGATTGGCGCGCACCGCCTTGAATTGCTCTTCGAGCACAGCTGAAGCCTGCACGCGAAATTTCAAACCACGGGCATCGCCCGGTTCACGCAGCGCCTTGTTGGCGGACAGCTGCTTCATGCCGTTATGCCAATAGGCCAGACCGGTGATGTTCTTGCTTTCCATGGCCTTGAGAAGTCCCTGGCCGTCAGGGCTGCGCTGGAAGCGGTCGACTGCCGAGATGTCGTTGAACAGGAACGGCAGATCGAACAATTGCAGCTTGGGTGTGTATTGCTCGAACTTGGCCAGTGACGGCGCAATCATCTGCACATCGCCCGACAGCAGCGCCTCCATTTCCTTGCCGTCACCAAACAGCGAAGAGTTTGGATAAACCTCTACCTTGACCTTGCCGGGCAGACGTTCTTCGACGAGTTTCTTGAACAGCAGGGCGCCTTGGCCTTTAGGCGTTTGTTCGGCGACCACGTGAGAAAATTTGATAACGACTGGATCAGCCGCCAGTACCAGGCTTGACGCGCCCAGCGCGAGTGCACAGACGACCGCGCTGCACAATGATTTGAGCATCTGGAGGTTCCTCTTGTTTTAGTTCTCGTGCCGTTCATGTCTGAAACGCTTTGCACGGTGGACAAGAGGAGTCTAGGCAATAAATCACCATTGGTCGTTGGAACTAGTATTTCCAGAAAACCGGGATGAACAGCACCAGAACGGTGAGGATCTCCAGCCGCCCCAGCAGCATGCCAATGGTCAGCAGCCATTTGGCGGCATCGGGCAGTGTCGAGAAGTTACCTGCCGGGCCAATGATCGAACCAACGCCGGGCCCCACGTTACAGACGGCAGTGGCCGCGCCACTCAATGCAGTGGTCCAGTCCAGGCCAATGAGCGCCAAGCCCATGGCGATCGCCCCGATGGTGATGGTGAAAAAGAATGAAAACGTCAGGAGCGAACGGGCGATATCCTCGTCGATGGGATGGTTGTTGTATTTTTTACTGATGACGGCTCTAGGATGAATCAGTTGTTTCAGACTGCCCATGAGCAGTGCGCCAGCCACTTGAAAGCGGAAGATTTTAAGGCCGCCAGCGGTGGAGCCGGAGCAGCCGCCAACAAAGGTCAGATAAAAGAACAGCAACACGGAGAAACTGCCCCATAACGTGTAATCCCCCAGCGCCACGCCGGTCGTCGTGACCACCGAAGTCACGTTAACCGCCACGATTCGAAACGCCTCCCACCAGCCGTACTGGCTGTGCAAGCACAACCAGGTGCCGAACAGCAGCCAGGTGATGAGCAAAAAGCCAATGAACCCGCGTACCTGATGATCGTTGAACAAAGCCCGTTTGTTCCCGCGCAACAGGCTCACATACAACGTAAAAGGCAGGCTGCCCAGAATCATGATAACCACGGCCACCCAATGAATGGCCGGTTGCGTCCAGTGCCCCAGAGAAGAATCGGAGGTGGAAAAACCTCCCGTGGAAATCAACGACATTGCATGGTTGATGGCTTCGAACGGGGTCATGCCTGTTATCCACAGCGCCAGCGTGGAAACAGCGGTAAGCCCGATATACAGCCCCAGAATATATTTGGCGGCAACGTGGGAGCGTGGTGTGACCTTCTCTGACCAGTCGGATGATTCGGTCTGAAACAGCCGCATGCCCCCGACCCGCAATAGCGGCAGGATGGCCACGGCCATGCCGATAAAGCCGATGCCGCCCAGCCAATGCAGCATTGAACGCCAGATCAGCAACCCCGGCGAGGCGGTGTCCAGACCGGTCAGAATGGTCGATCCGGTGGTGGTGATGCCGGACATCGTTTCAAAAAACGCGTCGGTGTAGCTGATGTGCTGGATCAAGACCATGGGCAATGCGGCGAACATGCAGACGACCACCCAACTGGCGGTCGTCAGCATGTACATATCGCGGGGACGCAACTGAGCGCCCTCAGGGCGTCCCTTGTTAATCAACAGCAGCCCGGAGATCGCCGTGATCAGGCTCGACCACAGAAACGCCGACATATCATCGTTGCGTTCATAAATCACCAACGTGAGCATGGGTATCGCCATGCTCACCGCCAGCGTGATCAAAAAAATACCCAGGATGAAACCGATAAGTCGCAGTGCCGCAATGGACATAAATAACGCCTGTCTTGTTAGCGCCGCGCAGTATCGACCGGCTTGTTGTTTTGTCTCGTAAAGTTTGCGTAACTTTTTCGTTCTCTCGGATTCTCTGTGGGTCTGGCTAGAAGCATAGGTACTGAGCTACAGAGATTCACTGCCAGTTCCGGTGTTGGGAGTACATATCCATTCCTTCGGTAGCGTCGGTCGGTTATTGGCCCTGGTAGGAGCGAGGCTTGCCCGCGAAGGCGGCCTGATAGCCGACCGGGATTTTTGATGGTG
Organism: Pseudomonas sp. PGPR40; assembly: GCF_022014505.1. Lineage (NCBI taxonomy): Bacteria > Pseudomonadati > Pseudomonadota > Gammaproteobacteria > Pseudomonadales > Pseudomonadaceae > Pseudomonas > Pseudomonas sp. PGPR40. The sequence goes on along the minus strand of NZ_JAKLSP010000016.1, from coordinate 74,042 downwards.
TACATATCCGTTTCTGCGGTCACGGCCGCTGGCGGTTTCGCTTTTACAGCGAGTCACTTGGAAAAGCCCCAAGTAACCAAGGGCTCTTGCCCCGCCATTCGGTGCCTCGCCTGGGCTCGGCATGCCCTCTCTCCGGCATTGCTCCGGGGGCCCGCCGCGATCGGCCATCCATGGCCGGGGGCAGCTACCGCGGCATCCTTGCCGCGGTGCCCCCTGCGCAACGCCTGCGTTCGGCCTCTGGGAAAGGGGCAAGCAGATCAGGATCAAAAGCCAAAGCAACGGCAACGGCAAGATCAACAGCTTCGCGAGCAAGCCCGCTCCCACAGTTTGATCGGGGTACATTCGGGGAAGATCCGTCGGCTGACAAGCCGCCATCGCAGCGATGCGGCGACCCGACAAGCCAGCCACATAAATCAGCCCCCATCCACTCTGCTTCTCACCACTCAACAGGCCGAGCGTTAGCTCGCCTGCAGCTGTTGATCTTGATGCACCGCACCCTCGAGAGGCCGAGTGGAGGTTCTGCGCAGTGGGCAACCCGGCATGGATGCCGGGTTAGCCGCGCACGGCCATGGATGGCCGATCGCGGCGGGCCCACGGAGCAGGACCGGAGCGAGGGCATGCCGAGCCCAGGCGAGGCACCGAACGACAGGGGCAAAAGCGCTTTGGTTACTTTCGCGCTTTTCGAAAGTGACCCGCCGTAAGGGCGGAACCCTAAGTGGCCGTTACCGCAGAAACGGATATGTACACCACCATCAAACTTGGGAAGATGCCATGGCCATCGCGGGCAAGTTACGCTCCCACAGAGATGATGTTGCACAGGCTGCCACGGTTCCAATCACCAAAATGGCTGGGCTTTTCAATTTAAAGGCGCAGGCATCTTCCTCCATCGCTGTCAGATCGCTCCGACATTCCCGTTGGTGCGGCAGGGAAGCATTTTCGATCATTGCCACGGGTGTATCAGCTGCCATTCCGCCGGCCAGCAGTTGCTCGCGAATTTCAGTGAGCTTCGCCACGCCCATGTAGATCACCAGCGTTGTGCCCCCTTGAGCCAGGGCCTGCCAATTCAGGCTGCTGTCATCCTGAGTGTGCGCCGTGACCAGTGTCACGCCACGCGCGACGCCCCTCAGTGTCAGCGGAATGTCGCATTGGGTCGCACCGGCAAGACCCGCCGTAATGCCATTGACCAGCTCAACCTCGACGCCACGCTCACGCAGCCATTGTGCTTCTTCACCGCCACGCCCAAAGATGCACGGATCGCCACCCTTGAGCCGCACCACGCATTTGCCGTGACGGGTATAACGCAACATCAGGCGATGAATGAAGGCTTGAGGCGTGGAGCGACAGCCGCCGCGCTTACCTACAGGAATAATTCGGGCATTCGGGCAATGCTCCAGCACCGCGTCATTGACCAGATCGTCGATCAGCACCACGTCCGCTTCGCGCAACGCTCGAACCGCCTTGAGGGTCAGCAATTCAGGATCGCCAGGACCCGCACCCACCAGCCAGACTTTTGCGCTCATAGTGTTTTCCTCACGAGATGACGGCGACTGGCTGCGCAGTGGCGGCCAGCAAACGCTTGATTTCCGGGACGCAGGAGCCGCATTGCGTGCCGCAGCCCAATTCTTGTTTCAAACCCTGCAAATCCAGGCCACGGCCAATACCGGCACAGACCGCGTTCTGGCTGATGTTCATGCAGTTGCACAAAGTTTTGCTGCCCGATGCCGGACTGCCAGCGCCGCCCGGTGGCGCACTCAAAGGCGCAAGCAGCCAACGGCGTAGCTGTTCGTCGGCGCGACCTTCGAGCCACAGGCTTTGCAGCCAGTGCTGGGCGAGGGTTTCACCGGCCAGGCGAATCGCGGTGATCCGGCCGTTCTCGATCCGTACTCGTTTGCCAATCGAGCGCCGAGGATCGTCGTAGGCCAATACCGGGCCTTCGTTGAGCCCCAGGCATTGATCGATATCACGCAACAGCTGTGGATCTGGCGCGATGGCGCTGGCGGCGCGTATCAACAGTGCAGGGCGTTCACGGCCGGTCAGGCTGAGGCTAGCGTAGGAAAACGCCTCGCAGAGCGGTCGTAGTGTCTCCAAGTGCTGTTGAACATCACCCTCTATCAAGGCGAAAAGCTGCCAAGGCAATTGCACTGGCTCGAGTCGCACACCGCTGTGTTTGAGCTCCGGTTGTTTCGACAATGGGTCGAAGGCGGGAAGGGTGAGGGTGTTCACGCCGCCCTTGAGAAAGCGGTCGCCCCAGTGCATCGGCAGAAACGCCTGGCCCGGACGTACGCTGTCATCGCTGCTGACCGGCACGATCACCGAGCCCCGGCGACTTTTCAGATTGATCAGATCGCCCGGTTGCAGGCGATGCCGACGCAGTTCATCCGGGTGCAGGCTCAACACGGCTTCGCTGACATGGCCGAACAGTTGCGCGGCGGTGCCGGTGCGGCTCATGCCGTGCCATTGATCGCGCAGGCGGCCGGTGATCAGGGTCAGCGGGAAGCGCGCATCGCGTTGTTCCTTGGCGGCGCGATACGGGTCGGTCACGAACTGAGCGCGCCCGCTGGCGGTCGGGAAAATCCCGTCGAGATACAGCCGCGCCGTGCCTTCGCGAGCTCCAGCGGGGAAGGGCCATTGCTGCGGACCGAGCTGGTCAATCAGTTCATGGCTGATCCCGGACAGGTCGAGGTCACGGCCACGAGTCAGGTGTTTGTATTCGTCGAATACCTGTGCCGGGTTTTCAAAGGCAAACAGGCTGGTTGCTCCAGGACGCAGATGTTTTTCCAGGCGCTGTGCGAAATCCACGGTGATCGCCCAGTCGGGCCGTGCTTCACCGGGTGCGCCGATGGCCTGACGGACGTGGGAAATGCGCCGTTCGGAGTTGGTGACCGTGCCGTCCTTTTCACCCCAACTGGCGGCAGGCAGCAGCAGGTCGGCGAACGCGGCGGTTTCGGTGGTGCGAAACGCTTCCTGCAACACCACGAACGGGCAGGCTTGCAGTGCCGCGCGCACAGCGGTCTGGTCCGGCAACGACTGTGCAGGGTTGGTGCAGGCGATCCACAGGGCTTTGATCTTGCCGCTGCGCATCTGCTCGAACAGCTCGATGGCGGTTAGGCCGGGGTTCGCGGGCAGTTGATCAACGCTCCAGTAGTTGGCCACTTGCGCGCGGTGTTCTGCATTGGCCGCTTCGCGATGACCCGGCAGCAGGTTCGACAAACTGCCGGTTTCCCGACCACCCATGGCATTTGGCTGACCCGTCAGCGAGAAAGGTCCTGCACCGGGGCGGCCGATTTGCCCGGTGGCCAGGTGCAGGTTGATCAACGCGCTGTTCTTCGCGCTGCCGGCGGTGGACTGATTCAGCCCCATGCACCACAGCGACAGAAAGCTCGGTGAAGTGCCGACCCATTCCGCGCATTGATGCAGTTGCTCGACGCTGATGCCACAGAGTTGCGAAACCATTGTCGGGGTGTAATCGCGCACCAGGTTTTTCAGCTCGGCGAGGCCTTCGGTGTGGGCGTTGATGAAGTCGCGGTCGATCCAGTCTTCCCACAGCAACAGGTGCAAAATCCCATGGAACAAGGCGACATCGGTACCGGGCAGAATCGCCAAATGCATGTCGGCCAAATCGCAGGTGTCGGTGCGCCGAGGATCGATGACGATGACTTTCATCTGTGGGCGGCGGGATTTGGTTTCTTCCAGGCGACGAAACAGTACCGGATGGGCGTAGGCCATGTTGCTGCCGACGATCATCACGCAATCGCTCAACTCCAGATCTTCGTAGCTGCAAGGCGGAGCATCGGCGCCGAGGCTGCGCTTGTAGCCGACCACAGCAGAAGACATGCACAGCCGCGAATTGCTGTCGATGTTGTTGGTACCCACCAGCGCTCGCGCCAGTTTGTTGAAGGCGTAGTAATCCTCGGTCAACAACTGCCCGGAGATATAGAACGCGACACTGTCCGGGCCATGCTCGGCGATGGTTTCGGCGAAGACACTGGCGGCGTGATCGAGCGCCGTGTCCCAGTCGGTACGGCTGCGGGCCAGGCCTTTGCCCAGGCGCAGTTCCGGGTACAACGCCCGTGCCGCCAAGTCGCCGGTCAGGTGCAAGGTCGAACCTTTACTGCACAATTTGCCGAAGTTGGCCGGGTGCGCTGGATCGCCGCTGACGCCGAGGATGCGCTCGCCGTCGTGCTCGATCAGCACGCCGCAGCCGACCCCGCAATAGCAGCAGGTCGAGGCGGTGATTTGCTTGTCCATCAGCTTGCTTCCCGTAGGGCCAGCAGCACCCGGCCGTTCTCGACCCGTGCCGAATGATGATGGGCGCAGCCGACATCCGGGGCCAGGGCCTCGCCGGTTTGCAGATCGATCTGCCAGTTGTGCAGCGGGCAGGCTACCCGTTTGCCGTAGATCAAACCCTGGGACAGCGGCCCGCCCTTGTGCGGGCAGCGGTCATCAAGGGCGAAAACCTCATCGTCGCTTGTACGAAAAATCGCAATGTCGCCTTTCGGGCCGGCGATGATCCGCGAGCCCAGTGCGTTGATTTCTTCCAGTGCGCAGATATCCAGCCAGTTCATGCCTGCACCTCCAGGTTCTTCACGGGAATGACCTCGAATTCTTTTTTCAGCAGCGGCTGTTCGAGGCGTTCCTTCCACGGGTCCTGTTCGAACGACAGGGAAAATTGCAGGCGATCGTTCAATGCCTTGCGCCGAACCGGATCTTCCAGCACGGCTTTCTTGATGTGTTCCATGCCGACCCGTTGCAGGTAGTGCACGGTGCGCTCGAGGTAGAAGGCTTCTTCGCGATACAGCTGCAGGAACGCGCCGTTGTATTCGCGCACTTCTTCGGCGGTTTTCAGCTTGACGAAGAACTCCGCGACTTCGGTTTTGATCCCGCCGTTGCCACCGATGTACATCTCCCAGCCGGAATCCACGCCGATAATGCCGACGTCCTTGATCCCGGCTTCCGAACAGTTGCGTGGGCAACCGGAGACGGCCAGTTTCACTTTGTGCGGCGACCACATGTTGAACAGGTCGTGCTCAAGCTCAATGCCCAGTTGCGTGGAGTTCTGGGTGCCGAAGCGGCAGAACTCGCTGCCGACGCAGGTTTTCACGGTGCGGATGGATTTTCCGTAGGCGTGACCGGAGGCCATGTCCAGGTCTTTCCAGACGCCTGGCAAGTCCTGCTTTTTGATCCCCAGCAAGTCGATGCGCTGGCCGCCGGTGACCTTGACCATCGGCACGTTGTACTTGTCGGCCACGTCGGCGATGCGCCGCAGCTCTGAAGGATTGGTCACACCGCCCCACATCCGCGGGACTACAGAGTAAGTGCCGTCTTTCTGAATGTTGGCGTGGGCGCGTTCGTTGATCAGACGCGATTGCGGGTCGTCCTTGGCTTCGCCCGGCCAGGTGGAAATCAAGTAGTAGTTGAGCGCTGGGCGGCAGGTGGCGCAGCCGTTCGGGGTGCGCCAGTTCAGGTAGCTCAGGGTGCCATAGATGGTCAGCAGGTGCTGGTCGCGGATGGCCTGGCGGATTTGCCCGTGGTTGAGGTCGCTGCAACCGCAGATGGCTTTTTCGCTTTTCGGTTTGACGTCCGCCGCACCACCCACGGTGTTGATCAGGATCTGTTCGACGAGACCGGCGCAGGAACCGCAGGAACTGGCGGCCTTGGTATGTTTCTTCACGTCGTCGACGCTGAACAGACCGTGTTCCTGAATGGCCTTGACGATGGTGCCTTTGCACACGCCATTGCAGCCGCAGACTTCGGCGGTATCGGCCATGCTCATGGCTTTGTCCTGGCCCTGGTGTCCTACGTCACCGAGGGCGTTTTCGCCAAACATCAAGTGATCGCGGATCTCGCCGATGGCGTGGTTCTCACGGATCTGCCGGAAATACCAACCGCCATCTGCCGTATCGCCGTACAGACAGGCCCCGACCAGCACGTCATCCTTGATCACCAGTTTTTTGTAGACCCCGCCGATCGGGTCGGAGAGGGTGATGGTTTCGGTGCCTTCGCCGCCCATGAAGTCGCCGGCGGAAAACAGGTCGATGCCGGTGACTTTCAATTTGGTCGATGTCACCGAACCCTTGTAGGTGGCGAAGCCCAGTTGGGCGAGGTGGTTGGCGCAGACCTTGGCCTGTTCGAACAATGGCGCAACCAGGCCGTAGGCGATGCCACGGTGGCTGGCGCATTCGCCGATGGCGTAGACCCGAGGGTCGTAGGTTTGCAGGGTGTCGTTGACCAGAATCCCGCGGTTGCAAGGGATGCCGGATTTTTCCGCGAGTTCGGTATTGGGGCGAATACCGGCGGCCATCACTACCAGGTCGGCAGGGATAATGTCGCCGTTCTTGAACTGCACCGAGCCAACCCGGCCATTGCCAGCGTCGTGCAGGGCCTGGGTCTGTTCGCACAGGCGAAAATGCAGGCCACGGGCTTCCAGGGCGGTTTGCAGGAGTTGGCCACTGGTTTTGTCCAGTTGCCGCTCCAGCAGCCATTCGCCGATGTGCACCACGGTGACGTGCATGCCGCGCAGCATCAGGCCGTTGGCGGCTTCAAGGCCCAGCAGGCCGCCGCCGATGACCACGGCGTGCTTGTGGGTCTTGGCGGTGTTGATCATCACCTGGGTGTCGGCAATGTCGCGATAACCGATCACGCCCTGCAAGGTATTGCCGGGGATTGGCAGGATGAACGGGGTCGAACCGGTGGCAATCAGCAGACGGTCGTATTCGGCCTCGGTGCCGTCTTCGGCGATGACCCGGCGTTTGACGCGGTCGATCTCCACCACTTTGCGGTTGAGCAGCAGCTTGATGTTGTTTTCCAGGTACCAGTCCAGATCGTTGAGCACGATCTCTTCGAACGTCTGTTCGCCGGCCAGAACAGGCGACAGCAGGATGCGGTTGTAGTTGGTATGGGGTTCGGCGCCGAAGACCGTGATGTCGTACAGCTCATTACTCAGCTTGAGCAATTCTTCCAGGGTACGAACCCCGGCCATGCCGTTGCCGATCATCACCAGTTTTAGTTTTTTCATCAGGTTCTCCGGGGAGCTCGGGCCTGCCTCATGGCATTCAGACCTTGCTCGAGAAAATTTTGCGCAAACAAAAAAAGGCGTCCCGCTAGTTAACTAGCGAGGACGCCTTTGTCCTTGTCCCGTTCTCTCGGGCAGCGCAGCCTTCTACGTTGAAGGTTGGGCTTTATGTATGTTGCGAAAGGTAATGCAGTGGTTGTGCCAAGTCGCACAGGCTCCGAATTTACGGGTGTTTCTTATGATGGACGGGGTTTTTAGTGCACCGATTCAAGGCGCGACGCCCGGTTTTGAAGCAGGAAGATCAAAAGATCGCAGCCTGCGCCAGATCCTGCAGGGGATCGTGGGCCACCCGTAGGAGCTGGCGCAGGCTGCGATCTTTTGATCTTTTGGGGTCAATAAACAGCTCAACCATGAAACAGTAAAAACAGCAGCGTCAGATTCACCAGCAACGACACCAGCGCCAACGTCCGCCAGACTTTCAGCGGTTCGCGCTCCAGCAGCGGTCTGGGGCGCACGCTCAAACTGCGTCGTTCTCCCTGTTCCAGCAGCAACAACCATTCTTCCGCCGTTTCAAAACGCTGATCCGGCGCTGCCGCCACTGCGCGCTCCAGACTTTGTGCGATCCATTCCGGCAGGTCGGGCCGGTAGCGACTGGCGCTGACAGGCACACCAAACCGAGGGCGCTGGAACGCTTCGATTTCGCCGTAGGGATAATGCCCGGTCAGCAGGTAATACAAGGTCACGCCGACTGCGTACAAATCCTGTTGTGGTGTAGGAGGGTCGCCTCGAAAGGCTTCCGGCGCGATATAGCTGGGCGTTCCGGGCAGCGCGCAGGCCTGATCTTCAGACAGCCCGGGGCAGTAGGCGAGGCCGAAATCCAGCAGTCGCAGCTCACCGTCGTCCCCCAACAGCAGGTTCTCCGGTTTGATATCGCGATGCAGGATCTGCCGTCGATGCAGGATGCCGATGGCCCGCAGCAAGCGTTCCGCCAGGTCCAGCCATTGAGCCAATGGCAGCGTTGCGACACGCTCATGCAGCTCAGCCAAGGTCGACCCGGAATATTCACGCATCACGTAGTACAAATGCTGACGCTGACTGGCGGCATGGACTTCAGGGAAATGCCGCCCGGCCACGCGCTTGAGAAACCATTCCTCCGACAACAAGGCCTGCCCGGCCTGATGATCGTCACGCAGCGTACCGGGCAAGGTTTTCAGCAGCCAAGGCTGTTGTTGTGCGTCGCGCACCCGGTAGAGCAGCGATTGCTGGCTCTGGCCGAGGATCCCTTCGACCTGCCAGCCTTCGAAGCTCTGGCCCGGCTTCAGCGCCGGCGGGAGTGGCCATTGCTGCAGATGAATCAGTGCGTCGCCAATGCTGGTTTCACCGAGGGCATCGACCCGCACCAGCAAGGCGCTGGCGTTGTCCTGACTGCCGGCCAGGTGAGCGGCGCTGACCAAAGTCTGCGCGGCACTGTTCAGGTTGGGTTGGTCGCGCAGAATCGCCGCAATGGCCGTGTCGCCCAGCACGGCCCAGATGCCGTCGCTGAGCAGCACGAAACTCTCGTTCAGGCGCAGTTCGCCATCGAGAAAGTCCAGCACCAGGTGCTGATCCAGTCCTAGGGCCCGCTTAAGCACATGCTGCATGCCCGGTTGGTCCCAGACGTGATCCTCACTCACCCGTTGCAACGTGTCGGCGTGCCAGCGGTAAACCCGGCAATCGCCGACATGAGCCAGAGTGAAGCGCCGGCCGCGCATTACCAAGGCACTGACCGTGGTCAGCAGCGGTTGCCCGCCGCCGTTCGCCTGCAGCCAGCGATTTTGCGCCAGTAGCAGACGGTCCAGTGCCTGGGCGACGCCCCAGGTTTCCGGGGTGGCGTAGTAATCCAGCGCCAGGGCCTGCAAGGTCGAACGGGCGGCGAGCCCGCCATCGGCACACTGGCTGACGCCGTCGGCGATGGCGAACAGGTAACCCTTGCTTACCGCCAGCGCCGGGGCCGGAGTGACCAGGCGCAGAGCGTCCTGGTTCTCCTCGCGGGGGCCGATGGCGCTGTGTTCGGCGAAGCTCAGTTGCAGGCTCATTCAGTCCTCACACCCGTGCTGCGGTAACGGCTGCCGAACCCCAAGTGGTTCTCCAGCGACGTTTCACACCGTGCAGACCGAACCAGGCAAGTACGCCAAGGCTGGCGAACAACCACAACGCCATTTGATAGCTGCCAGTGCTTTGCTTGATCGCGCCCATGCCGGCTGCCAGAGCGAAGCCACCGATGCCGCCGGCCATGCCGATCAGCCCGGTCATCACACCGATCTCCCGGCGAAAGCGCTGCGGAACCAACTGGAATACCGCACCGTTGCCTGCCCCCAAACCGAGCATGGTGCAGACGAAAAGCGCTAACGCGGCGTAGGAACTCGGCAGATTGAAACCCACTGTCGCAATGCAGATCGCTGCCACGGTGTACATCGCCAGCAAAGTGCGAATCCCGCCAAAGCGATCCGCCAGTGCGCCGCCCAGAGGACGCATCAGGCTGCCACCGAACACACAAGCAGCAGTGTAGTAGCCGGCGGTCACCGGGCTCAGGCCGTATTGGTCGTTGAAGTAGCCGGGCAGGGCGCTGGCCAGACCGATGAAACCGCCGAAGGTCACGCTGTAGAAAAACATGAACCACCAGCTGTCGCGGTCGCCCAGGGCTTTCAAGTAGTCGGACATCGATTTGGCTTTCGGCCGCTCAGGTGCATTTTTGGCCAGCCAGGCGAAGACAATCAGGGTCAGGATCAGCGGGATCAGGGCGAAGCCGAACACATTGCTCCAGCCAAACGCGGCGGCCAGAACCGGAGCGATCAAGGCTGCGAGCACCGTGCCCGAGTTACCGGCACCGGCGATGCCCATGGCTTTGCCTTGGTGCTGGGGCGGATACCACTGCGAAGCCAGCGGCAGGGCGACGGCGAAAGACGCACCGGCCATGCCGAGGAACAGACCCAGCAACAGTGCTTGCTCGTAACTGTGAATGCCGACTTTCCAGGCGACGAACAGGGCGCAGATGACGATCACCTGGCCGATGATCCCGGCGGTTTTTGGCGACAGGCGATCGGCCAGCAGGCCCATCGCAAAGCGCAGCACGGCGCCGGCCAGAATGGGCGTGGCCACCATCAGCCCACGCTGTTGTGTAGTCAGTTGCAAGTCCGCGGCGATCTGCACCGCCATTGGGCCGAGCAGGTACCAGACCATGAAGCTCAGATCGAAATAGAGGAAGGCTGCGAACAGGGTTGGGGTATGGCCGGATTTCCAGAAGCTTGAATTCATCGCGCACCTCAGCTGTCAGGCGTATCAAGAAGGAGTCATGAGCTTGCAGGTGGGCGCCGCAATGGCCGCACCACCGGCCCCGGTCTCTGGGGCCAAAACGAAAAAACGCCGCTACCCGATCCGCCAGAGGGGCGAATGAGGTGAGCGACGTCTTTGTCGTAGGTGGGGCAACCGCCGTTGGTTACCTTGCAGTGATTTACTTAGCGAGATTTGTGCCAACACGTGAGATCGAGTCGCCGCCATTCGCGAGCAAGCCCGCTCCCACAGGGGAATTGCGTCGTTCACGACATTGAAGTTCGACACAAATCAAATGTGGGAGCGGGCTTGCTCGCGAAGGCGATCGATCATTCACCGCAAGGCTTCAGCCAAGCAACTCACTCATGGCAATAATCTGCTCCGCCACCTGTATCAGCTTCTGCTGGCGGCTCATGGCCTGGCGGCGCATCAGGGTGTAGGCCTCTTCTTCGTTGCATTCCTTCATTTTCATCAGCAGCCCCTTGGCCAGCTCGATGCGCTTGCGCTCGGCCAGTTGCTGGTCGCGGGCGTGCAGTTGCGCGCGCAGGGCCTGGTCGCTTTCAAAGCGCGCCATGGCCACGTCAAGAATCGGCTGCAAGCGTTGTGCGTGAATGCCTTCGACGATGTAGGCACTGACGCCGGACTTGATCGCCCGGCGCATCACGCCGGGGTCGTGCTCGTCGGTGAACATCACGATTGGCCGTGGTTGGTCACGGGTCACCAGCACCACTTGCTCCATCACATCGCGGCTCGGTGACTCGGTATCGATCAGGATCACGTCCGGACGCACCGTTTCGACGCGCGCGGGCAGGTCAATGGTCAGGCCGGACTCGTCGATGACCTCGAACCCGGCTTCGGTCAGGGCCGCCTTCAGACGCCCGACTTTTTTTGCGGTGTCATTGATCAGCAGGATACGCAACATATTCGCAGGCTCCTGTCAGCGGCTGGCGAGAAGGGGAGCACTGTCGCTCATGGCGTGCAGCGTGAAGCTGCGGGCATAGCCGGCCGGGTCCGAACCGTCCCAGACTTTGCCATCGATCAGTTGACTGCTGCGCATTTCCTGACTCCCGGCAGGCACACCGACAGCGGTAGCAGCCTCTCGATATAAGTCTAGTTGCTGGACCTGACGGGCCACGCCGAGGTAATCCGGGTCGTCACGCAACAAACCCCAGCGCCGGAACTGGGTCATGAACCACATGCCATCGGACAAATACGGCAGATTGACCTCACCGTCACCGTGGAAACGCATCGCGTGCGGGTCTTGCCAGCGATTGCCCAGGCCGTCGGCGTAGTCACCGAGCAAGCGCGGTTCGATGCAATCGAGTGGTGCATCCAGATACTCAGGCGCACTCAATAGTTGTGCGGTGCTGCGGCGATTTTCATGGCTGGCTTCGATGAATCGGCTGGCTTCGAGGATCGCCATCACCAATGCCCGTGCAGTGTTGGGGTATTGCTCGACGAAGGCGCGGGTGCAGCCGAGGACTTTTTCCGGGTGATCCGGCCAGAGGGTCTGGCTGGTGGCCATGGTAAATCCCAGATTCTGCTGCACCGCGCTGGCCGCCCACGGCTCGCCGACGCAGAAACCGTCGATGCGCCCGGCTTGCAGGTGCGCGACCATTTGCGGCGGTGGCACCACCACGCTGTCGACATCTTGCAACGGATGAATGCCCTGACTCGCGAGCCAGTAATACAGCCACATGGCGTGGGTGCCCGTAGGAAATGTCTGGGCGAAGGTCAGTTTTGGGCGACTTTGGTGCACATGTCGGTCCAGTGCTTCAGGACTGGTCACGCCCAAGGCTTGCAACCCGTGGGAGAGGTTGATGCTCTGGCCGTTCTGGTTCAGGCCCATGAGCACGGCCATGTCGGTGGAGGCTACGCCGCCGATGCCCAGGTGCACGGCGTAAATCAGGCCGTACAGGCTGTGGGCGGCGTCGAGTTCGCCGCTGACCAGTTTGTCCCGCAGGTTGGCCCAGGACGACTGGCGCTTGAGGTTAAGGGTCAGGCCGTACGGTTGGGCGAAGCCCTGGGTGGCGGCGACCACCACTGAGGCGCAGTCGCTCAGGGCCATGAAGCCGAGGTTGATTGCGGTTTTTTCCGGGGCATCGCTGCCATTGACCCAGGCCAACGGGCCGGCTGATGGTTCGTTCATCGATTTCGCACCTTCCAAAAAAAAGCGTCGTCCCAAGGCCCTTGCGTGGGCAAAGCCGAGTGACGACGCCATTGTCCTTCCACTCATCCCGCCGTTGGCATGAGTGCTGATGCGTTTTCGGGTGCAAGGCATATGCCAGCCCGGGTTTCATCAGTTTTCCATCAGGATTCGACGCGCCATGCCTTTCATCCTGCCGGCCATTATCGTCAGGCCGCATAGGAGGTTGGCGTGCAACTCGAATCACTTCGCGCCACAACATTCCCTGATGCTCGTTTCGCCGAGCGGGTGCTGCATCTGCGTGTCACCGAGTCAGTCGTAGAACTCGCTTCTGCGCCGTGTTCGTCGGGCTGTCGGTTGCCCGTCGGTTGGGAGGGGCTGATAGCGCACAGCGATGCACTGCAAGTGAGCGGTGGCAGCGTGCAGGTGTTGCCGATATCTGAAGCGCTGCTGGTGAAATTACAGGTTTTTATCGATCTGAGTGACGCGCTGACTGATCAACGACCCGGCCAGGCAACTTGGGCGGCATTGCCGGTGGCTTACCCAACCGTCCAGTCCGAGAGGGCGCTTGAGCGCTGGTACCTCGAGCAGGCCATGGCCAGTGGTTTGGCCTATCAGGCCTTTGCCGGCGTGCTGCGTCATACCGAGAGTTACGGACTTGTGCGCTTTCTGCTGGAGCAGGGCACCCACAGCGAAAAGTTGACCACCCTGGCGCAGCGTTATGGCGTTTCGGTGTCGCATTTTCGTCGGCTGTGCCGACAGGCGTTGGGCACTGCGGCCAAGCCTGCATTACGCGGCTGGCGGACAGCCCAGGCGCTGTTGAACATGAGTCTGCAGGACGGCTCCCTGACGGATGTGGCGCTGGAGTTCGGTTTTGCCTCTTCTTCGCATTTCTCCAAGGAAATCCGCGAGCTGGTGGGCTTCACACCCAGCAGTCTGGCCGATATTACCTACCTTCCAGGCAAGTGAGCCGATGAACTGTCGAGTGTTCTCCTTATCCCTTTTGCCCGTTTGCTTAACCACCGTGTTGCTGCTCGCGCCATCTGCCGCACAGGCCGGCATCTATAATTTCGAAGCCCGGGAACAGAGCGCGCGCACTTTTTTCAGCGAACTGTCCGGCCCACTGGGCAAGCCGGTCATCGTCAGCAAGGCCGCTGCGGCCAAGCGGATTTCCGGTACGTTCGATCTGCTCGCGCCGCAACGGACCTTTGAGCGAATCAGCGCGAAAATGGGCCTGATCTGGTACAGCGATGGTCAGGCGATTTATCTGTATGACGCCTCGGAGTTCAAAAGCTCGATGGCGTCGCTGCAGACCCTGACTGTGGCGAAACTTCAGGCGTTCCTGGAACGCTCCGGTCTGTACGATCGCCGTTATCCATTGCGCCACGACGGTCTGCGTACGTTCCATGTGTCCGGCCCGCCGATGTATGTCGATCTGGTCGTGCAAGCGGCCGGGCTGATGGATAACCAGCGTTCGGAACTGTTGCTGGGCAAGCAGCAGATTGGCGTCATTCAGGTGCGAAACACCTTTGTCAGCGACCGCAAATACGAGCTGCGCGATGACAAGGTGACCATCCCCGGGCTGGCCACCGTGATCGAGAACTTGCTGCGCGGCGAGAAGCGCGAAGTCGAGCCGTCGGTGGCGCAGGTTCCTGCACAGCGACCACAGGGCTTGATGCCGGCGTTTCCATTGCAAGGCCTGGCGACCACGCCTTCCGATCAGGACCCGTCCGCGCCGAGAATCCTTGCGCGCGACACGGCCGCCGGAAACATTCGGGTGGTGGCCTATCCCGATACCAACAGCCTGTTGGTCAAGGGGTTGCCGGAGCAAGTGCGCTTTATCGAGAACCTGGTGAGTGCGCTGGACACGCCCAAACGCCACGTGGAGTTGTCGTTGTGGATCATTGATTTGCACAAGGATGAACTCAATCAGCTGGGCATCAATTGGCAAGGCACGGTGAATTCGGGTGGTAAATTTTCCGCATCGCTCAATGCCGGTTCGGCGACCACCCTCGATGGCGCTTCGTTCGTGACCCAGGTCATGGCGCTGGAGCGGACCAACCGAGCGAACGTAGTCTCGCGACCGGTGATCCTGACTCAAGAAAACGTGCCGGCGATCTTCGACAACAACCGCACGTTTTATGCCCCGTTGGTGGGCGAGCGCAGTGTCGATTTGCAGCACGTGACCTACGGCACCCTGGTCAGCGTACTGCCGCGTTTCGCCCAGTCGGACGAGGTGGAAATGTCGCTCAATATCGAGGACGGCAATGAGGTCGAAAACCCTGGTCAGGGTGAGCGTCCAAACGCGCTGCCCACGGTCGGTCGCACGCGAATCAGCACGGTGGCGCGGGTGCCTCAAGGCAAGAGTCTGTTGGTGGGCGGTTTCACCCGCGATGACAACAGTGAGCAAGTCGGGCGGATACCGGTACTGGGGGCGATCCCATGGATCGGGCGATTGTTCAGCTATCGCCAGAACCGCTCGGCCAACACGGTGCGGGTGTTTCTGATTCAGCCCAAGGAAATTCTCGACGCCCTTGAACCTGTCACGGAACCCGGCTCGCAGGTGCTGACCCCAGAGCAGCATGAGCGTGTGCGCCGATCATACTTCCGGGCGGCGATAGAATGATCCTGCCACCGGTTTCCACGGGGGGGCGAGCTGCCCAGGCTCGGCTGAATGCCGAGAGAGCCGCGGAGCACCCACAACCGCAGGTGGATGCGGACATTGATCTGGATGAAAGCGGTACGGCGGCTGCCGCGCAGCGCTTTGTCCAGATCAGCGATGAAATGTCGGCGGCGTTGGCGCAGTTTCGCGGCCGGCGACATTTCGAACTCAAGTCCGACACCCTGACAGACAACTTCGAAAGAGTGCTCGACGACGACACTTTACCCAAGGTGCAACAGGTACTCCGTCTGGCGCGGCTGGCGGACAAGCCTGTCACCTGGTTGCTGCAGCAGTTGCGCGGGTTGTTTCCCGACGACAGCGACCTGGTGTTGGTGCTACGCGAACTGTTGCGCCGTAAACGGCTCGATGCCGGCTCGCGTCGGCGACTCGAGCGGGTATTGCAGGTGGCGCTCGCCGAGGCCTCGCCCAAGCGGATGAACGCGGGAATCAATACGGCCCTCAAAGCCAGGATGTTCGGTGCGAGCATGGCCGTGCGTGCAGGTCTGCTGCGCGAAACCTATCGGGATTTCCTGGAGTCCGACGACGGCCCGGTCAGTTGTTATCAGGACTGGATTGCGTTGTATGGCCCGCTCAAACGCATGGGCGTGCTGGTGTTCATCGAAGACGCCTTGCTCACCGATATCAGTGCCCAGGACCCGAGTTGCTCGCGTGCAGAGTTTGGCCAACTGCTGGCCAGACTGGCCGACCTCAAGCGCCTGCGTTCAGCCGATGGCCTGTTTATCGGCAGCCTGCTCGGCGATGAACTCATTTGCCGGCACAACCCCGAAGAGTCTGATTGGCTGGTGTTTCTCATGGGGCTGTTGACCTACCCCGACGAACTCGACCAGTTGTTGCTCGGCGCGCTGGGTGAACACCTGCTGTTGAGCCCTCACCGTGAACGCTCGACGGTGCTGCAAACGGTGCGCCGGCTCAGCCTGCAACTGCCATTGCCCCTGTTTGCCGATGAAGAGGCGCCGCAGCGCCTGGCACAACAATTCATGCGCCTGGCCGACATCGCCTACGCCCACGAATGTATTGAACGGCGACGTCTCGGCGGTTGCTCATGATTTTTTCCTGGAGCTGACTGGCCATGTTCAATGTGTTTTTGCGAAATGTCGGGGCTCGACCGGAGCTGCTGATTTTGACGCTGATGGTGATGATCATCGCCATGCTGATCATTCCCCTGCCGACGATGCTGGTGGATTTTCTCATCGGCCTGAACATCATCATTTCGCTGCTGGTGTTCATGGGTTCTTTCTACATCGAGCGCATCCTCAGCTATTCGACATTCCCGGCGTTACTGCTGTTGACCACGTTGTTTCGCCTGGCGCTTTCAATCAGCACCAGCCGCCTGATTCTCAGTCAGGCCGATGCGGGCGAAATCATCGCGTCCTTCGGTGACTTTGTGATCGGCGAAAGTCTGGTGGTGGGCTTCGTGATCTTTTCCATCGTCACCATTGTCCAGTTCATCGTGATCACGAAGGGGTCGGAGCGGGTTGCTGAAGTCGCGGCGCGCTTCTCGCTGGACGGCATGCCGGGCAAGCAAATGAGCATCGACGGCGACTTGAAGGCTGGCGCCATCACCGCCGAAGAAGCCCGTGAAAAACGCAGCGTGCTGGAGCGCGAAAGCCAGTTGTATGGCTCCTTCGACGGGGCCATGAAGTTCATCAAGGGCGATGCGATCGCCGGCATCATCATTATCTTCGTCAACTTTATCGGCGGCATGGCCATTGGTGTCGGGCAAATGGGCATGGACATGTCCACGGCCCTGTCGACCTACACCTTGCTGACCATCGGCGACGGTCTGGTGGCGCAGATTCCAGCGTTGCTGATTGCCATCGGTGCCGGCTTCATTGTGACCCGCGTCAACGGCGATGACAGCAACCTGGGGCGCAACATGCTCGCGCAAATGCTGGGTAACCCCTTCGTTCTGGGCGTGACCGCATTGCTGGCGGTGGGCGTAGGCCTGCTGCCCGGTTTTCCGCTGCTGACGTTCTTGTCGATTGCCAGCGTGCTGGGACTGGTTGTGTTCATGCGACATCGCAAATCTTCCAGGCAAGCCGGGCTGGGCGAAGGTCGTGCTGCACCCTCAGAGCAAGGCGCACTGCAAACCGGGTCGGGATTGCTCGACGACGTCGACAACATCGCCACCGAAACCATCGCTCTGATGTTGCTGGTGCCCACCACGCGTCTGGAGGAGCTGAACAAGGCCCGTTGGGCAGCGCGCTTTCGCAGCCAGTTTTTCGTCGACTACGGGTTGCGCATTCCCGAACCGCAGCTTCGTGCCAGCGATGCGTTGCCGGCGCACCAGGTCGCGGTGCTGATCAATGAAGTACGCGCCGAACAGTTCGATATCCATTTCGATCACTGGCGTCTGCTCGACTATTCACCGGAGCTCGAACCCATGGGTTTTGCGTTGGTGCGCGGCAATGACAGCAATCGCCTGGGCGGTGTCTGGGTCAATGCCACCGACCGCGAGCGGGTGCAGCAATTGGGTTATCACCTGCGCCCGGCCGACGAAGAATGCTATCGCTGCCTGGTCACGCTGCTGGCGCGCAATATCCAGGAGTTTTTCGGTGTGCAGGAAACCAAGCAATTGCTCGACGAAATGGAAACGCGCTACCCCGATCTGCTCAAGGAAGTGTATCGCCACGTCACGGTGCAGAAGATCGCCGAGGTACTGCAACGGCTGATCGGTGAGCGCATTTCCGTGCGCAACATGAAGCTGATTCTCGAATCGCTGGCCCATTGGGCGTCGCGGGAAAAAGATGTGCTGGCGCTGGTCGAGCACGTTCGCGGCGCGATGGCCCGCTACATCAGCAACAAGTTTGCCCAAGGCAATGACTTGCGCGTGCTGCTGTTGTCACCGGAGTTCGAAGAGGTGGTGCGGCGAGGGATTCGGCAAACGTCGGGCGGCAGTTTCATCAACCTGGAACCTGCCGAGTCGGAAGAGCTGATGGACCGACTGAGTGTCGGCCTGGACAGCCTGCACATCGCGCAAAAGGACATGGTGCTGCTGTGTTCGATCGACGTGCGGCGCTACATCAAGAAGCTGATCGAGGGGCGTTTCCGGGAGCTGGACGTGATGTCGTTCGGCGAAATCTCCGAGACGGTCTCGGTCAATGTCATCAAAACGCTGTAAGGAAATCCTGTAAATGGTACCGATGGATATTGCTGACCTGTTGCGCCAGGCGCTGCGTCACAGCGGCTGTGTGGACAGCCAGATAGGGCTGTTCGACAGTCATGGCACCATAGAAATGCAGATGAGAAATCTGCCCGATATCAGCGTGGCGGTGGTCGATGGCGATGTGTGGGTCTGGGCAGCGGTCGCAGAAGCGAGCCCGAATGTAATGAACCATTGCGCCTTCGATTTGATGCAGTTTCTGCTGGAAGGCAATGCGTTTTCCCGCACAGGGCAATTGCATCTTTGCGTCGTTCAGGAACGGCTCGAACTGCGTTTGATGGCCAATGCTCACGCCCTCAGCGACGCCGAGCACTTTGCACAAGCCCTCGATGCGTTCGTGCAGGCCACCGAAACGCTGTGCGAACTGTTACGCCGATGAACACTCGGTTGGAAAGGCATGCGGCCCACCCCCTGCGTTTGAGCGGTCCGTTGATCGAAGCGGCGCTGGGTGACGTGGTCATTGGCGAAGTCTGCGAAGTCCGTCGCCATTGGCGCTTGCCGCAGGTCGCGGCCAGGGCGCAGGTCATCGGCTTCAAACCTGGCGCCGTTCTGCTCAGTTTGCTCGGTGACGCGAAAGGCTTGTCCAGGGAATCAATGATCGTTCCCACGGGCGCGACGCTGCAACTGACATGCAGTGACGCCTTGCTCGGCAGTGTGGTCGACCCACACGGCATGATCGTCGAGCGCCTGGCCCCGTCAACGGCGGTGGCGCAACGGGACTATCCCGTGGATGCCGACCCTCCGTCCTACCAGCAGCGGCGCCCGGTGGCGGAACCGTTGCGTACCGGCATTCGCGTCATCGACGGCTTGCTGACCTGTGGTGTCGGTCAGCGCATCGGCATTTTTGCCGCCGCCGGTTCGGGTAAAACCACCTTGATCAACATGCTGATCAATCACACCGACGCGGACGTTTTTGTCATCGGCCTGATTGGCGAGCGCGGGCGTGAAGTGACCGAGTTCATCGAGCATCTGCGCCAGTCCGAAAAGCGCTCCCGTTGCGTGGTGGTGTATGCCACGTCGGATTTTTCCTCGGTTGATCGCTGCAACTCGGCGCTCCAGGCCACGGCCATCGCCGAGTATTTTCGCGACCAGGGTCAGCGTGTGGTGTTGTTGCTGGATTCGTTGACGCGTTACGCCCGGGCTCGCCGCGACCTGGCCCTGGCGGCCGGCGAAGCACCGGCGCGGCGCGGCTATCCGGCCTCGGTGTTCGATGCCTTGCCGCGCTTGCTGGAGCGACCGGTGTGACCGCTTCCGGCAGCATTACCGCCTGGTACACCGTCCTGCTGGAAAGTGACGACGAGCCGGACCCGATTGCCGAGGAGATTCGCTCCATTCTCGACGGCCATATTTATCTCAGCCGTGCGCTGGCGGCCAAAGGTCACTACCCGGCAATCGATGTCTTGCGCAGCGTCAGTCGCGTGGCAACGCAAGTCACCACGCCACAGGTGCAGCAACTGGCGGCATCGACCCGGGAAACACTGACGCGCCTTGAGCAGTTGCAGATTTTCCTCGATATGGGCGAGTACACCCAAGGCGCTGACACCGCCAACGACCACGCGATGCAGCGCCGCGAAGCGCTCACTCAATGGCTGCGTCAGCCGACGGGCGAATGTTGCGAGCCGGACGAAACCCTGCGGAGTTTGCATGAACTCATTGCGTGATCGGCGGCGCCTGTTGGCGTTCAGTCAGTTCCGTCGGCAACGCGGCGAACAAACGGTGTTGCGAACACAACAGCAATTACAACCGCTGCTGCAGGAGCGGGCCGGTTTCGAAGGGCAGGAAGCGTCGCTGCAAAGTCTATTGGCCAGTCATCGCGCGAACGATTGCGTGCTGGATCACGGGCAACTGTTGGCGCTGTTGCGAAGGCAGGCCGTTATCCGTCGGCAGATCGATCTGTTGCGTGTCGAGCGCGACCGCGTGGACCAGCAATGCCGGCAGGTTGAGCAACTGTTGCAAGAACAACGCGAGCAATTGCGTCTGTTGCAGCGCAAGCACGACAAGTACGAGCGGTCTGTCCAGCAGCTGTTGCGTGGGCAACGGCTTGAACAGGTGCGTCGAGAAGAAAGGGAAATAGAAGAGATGAACGGAGTTCGGCGATGAACGATGTATCTGTAATTTTACCTTTGCCGGTTCAAGTCCCTGACCCCGTTACTGACGGCGTCCTGGATGAACTGCAAGACATGCTCTTACCGGTGCAAGAGGAGGATCTGCCGCAAGGTGTGCTCGATCTTTTGGCTGCGCTGATCCTGCGTAATCGACCCGCGACGCAAGCCGGGCGCGCAGCGGTCGGGCAATCGATGACCCTCATCGCGGGCCACGGGGCGGCGGATGTTGTGCGCGACAAGGCGCTGCCGACGGTCCCGGTGGCGATGACTTATCCACAAGCCAACAAGCCTGTTCAACAGCTGCCACCGCAACTGATGACGTCTATCGGCCCGACCGTCGACAGGATGGAAATGCCTGTGCAAGGGACGTCCGGCAAAACTGATTTGGACCGGCGTCCATCGAGTCTGCCCGTGGGGATGCCGATCGAACACTCGTCGAGTACCGCTGAACCAATGTCAATCGAACGAGCCGCCCATACGCCGATTCCGCTCACCGCCGAGCCGCAATTGCCCGAGACTCTGTTGCAGCCGCAGGTGATGCGTCAATCGGCATCGGTCGTACCGCCATCCATTCCTTTATCCCCGATATTACCGCCCATGCCCGCGCCGGACATGATGCTCGAAACCTTGCCCGGCTCGGCCCCAGGCTTGCTGCAAGTGCCATTCCACAAAGGCACGGTCAGCGGACAAGTGACCATCAGTCGAATGCCTGACGATTCCATCCGCAACCTTCAGCTCAGCCCGAGCAATGCCTTGGTGTTCGAGCAACTCAAGGTGCCTTTCGAACAGGTGCGAGAGCCGGCCTGGCGGTTGACCGACAGTGGCGGCGAGCAGCAGCGTCAGGGTTCGCAGCAGTCGCCGGACGACGAGCAGGCCGAACAGTCTGAGCTGCCCGCATGAGCACCCTGAAGTTGCGCCGGGTTGACCCTGCGGCCCATGCCGGCACGCGGTCGGTCCAACGCTGGCGGGGTGCCGGCCATGGCGCAGGTGCGGATTGTCTGCAACGGCTGCCCGGCTATTTGCGTTTTTGCGCACGCAGCGACGGCGGGAATTGGCACGGACTGATCATGGCCCGCGACTGGTTGCAGCACTCGCTCCCGCAGCTGCAGTCGTTACTGGCGGTCGAGCCCCCGGTGACACGTATCGCCGGCCTGTTCCGGGCAGTGCCGCGAGCGTTGCTGCTCGAGCCGGACGAGTTGCATTACCAGGCGCTGTCCGATGTCGAGTTGGTCGACCCACAGCAATTGCCGACACACCCCTTGCCATGGCTCGAAACGTCTCGGGGACGCGTATGGGTGACGCAGTTACCGCCATTACGCACCGTCAACGAGCCCTTGGACCCCAGCGCTTGGCTGAGCGACTTGCCTCTGCGCCTTGAGCTGATACTGGGTGTCAGTCACCTGAGCCATGCGCGCCGGATACGACTGAAAGAGGGCGATGTCCTGCGGATCACTCAGCGGACTCAACACGGCTGGCTGGCGGGTCGATGCATCGGCGTTTTCACGTTTACTGAAGAGGGACTACTCATGCAATCAACCGTTGCCGATGCCAATCAACAGGCCGCGACTGACCCCGGAGCGGATGTCGAACTCGGTGCACTTTGCGTGCGTCTGGAGTTCATCCTCGCGACCCATGACATCAACCTGGCTACCTTGTCGCAGATCGTCGATGGGCAACTGATCCCGCTGGCCGACAATGCTGCGCGACACATCGAGGTTCGTGCCAATGGCAAGCCTGTTGCCCGGGGGGAACTGGTGCAGCTGGACGAGCAATTGGGTGTCGAATTGATCGAGGTCTATCGGAGCACTTTATCGGAACACCCGCGATGAACGACGTCTCGCTGATCGCGCTGCTGGCGTTCGCTTCACTGCTGCCGTTTCTGGTGGCGGCCGGCACCTGCTACCTCAAGTTTTCCATTGTCTTTGTGATTGTGCGTAACGCCTTGGGCTTGCAGCAGGTGCCCTCGAACATGGCCCTCAATGCGATTGCCCTGATGCTGGCGATTTTCGTGATGACACCGGTGATTAAGCAAGGCTATGGCTATTACAAGCAAGAGCAGGTGGCCTTTTCCGACATTGAGTCGGTGGTGAATTTCGCCGAGAACGGGTTGGGGGGATACAAGGATTATCTGCGTCGATACACCGACCCTGAACTGGCGCTGTTCTTCGAACGGGCCCAAGCGGTTCAGAGTGAAGCCGACATCAGCCTGCCCGCCGATGAAGAACTCGCACCCTCGCTGTTTTCGCTGCTGCCGGCCTATGCGTTGAGTGAAATCAAAAGCTCCTTCAAGATTGGCTTCTACCTGTATTTGCCATTCGTGATCGTCGATCTGGTGATCTCCAGCATTCTGCTGGCGCTGGGCATGATGATGATGATGAGCCCGGTGATCATTTCAGTGCCGATCAAACTGGTGCTGTTTGTCGCGCTGGATGGCTGGGCATTGCTGTCGACCGGGCTGGTCAAGCAATACCTGACCTTGCTGGTATAGGGCGGCTTATGAACGATCTGGTCTATGCCGGCAATAAAACCCTGTACCTGATTCTGTTGATGGTGGCCTGGCCGATCATTGTCGCCACGGTGGTTGGCCTGGTGGTCGGGTTGATTCAGACCGTGACCCAATTACAAGAGCAGACACTGCCGTTCGGTTTCAAGTTGTTGGCGGTCGCTGCGTGCCTGTTTCTGCTGTCGGGCTGGTACGGTGAAACCCTGCTCGATTTCAGCCGTGAAGTCATCCGCCTGGCGCTGGGTTAGCGATGTCGGTGACGTTGTTTTTCGACCTGTACGCCTGGTTCGCCGCCGCCATCCTGGGGGTTGCACGCCTGGCGCCACTATTTTTCATGTTGCCGTTTCTCAACAGCGGTGTGCTCACGGGCGCACCACGTCAGGCTGTCATTGTGCTGGTGGCGACGGGGTTCTGGGCTTATGTGGGCGTGCCGCTGCCTGCTCTCGACGGGTTGGCATTATTCGGTCTGGTGTTGCGTGAGGCCGGTATTGGCGTACTGCTTGGATGCCTTCTGTGCTGGCCGTTCTGGGTGTTGCACGCCATGGGCAACCTGATCGACAACCAGCGCGGGGCCATGCTCAGCAGCACCGTGGACCCGGCCAACGGCGTCGATACCTCGGAGCTGGCGAATTTTCTCCAGTTGTTTGCCGCCGTGGTTTATCTCGAAGGCGGCGGCCTGTTGCTGATGCTCGAAACCGTTGGCCACAGCTACCGTATCTGCACACCGGCCACCGGTTGCGAGATGCACCTGCAATCACTCTTCAGCCTGCTGGATGCGCTGGTGAGCAAGACGCTGGTGATCAGCGCGCCGGTGGTGGCTACGCTGTTGGTCAGCGAAGCGTTGCTCGGCTTGCTCTCGCGCTACGCGCCGCAAATGAACGCATTTTCGGTGTCGCTGACGGTCAAGAGCCTGGTGGCGCTGGTGGTGTTGATACTGTATTTCGGCGTGCACCTGCCGGATGAAGTCCTGCGCATGGGCACCCAATCCCATGGGCTGGAGCACTATTTGGGCGTCGACGGGGAGGGCACCGATGTCGTCCAGCGCCTCGAAGACTGAGAAACCTACCGCCAAGCGTCTGCGCGATGCGTCGCGCAAAGGGCAGACGTTCAAGGCCAAGGATCTGGTGATCACCTGCCTGACCCTCTGCGGCATCACCTATATGGTGTTCAACAGCTCATTGCTCGAGGTCATGGAAGTCTATCGGCGCATCATCGCCAGCGACTTTGACACTGACCTGCAAGCGTACTCGGCGATGCTGGTGCTGGTCGGGCTCAAGGCGTTGTTGCCATTGCTGCTGGTGTGCGTGTTGACCAGCGCATTGCCTGCGCTGTTGCAAAGCGGGTTTGCGCTGGCCAGCGAGGCCTTGAAGCTCAATCTGGGGGCGTTGAACCCGATCAATGGTTTCAAAAAGCTGTTCAGCATGCGCACCGTCAAGGACACCGTCAAAGCGCTGTTGTACCTGGGCAGTTTTGCCATGGCGCTGTGGATCGTCTGGATCACCCAGCGGCAACTGCTGTTCGCCCAACTGTTCGCCCAGGCACCAGACCTGTTCGCGATCTGGGGGCACTTGCTGCTGGTGCTGGTGCTGGCGTTCCTGGGGTGCGTCCTGCTGATCGTCGTGCTGGATGCGCTGAGCGAATACTGGCTGTTCATGAAAGATCAAATGATGGACAAGGATTCGGTCAAGCGCGAACACAAGGAACAGGATGGCAATCCGGAAATCAAGGGGCGCCGTCGTGACCTGCACCGGGAACTTCTGTCCGAACAGGTTAAATCCGATGTGCGCAGCTCGCGGATGATCATCGCCAACCCGACCCACATTGCCATCGGAGTGTACTTTCGCCCGGAAATCACTGTGCTGCCATTCATCTCCCTGATGGAAACCAACCAGCGCGCCCTGGCCGTTCGAGCCTATGCCAAAGAGGTCGGTGTGCCGGTGATCAACGACATCGCCCTGGCCCGGCGGATCTTCAAAACCCACCAGCGCTACAGCTTCCTTCAGGTGCAGGAAGTCGAAGAAGTGTTGCGTCTGTTGATCTGGCTCGAGCAAGTCGAACAAGCCTGATTTCTTCCTTTTTCTTTTTCCTCCGAACGTTGGCATGAGCGCAATTTGGCAGCGTGCTCGCCAGCGCTTTGGCTCAATGCAGTCGTCAGCAACGCTGACGTTTTTCAGGAGTGTGGCTGATGAGTCGCGACAAACAACAAGATGAACAACTGGCCCTCGACGTCGTGGATGCGGTGCTCGGTGGTGCGGCATTGAAAGACGTGCAAGGCATCAGTGACGAGCACATGAACAGTCTCTATGCCTTCGCGTTCCAGTTTTACGAGCAGGGGCGGCTGGACGATGCCGAGAAGTTCTTCCACTTCCTGTGCATCTACGACTTTTATAACAGCCATTACTGGATGGGATTGGCCGCCGTACACCAACTCAAGCAGAACCACCAGAAAGCGATCGACCTGTATGCGATCGCCTTCGCCCAAGGCAAGAACGACTGGCGGCCCATGTTTTATACCGGCCAGTGCCAACTCGCCCTGGGCAGGGTCGGCAAGGCCAGGTTGTGTTTCGAGTACGTGATCGAGCAGGCAACGGAAGACGATTTGCGAACGCAGGCTCGGGTGTATCTCGACACCTTGAGTCACATTGAAAAGGACTGTTCGGAGACTGAACATGAGTGAAATCAGAAACAACTTCAATCCGGTTTTTTCCGGAACTTTGAGCCGTACCGAAGCCTTTGAAAAATACGGCCCGGCTGCCAGTCAGGCCGCCAGAACGATGGACTTCCTCAAGGTCGGGCAAGAGGTGCTGGCCAAAGCGCTATCGGTGAACTTCGATAGCGAAAGTGGCAAACACGGCGCTGTGGCGGGCAAACCGCAGTTGCACGCACCGCCGCCGCGTGCTGACGGTAACCAACAGGAAACCAACGTTGATTTGTTCACGTTACTGATGGCGATGCTCGGCGAACTGTTCGGCGAGGTGGAGTCCAGCAAACTGAAAAACCGCCTGGCAATGGCGCAAAACATTGCGGCAGAGAAACAGAAGGCTCTGGGTGAAGTGTCAGCCGAATACACTGCCGCTGTAGAAGCGCTGGCAGCTGCTGAAGAGGCTGTCGGCGGTAGCCAGGAAAAGCTGGAAAAACTGCGTGAGCGTGTTCAGCATTTCCAGGGCTTGCTGGATGAAAGCGAAGCCCGTTTGGCCGATCTGGATCCTGACTCGCCCGAATATGCCCGTGAGCTGACGCTTCGCGATCAACTCAAAGGCGAGTTGGCAGGCCATGCCCAGACCTTTCAAAAGGCTAGCGAAGCCCATCTGAAGCTCATCGACATCGCCAACGCCGCCGCGAAAAACCTGGCCGTCATGACCGACATTTTGCTGGGGGCGAAGCTAAGCGATCCCTCCATCAAAGCAGCTCAAGAGAAGGCCCTGAGTAGCAGTGCTCTGGCGCTCTTGAACCGCTTGAAGATTATCGAGTTGTTGGGTGAGGCCGCGCAGAACAAAGAAGAGGTCAGCCAGGAACTGTTCCAGGCGCTGCAAGCCAAGCTTCAGGAACACATGAAGCTTGAGTCGGAAAAGTACCTGGAAGAAGTCCGCAAGGCCGAGGCGCTGCAGAAGACCATGGGCTGCATTGGTGCAATCGTCGGCGCGATATTGACCGTAGCGACAATCGCTGCCGGTGTACTGACCGCTAATCCGGTGCTTATCGCGGTGGGGGTGATCGGTGCGGCGGTGATGATTTCCGATGCGGTGGTCAAGGAGACGACAGGTGTCTCGTTCATGGCCGAAGCCATGAAGCCGCTGATCACCGTGATGCAGGAAGCCATCAAGCTGTTCACCGAGCTCTATACCCAAATGCTGATTGGGCTGGGTGTTGATCCGGAAACTGCAAAAGACATCGCGCAGATCGCCGGAATGATCCAGGGGATTGCCGCCACGCTGGCGGCCGTGGTGTTGACGGCAGTGATCGGGGCTCAGGTGATCGGGCCAATGCTCGGCGCGGTGGCATCGAAACTGGCTTCGGTGGTCGCTCAGGCGGCGCCTGCCGCAATGCAGGCCATGAAGCAGTTAGCGACATCGGTCGGCAATTCGCTGACCCAGATGCTCACGCAATTACGCAGTTTCATCACTAACGGTGCAGACGCGGTATCGCTGGCACGTTACGCCGCCAATCTCGAGATCGCCCAAGCCGTCACCGAATTCGGCGGCGTGGCGGCGCAGGGCGTGCTTGGAGTCCGAAGCGGCATGCACCAGGCCCAGGCTGCCGAACACCTGGCTGACGTGCGGGTGCGCATGGCGATCAGCGAAGAAATCACGTCCTACCTCACCCGGCTGGTCGAGGACTACGGTCAGGCCATGCAGGTCCGTACCCGAGAAATCGAGCAGCTGTTTGCCGACATGCAACGCAGCCATTCCGTCAGCCTGCAAATGGTTCGACATGTTTGATCTCATCGAAAAAAGGAACTCAATATGACCGCCATTAACGGCACAAGCGTGCTCTCACGCGTACTGATCAATTCGCAAGCGACGGTAGCTCCCACTGAAAAGAAACTCGAGGTGCCCAAGAGCTTCGCTCTGAATACTGAGGCCGCCGAAAAACAAATCCTCAAGAACCCTGATATTCGAACCCCGTCGGCAGCGGAACTCGACAGTGCCAGCAACGATTACCAGCTGAGTGAATCCGATTGGCAGGATTTCGTCGCGGCTTCCACAACGCTCAGCGACGAAGTACGCAACGACCTGGTATTCGATCCAGGTGCCTGGGAAAAGCATGCAAACGTATTGGTCGCCGCGATTATCGCGTTGAACGTCGCACGGGTCGCTAACGCGCAACTGCGCGGCCATTTCAGCGTCATGGCCGCGGATGCTGCCAAGGCCCAGGGTGCTGCCATTGTCGAGTCAGGCAAGGCGGCGCTGTACAGCGCCATCACTGCGGCAGTGGTGTCCGGTGCCATTGCTGGTTTTGCCATGGTCAAGACCTTTCAGGGGCAAGGGTTGAAGCACGCGGACATCAATCTGCACAAGCGTAACGCCATGGACGCCGGCAACATCAAACGCGACCTCAAGCATGATCGCGACCGCGATGACTGGAACCCGCAAACCACCTACAAGATCAAGACCTTCGATGATTTCGGCAGGTCC
The DNA here is from genome assembly GCF_022014505.1 of Pseudomonas sp. PGPR40. Taxonomy (NCBI): domain Bacteria; kingdom Pseudomonadati; phylum Pseudomonadota; class Gammaproteobacteria; order Pseudomonadales; family Pseudomonadaceae; genus Pseudomonas; species Pseudomonas sp. PGPR40. Next base: position 45,986 of record NZ_JAKLSP010000016.1, on the reverse strand, counting down.
ACTTCAGTCGACTTCAAACCTCAGGGCGCCACACTGACTCCCAAGGAGCAAGCGTGGTTCGACGGGGAAATTCTCAAGGCGCAGAAAATCGACCAGACCTCCGACTGGCTGAGCCAGATGGGCACCAAGGGCATCGAAAAGAAACTCGAAATCGGTCGCGCACTCAATGCCATGTCAATGAGCATGAGCCAAGTGGTGTCGAACATGGTGCGCATGACCGAACACGCCGCGCGGGAACAGGAGGTCTTGCAGCAAAGTGCGCAAAACACCCAGAAGAGCTTGAGCGACGAAGTGGGTCAGAAAGACGCGGCTGAAGCGGCGTTGCTGCAAAAACTGATGGACATGGTGATGCAGCTGTTTCAATCGCGCGCTGAAGTCATTCGTGCAATATCGGCCTGAATAGGGAATCAAAAATGAAAATTACAGATTACACACCGCCTGGACGCATGCCGTCAGCAGGCTTCAATCCCGTTGCTGAACCGCCGCAGCCCCCCGAAATGCCCGCCGAGGTCCATGCTGCGTTTTCCATGACGCAGTTGCTGGAACGCTCGGTAAAAGCAATGAATCGTAATTATGAAAATATGCTCAAGTGCCCGACGGAAATAGCCAAGGGGCTTGAAGGTGGGGCGGCTGAAGCGTTGGCGCAACACTTCACGTCGGCCGAGTTTGTCGAACAAATCCAGGCCAAACGCATTCGATCGCAGATGTGGACGCAGCAGATAAAGCAATGTGGAATGGTGTTCACCCATTGCCTCGAAACACTGCCAATGGAACAGCGCCAACAACTCTACGATGAACAAAATCGTATTCTCGGTGAACTGAGACGAATGCCCGTGCCGGACGAGATCGCTGACGAGTTCGACGCCAGATTGAATTCTTCGAACGATTTTTTCGACAAACTGCTCGAACTCATCGACCTGATCAAAAACGGTTACCTGGCTGGTTATGAACACATCATTGCGGCCTATTCGGACTTCTTTGCCGACTTCAATGCCGAAATAACCGCGAAGATGAAAGACTGGATCGAGGCAGTGGAGGACGGCAAGGAAATCAAGCTCAATGTAGGCGCACTCAGGACCGCACTGACCAACCTTCTCAACAAGTACAAGCATCCAAACCCCTTGGCCGTGCTATTCCCGAAACCCGGCGGTGATGGCGCCAGCAAGGAAGAGGCCGAGAAATGGCTTAAAGCACTGGGCCTGCCTGACCGTTGCCTCCAGGATAAAGGCGACGGCACCTTCTGTGTCGTCATGGATATCGGACCACTCTCGACCATGTTGGGCAGCCTGCCGCAATGGGGCAACACGGTCACTTGGGATACGGCCAAATTCCAGGCCTGGCAAACCGGCTTCAACGCGCAGGAAGAGCGTATGAAAAATACGTTGCAGTCCTTTACCCAGAAATACTCGAATGCCAACGCTTATCATGACAACTTTAATAAGACGCTGTCTTCGCATCTGAATCAGTTTGCAGATATGTTGAAGGCCATGTTGAATTTTTGAAGCGAATTTGTAGCGTATAAATAAAACTCATCGCATGTTGTTGACGCGGACGTGGCACTGGCTCATCCGGGCTGGAGTTGCGGCCGCGTTTTTTTATTGGAGGAAGTAATGTCGGGTTTTATGAATAATGGTCTTGAACGTCAGGTTGTACAGGTGCTGTCAGGTTGTTTATTGGTCGATCGACGGACGATTGAGACGGATTCACGACTAGTGGAAGACTTGCACGTTGATTCTGTGGATGTTGTTGAAATTGTAATGTCCCTCAATGAAGCGTTTGGTATCGATCTACCTAATGCTGAGGTGACCGAGTGGCGAACGGTGGGTGATATTTGTTGTTTGGTGAGCGTTTGCAAGGGGGGGTGAGCATCTAGGTTTAGATGATTTGTGTTTTTTACTTTGGATCTCGGGTTGATATTTAATTTTCTAAAGTGGACTACAGCCTGTGCCGTAATTTCGTACATCTATAGAGTTAATAGCCCTACGGAATCCCCCCACTCAACTTCCTATAGTCACGCAGCTTGTCATCTCGAGCCTGACTTCCTCAGGCTTGATTGCGCTTCAGTGCCTTTCTATAGAGAAATCCCAAAGTATGGACAGTGCAACCGATCAAACGCCGGTCAAGTCATACGTTTTTGACCACTGGCAACTGCAAAGCGATGGAACGCTGATGCGAGACGGACAAGGAGTCCACGTCCCCCCAAAAGAGTTAAGTGTTTTACGTCTGCTGCTCGGCTCGGCGGGCACGGTGCTCAGCAAGGACCATTTGCTGGACTGTGTATGGCCTGAAGCCGATGCGGCTGAAGAGTCGTTGACCCGCTGCATTTACGCGTTGCGCAAGCTGCTCAAGGAGAACAAGGATTTCATTGCGACGGTGTACGGCCAGGGTTATCGATTCACCTGTGCGGTTGTCGAACTCGACACGCCGAGCCACGCGAGGATCGCGGCACCGACGTTGGCCGTTCTGCCTTTTCGCAATCTCGACGAGAGCGCCGCTCTGGATCTGCAGGATGTGATGATCCGTCAGTTGACCATGGCGTTCGGCGAGGCGTTGCACGTCATCCCCTCGGGATTGATGGCGGCTTACGGCCAACCGGTCGATGTTCGGGCACTGGTTGGGCAATTGTCTGCTGACTACTGTCTGAGCGGGCGCTGTACCGGTTCGAGTGAGCGACAACGATGGTCGGTCGAACTGATCCGTGGGCGTGATCACGCTCTATTGCATGGACAGACACTGGACGCCGGTGATCTGGGAGAGGCGCTTGGCGCGTTGACATGTCTGGTTGCGCAGCGCGCTCCCGGTTTGCGTCCTGTCGGTGATTCCTGTTCTTCGTACCCGGCAGCCGTGGCTTATCTCAGTGGTTTGTGCAGCGTGCAGCAGCACACGCCGCAAAGCCTGCGTGATGCCCTGGTGCAGTTCCGACACTGTTTGCAGTTGGCCGGAAATTACGCCGCGGCCTGGTGCGGTTTGGCGGATGCCTGGCTGGGGAAGGCCATGCTTGGCCTGTGCGAGCAGGGGCGTGCTGTCGACGAGGCGCATTGCGCGATTTCCAGAGCCTTATCGCTGGACCCCGCCAGCACGCAGGCACTCGTGCGTCTTGCCTTGTTGACCAGTCTTCGGGGATGCGAGGACGCCGCAAAAGTACTTTTTCGACGTTGTTTATTGGACGCCGAACAGGCTGATGTTCATTTCTTCTACGCCTGGCATCACTGGTTCTGGCGGCGCAACGAGCAGGCGATGCAAAGTCTCGAAAGGTGTTTACGGCATGACCCCGACTGTGTGCGAGCAAAGATTTTCCAGGACCGTATTGTTCTGGCAGGCAATTGTGAAGGTGTTGTGCTGATGGGGGGGCAAACCTTGCAAGGTGCCGAGAAGTCGCCTGCGTTTGATAGTCGGCGATGTCTGGCATGAGTCGTTATGCATTCAAACCGATCCTCATTTTGCTGTGTCTTGGCTCCGGGTCCGCGCACGGGTTTTGCTGGCATTCGGCAGGCGCGGAACATGCCATCGAACCGGAGCTGCTCCAGGCGATCGCCGATGTGGAGTCAGGGCAATCGGCGGATGCCATGAACTACAACAAGGACGGGAGCCACGACATCGGGTTGATGCAAATCAACAGCCGTCATCTACCCCGTTTAAGCGCTCAGGGCGTTACCGAGCAGCGCCTGCTGGACGAGCCCTGCCTGTCGGTCGAAGTGGGTGCATCGGTGCTTGCCGATTTTATCGCCCGTTACGGCTACAACTGGACGGCGGTGGGTGCCTATAACGCTGGCAACTCTCCCCACCGCCAAGCCGCGCGTCTTCGCTATGCGCGCAAGGTCTGGCAGCGCTATCAGGCGTTTACTCAGGCTCGACAGTGACGGCGTCATGGGAAGGTTGGCTGAGATTCTGATCCTCTGCAGGGCGCAATCGGCAGAATTCGATCAGGAATCTTGCGACCAGCCTTTCTAACATGCCCGCTCATTTCACAACCCTGGAGCTTGAACGGTGACAGTCCTGACGGCCCCCACCCTACAGTCTTGCGTTTTGCGGATACTCAATGGTCCGCTGCAAGGCTGCGAATTCCCGCTCGGCGACACCACCACCTTGTTCGTGGTCGGGGCGGTGGATCTGCTGGGGGAGGGGGCACTGACCGCCAGCGTTCCTGCCGATGCCATCTTCGTTCCGCTGGAGGAGGGTGGCTGTAATTTTGAGGTGCTGGCCAACCAAGGCACACCGAATGGCTTACCGCTGCGGCTACTCAACGAGTCAGCAGAACTACGCCACTGTGCCTTTCAGGTCAGGGTGCAGATCGGCGGCCTGCAAATTGCCCTGCGTCCTGAAGACCAATCCTGGGCACCTGAACTGCTCGATCAACAACACAGCGCTGCATTTGAAGACGCCGATGTTGAAGGGTGGCGTGCCCCTTTGACTCGATGGATCGCCGGTGCTCTGGTGCTGGTTGCACTGGTGACTACAGTCGCTATCTGGTCGGTGCCGGGGTCGGCGCCTGAAACCGATGTTCGCATGCTGATCGCCGGGGCCAGTGCCGAGGCGAAGGTGTTGAGCGGTCGTGACAATGCAATCTATGTGTTTGTGGATACCGAACGCGATGCCGGCTGGAGTCGGCAAGTGCTGATGCGCCACAACACGTTGAGCGGAAAAGTCCTGGTCATGGATCAGGAGCGCCGTCGGCTGGAGCAGTTGCTGGTCGATCATGATCCGCAACTGGCCTGGCATTCCCTTGATCTCAAGGATCCATTGATACCGCGACTGCTGCTCAGCACTCAGCGCAATCTGCTCACGCCTCAAAAGCAAACCGAACTGCTCGATGCGCTACTCGCGGCCGCGCCGTATGCCCACGATATCGGGGTGCAAATGCAGGACGACAGCTTGCTGGCGGACTTGGCGCAAGAGGGTTTGCAACGCCTGTCCTTGACCTTCAGCCGCATCGAGCACGAGGACAGCGTCACGTTTGCCGTAGCCGGTAACCTGCAGGATTCCGAACTGGCCGCCGCTCGCCGATACGTCGACAACTTTTACCGGCAGTGGGGTGATCGCTACGTGAGTTTCACGGTCGAGCTTAAAGACGACGCGCTGAAGGACAAGTCGTTTCAAACCGGCCCACAGGGTTACATCAAGATGACCTCGTCATCCTGGCATTTTCCAACACAACACTAAAAGGTGACTCATGTCTGGTATTGGTATTCCCGAATTTCCGATCCTCTTCCCTGATGATTTTCTCGGTCGTCAGGCCGAGGCGTTCGAGAATGGTGCAAAAACGCTCAAGCAGGCACTGGATAAAGCGCTCGCGGATCTGAAAGAAGATGCTTCGGATCCAGGGAAATTAGCGGCTTACCAGACCGCATTCTCGTCCTACACGGTTTTCCGTAACGCCCAGACCAACACCGTCAAGGGCTTCAAGGACATCGACATGGCGATCATCCAGGCGGCTCGCTGATTCCTTCTTTCGGCCGGCCATCGGTGTGTATCGATGGCCATTTTCTTGAGTGCATTGCATGTCTATTCAAAACATCTCCGGTTCGATCATCCAGCGCACAGCTTTCACTGAACTGCGTGGCCCGCAGGAAGGTCCGATCGTTTCCCTCGAGTCACGATTGATCGAAGCGTTTGCCGGTTCCGCGGTCAACAGCGAGCAGGAAGTTTCAGCGATCAATCAGCTGATGCAGCGCCCGGATATCACCAACCCCGAAGTCTTGGCCCAATTGCAAGAGATGACTGGGCAATACAACGTGGACATCAATTTGCTCAACGTGCTGGTCCGCAAAGCGGTGGGCACGGCCGAAACCCTGTTGCGTGCGTCATGAAGCCAGGCGTGTTGTTGATGCTGTTGTGCCTGGCGCTGGCGGGGTGTCGCCAGCCGAATCTGCTCGAAGGGCTGGACCAGCAGCAGGCCAATGAAGTGCTTTCGGTCCTGCAACGCAACAACATCGCGGCGGTGAAAGTCGACGCGGGTAAAACCGGCTATGCGGTGAAAATCGATCAAGTCGATTTTTCCGCAGCCGTCGATTTGCTCAATCTCTATTCATTGCCTTCCCGGCCACGCCTGCAAGTGGCAGAGATGTTTCCTGCCGACGCGCTGGTGGCCTCGCCTCGCGCTGAAAAAGCCCGACTTTATTCGGCGCTGGAGCAGCGGATCGAACAGTCGCTGGGCGTGCTCGAAGGCGTGGTGTCGGCGCGGGTGCATGTCAGTTATGACCTGGATGCCGGCGAAGGCGGGCGCAAGGCGCCACCCATCCACCTCTCCGCGGTGGCGATCCATGAGCGCGACATCGAACCGCAATTGCTGATCACCGACATCAAGCGTTTTCTCAAGAACAGCTTTGCGGCGGTCGAGTACGAAAACATCTCGGTGGTGCTGTCCAAGCGTTCACCGACACAGCATGTCGCACCGTCCGTGACCGCAACGCGGGGGCATTCGTACGAGTTGTGGTTGCTGGCAGTGGTGACCGGATTGCTGTTGGCCGGTGGCGCAGCCTGGGCCTACCGCCAGTCAAGCGCAGGGCAACGTGATGTCGCACGCTGAATGTTTACAGCGGATTCTCGCCGAGCCTCTGAGTTATTTGCACCCGCAGCGCCTGCCGGTACCAGCGGGATTCGATGGGCCTGAAGCACGAAATCTGATCAACCGGATTTTGGTGGAAGGTCTCGCACTGCAAGGTCCATGGCCTTCGATGCCACTGACAGCCGTGGCGAATCGATGGGTTCGTCATTGGGCACAATTGCCCTATATCGCCGCCCTGATGGGGGCTCATCGCCTGTTGCCCAATCTGGCGCGAGGCGCGGCGCTGCAACGTCTGCCATTGCCGTTGCGCAGGTTCGCCGGTTGTAGCCTGGGTGATCGAAGCGGCCTGTCGATTCAGTGCTCGCCTGTGTCAATGGAACAGGTCGAAGCCGCCGGCCTCAATGCGTTGTGGAGCTGGTACGAACAGGTACCGCCGATGTTGCTCGAACGCCTGACCTTGCAATTTTCCGAGTCGGTCGTTCGCTTGCACAGGCAATGGCCGGTCACTGAGCCCGATACGGCTCTTTTCTTTTTGGCGGTGCAGCATGCTCGACTCCATCCGAACCCTGACTGAACTCCCCGAGTCGAGCGATGCGCATCTGTCCCGCGAAGACATTGCCGCCGCGCGTCAACGTCGCACCTTGCAACTTCAGGCTCAGCGCTGGGCCCGTGAGTGTATCGACCAAGCCCGGCATGACGCCGAAGCGGTGCATGCCCAGGCGTTTCAGCAAGGCTATGCCGAGGGCCTCTTGCGCGCGACCGAGCATCTGGCTAGTGGGTTGCTCGAGTCGCAAGCGCTGGGGCTGCAATTGCGCGCAGACCTTGCACAGGCCGCTCATGGGTTGCTTACAGAGGCATTGAGCCGCCCCGAATGGCTGGACGAAATGCTGGAGCGCTGGCTGGCGGAGCAATCGGGCGCCTCGGGCGCAGTGTTGCAAGTGCTGCTACCGGTGCATTGTCGGTCGCGGGGCAATGAACTGCGCGAGCGATTGCGCGGGCTTTGGTCCGGCGAGGTGGTCCTCGACTATCACCCGCAAGAACGGTACGTGGTGCGCCTCGCCGATCAATTGCTCGAATTCGATGTTGAAACGACCCGGCAACGACTGGAACCGCGGTTACTGGCGTGCGTCGCAAATCTGCCGGAGTCGGTTCGTTCGCTGGACCAGGCTTCGCTGCAGGCACTCACGGACCTGTGTTCGACCTTCGCCGGGCGTTCTGCCGGTTCCACTCAAGCTGCCCCGACCGAGGTCCGCCATGAAGATTGAAACCATGATGGGCTCCAGCACACTTGAACGTGGCAGTCCGTCGGTCGAGACGCTGGAGTCGCGCCTGCTTGCCGCCAGCCAGGGTCTTTCCGGGAGCAAACGCCCGGACCCGACCCCCGACCCTGCGTTCGAGCACGTGTATCAACAGCTTCTGGCGATGGAGGGAGCAGGCGAGAAAGCCATCTATGAATTTCTCCGCTCGTTGCGGGGGGCGGATGGTGAATCTCCTGCGTATCCCTCTGCCAAGGCGTTGATGGCGGTCACGCTGCAGGTTCTGGTTCGATTGAAAGCCGAGAATCTGGAAAAAACGCTGCTCTATAAGGAAGTCCGCGGCGCGAATGGCCTGGCGTTCAGCATGGATCTCTTCATCCAGGGCTTTATGCGCGATGTGTTCCAGCCGATGGATGATGGGGCGTGGGAAAAGAGTGAGTGGTGAGCAGAACACAACCTGCACGACAACATTCTGGATAAAAAGACATGACAAATGGAATATCGATTGTTGGATCAGCATCAAGGGTTAGTGCATTCCCCGATACTCCCTCAACAGCAAGCAGTTCGATATTGCGCAACGCGTCAATGTCGCTTGATCCATCAGCACTTGCTTCAGCCTTGCATTGTCAACTGGCTAACTTGGGGACGCCCAGGCAAATCGCCGCCGGCATGGAGCGGATGAACCGTGAAGTGGAGATTCATTTGGGGGAGAGCTATAGGCAATTAGGTGAGACAGACCGAAATGTCGTAGGGCGGGTCAATGCGTTCATCGATCAAAGGCATTTGTCTGAGGAGCCTATCCATGAAGAATTGTTTGCTCGGGTACGTGAGCTGAATGCCGTCGATATTGAGCAAACCCGTGAAAGTCGATTGCAGGTTGTGCTGCAGGCGGGTATGGAGTGGCTTGAGGCGGCCAAAGGCCCCGGACTCAATCTCCTTAATGTCACCGGGCGCACGGGGTTGATCGTTGCGCTGACCGTGGTGCTGCGTCAGGTCGCTGCTTACCATATTGAACAAGCTTTGCGTGAAGGCGATTCCACTGAAGCGTCTCGTGCATGGGCAGTGGTTGCGATCACACTGATGGGGCCAGCGTTAACCTTGATGGGGGCTATTCGAAATGAGTGTGATGGGACGGCAAGTCCAGCGTCGCGTCTGGGCCGTGTTTGCATGGCCAGTATTACGTTGGGAGCGCTCATCGCGGCGCATGTCACTGGCGCATCCAAGACCTTGCTCCCCACAGTGATTGGCGGGTCGATTTACACATTGGCCAGAGGTTTGGCCAATGCCGTCATTCCTTTGCAGGACAATGCAGGGCCTGCCAACGTGAAGGCGACCGGGGTAACGACAGCTGCCTACGGCACGGCTCAGTTTTTATTGGCAGAGCTAGGTCAACTCGCACCGCTGAGCGGCCCGGCCAGGGCTGCGGCAGGACTCGGTTACAGTCTGGGGGCAGATACAATTCAGGGGTTGATAAATGGCTTTGGCATGGTCGTGGACGAGGTCATCTCCATTCTTTGCAAAAGTTGGCAGGTGTTGTCTCCGTCACCGGGGCTGGACTCGGTTTTTTCTGACCCTGAATCTTTGCAGCAAATGGTGTTGGAGGTGCGCGCCGGTGTACAGCGACCGACCCGAACCCAGCTGGCGGATGCACTACTTAACATAGGAGCGTTACGTCTCTCGGCAGGCCATGCCATCGCTTTGGTGATGGGGGCAGTAGCGTCTTTGCTGAGTGATGCCGAGGTCGGTGAAGACTATCAGGGCCATGTCATGAATGGCTGTCTCGCGTTGATGGCAATGATTATTTACTTTCCGCTGGTCTTTGGCAGTGCCAAACGCACCGATAACATCTATGCACTGCAGGAGACCGCAGTTCCTTGAGCCACGGCAAAGAGGTCGCCTGTCTACGTCAACCCCGGCTATAATCGCCGCCACTTTTCGTAGCCCAGAGTCAAACCCGCCCATGTACACCCTGGCCCGTCAGCTGTTGTTCAAACTTTCCCCGGAAACCTCCCACGATCTGTCCCTGGACCTGATCGGCGCGGGCGGGCGTTTGGGCCTCAACGGCTTGCTGTGCAAGGCACCGGCGAAAATGCCGGTAACGGTCATGGGCCTGGAGTTTCCGAACCCGGTGGGTCTGGCGGCCGGTCTGGACAAGAACGGAGCAGCGATCGATGGCTTTGCCCAGTTGGGTTTCGGTTTCGTCGAAATCGGCACCATCACGCCGCGGCCGCAACCAGGAAACCCGAAACCACGGATTTTCCGCTTGCCGGACGCCGAGGCGATCATCAACCGCATGGGTTTCAATAACCTCGGCGTCGATCACTTGCTCGCTCGCGTGGCGGCGGCCAAGTACAAGGGCGTGCTGGGCATCAACATCGGCAAGAATTTTGACACGCCGGTTGAACGTGCGGTCGACGATTACCTGATCTGCCTGGACAAGGTCTATGCCCACGCCAGCTATGTGACGGTCAACGTCAGCTCGCCGAACACGCCGGGCCTGCGCAGCCTGCAATTCGGCGATTCGCTCAAGCAATTGCTCGCCGACCTGGCCACCCGCCGGGCGGAACTGGCGCTGCGTCACGGAAAACATGTACCGCTGGCGATCAAGATTGCGCCGGACATGACCGACGAAGAAACCGTTCAAGTCGCCCAAGCGTTGATCGAAACCGGGATGGACGCGGTGATTGCCACCAACACCACCCTGAGTCGCGTCGGCGTCGAAGGCATGGAACATGGTGATGAGGCGGGCGGGTTGTCCGGCGCACCGGTTCGCGACAAGAGCACTCACACTGTGAAGGTGCTGGCGGCGGAACTGGGCGGTCGCTTGCCGATCATTGCCGTGGGCGGCATCACCGAAGGCAAGCACGCGGCTGAGAAAATCGCCGCGGGTGCGAGCCTGGTGCAGCTCTACTCCGGCTTCATCTACAAAGGCCCGGCGCTGATTCGTGAATCGGTGGATGCCATAGCGGCCCTGCGCTGAACCCTGTGGGAGCGGGCTTGCTCGCGAAAGCGTTGGGTCAGTCAACATCATTCTTGAATGTTAAATCGCTTTCGCGAGCAAGCCCGCTCCCACAGGTAATGTGTTTGCAGCTCGAGATTGAGTTTCTGGGCAGACATAAAAAAGGGCTCCTCGAAGGAGCCCCTGGGCCGAAGCCCGCCGTCCGGATGGGACGTGCGTGGTTAAGTCGTTGCGTAATCAGATTGTCGTGTCGGAGTGTGTGCCCTGTATTAGCCGACGGCGTGAAGTTCGTTGAGTCTGTGGATTCCCGCAGTGCCGGTCATACCGTCCCAGTTGTCGCCGCGTCCTTCTCGCCAGCCATTGATCCAGGCTTGGCGTACCGACGGTAGAGTAAAAGGGCAAAGCTCACGGGATTTACCACCAACGCCATATTGATATCCGCGCAAAAATGCTCTTTCCAACGGATCACGCTTAAGTCTTCTCATAGGGTGTTGCCCTCACTTGTTGACTGTATGTTCGCGTCGACCTCAATCGAGGTCAGGCAGAAAAATTCTGCCGTTGGTGGCTCGCTGCCGGCGTCGCGAGCCAAGGTGTTGACGCCGTTGCGACGTCAACCTGAGTTGAGTTCTAACCAATGCGTCACATCGAGGGAATGATCGTTTTGTCATAAGAACGTAACCATAAAGATGCTATGGCCATAAGTAACACGATATTTGCCCCGTGTTCATTGGCCAAACCCCGGTATGATCGGCCCTAAGCGGCTCACAGAACCGAGCCTTTAGCAAAAATGACCCCCGTTGCATTTGGGGACTATTCGACGAAGGGTCGATTTATGACATTTTGTTGCATCAACTTTTATATCTGCCCTGGCATCTAAGCTCTTTTAACCCGAGCAGTCAGGGTGGGAACGGCACACCTTCGTGCCACGCGGGCGTTCTGTTAGAAAAGCGCCTGATTGAAAACCGGATCGGCAATGCGTTGCCGATTCACTTAGCCAAAGGCTCTGGAATTACCATGTCCGATCGTTTCGAACTCTTCCTCACTTGCCCCAAAGGCCTTGAAGGCCTGCTCATCGAGGAAGCCGTCGGGCTTGGCCTTGAGGAAGCACGTGAGCACACCTCGGCTGTGCGCGGCATGGCCACCATGGAAACCGCCTATCGCCTGTGCCTGTGGTCGCGTCTGGCGAACCGCGTGCTGTTGGTGCTCAAGCGCTTCCCGATGAAGGACGCCGAAGACCTCTATCACGGCGTGCTGGATATCGAGTGGCAAGACCACATGCTCAGCGATGGCACCCTGGCCGTTGAGTTCAGCGGTCACGGTTCGGGCATCGACAACACACACTTTGGCGCCCTGAAAGTCAAAGATGCCATCGTCGACAAACTGCGCACCCCGCAGGGCGACCGTCCGTCGATCGACAAGCTCAACCCGGACCTGCGCATTCACCTGCGCCTGGACCGTGGTGAAGCGATCCTGTCCCTCGACCTTTCCGGTCACAGCCTGCATCAGCGTGGTTATCGTTTGCAGCAAGGCGCGGCGCCGCTGAAGGAAAACCTCGCGGCGGCGATTCTGATCCGTGCCGGCTGGCCACGAATTGCCGCCGATGGCGGCGCGCTGGCTGACCCGATGTGCGGTGTTGGTACGTTCCTGGTCGAAGCGGCGATGATCGCCGCCGACATGGCGCCGAACCTGCGTCGCGAGCAATGGGGCTTCACCGCCTGGCTCGGTCACGTGCCGGCGCTGTGGAAAAAACTCCACGAAGAAGCCACCGAACGCGCCGCTGCCGGCCTGGCCAAGCCACCGCTGTGGATTCGCGGTTACGAAGCTGACCCGCGCCTGATTCAACCGGGCCGCAATAACGTTGAACGCGCCGGCCTGAGCGAGTGGATCAAGATCTACCAGGGCGAAGTCGCGACGTTCGAGCCGCGGCCGGACCAGAACCAGAAAGGCCTGGTGATCTGCAACCCTCCGTACGGCGAACGTCTGGGCGATGAGGCGAGCCTGCTTTATCTCTACCAGAACCTCGGCGAACGTCTGCGTCAGGCCTGCCTGAACTGGGAAGCGGCGGTGTTCACCGGCGCCCCGGACCTGGGCAAGCGCATGGGCATCCGCAGCCACAAGCAATATTCGTTCTGGAACGGCGCCTTGCCGTGCAAATTGCTGCTGATCAAGGTCACGCCGGACCAGTTCGTCACCGGCGAGCGTCGTACCCCGGAACAGCGCCAGATCGAGCGCGAACAGGCTGAGTCCGATGCGCCATCGAACATCGAAGCGCCGGGCAAGTACGAGAAGTACAACAAGAATGGCAACCCGATCAAACCGGCACCCGTGGTGGTCGAGCAGCCACGCCTGAGCGAAGGCGGGCAGATGTTCGCCAATCGTCTGCAAAAAAATCTCAAGGCGCTGGGCAAGTGGGTCAAGCGTGAAGGCATCGACTGCTACCGCGTCTACGATGCCGACATGCCGGAATATTCCATGGCCATCGACCTGTATCACGACTGGGTCCACGTTCAGGAATACGCTGCCCCGAAATCCATCGACCCGGAAAAAGCCTCGGCGCGGATGTTCGATGCCCTGGCGGCCATTCCGCAAGCGTTGAACATCGACAAGAGCCGCGTGGTGGTCAAACGTCGCGAGCGTCAGAGCGGTACCAAGCAGTACGAACGTCAGAGCGCGCAGGGCAAGTTCAACGAGGTCAACGAAGGCGGCGTGAAGCTGCTGGTGAACCTCACCGACTACCTCGACACCGGGCTGTTCCTCGACCACCGGCCGATGCGCATGCGCATTCAGAAAGAGGCGGCCGGCAAGCGCTTCCTCAACCTGTATTGCTACACCGCGACCGCCAGCGTTCATGCGGCCAAGGGCGGTGCGCGCAGCACCACCAGCGTCGACCTGTCGAAAACTTATCTGGATTGGGCGCGTCGCAACCTGTCGCTGAACGGTTTCTCCGACAAGAACCGTCTGGAGCAGGGCGACGTGATGGCCTGGCTCGATGCCTGCCGTGACGAATACGACCTGATCTTCATCGACCCGCCGACCTTCTCCAACTCCAAGCGCATGGAAGGGATTTTCGACGTGCAACGTGACCAGGTGCAGTTGATCGACCTGGCCATGGCGCGCCTGGCACCGGGTGGGGTGTTGTATTTCTCCAACAACTTCCGCAAGTTCACGCTTGAGGAAAACCTCACCGAGCGTTATGCCGTTGAAGAAATCACCGCCCAGACCATCGATCCGGATTTCGCCCGTAATGGCAAAATCCACCGTGCGTGGAAGATCACTGCTCGCTGATCCATGGATGTAGGAGCGAGCTTGCTCGCGAAGACGGTGTGTCAGGCAACATCAATGTTGACTGCGCTGCCGCCTTCGCGAGCAAGCTCGCTCCTACAGGGGCTTTCAGTGCTGGTCAAATTAGTGGCTAATAGCTATAACTCCATTCATGGCCAATGGGCTTTTCCGGCACTTGGCGTTTTGAGTTGTTTTTATGTCGTTGCACGCCGTGCGCCCCAAGATCCTGGGTTTTATCCGCGAAGATGTTTCGGCCTGGCTGGTCGCGACGCTGGTATTACTCGTCGGCGGGATTCTCACGGGATTGCTGGCCTGGGCAACGTTCAATCAGTTTCACCAGCAATTGCGGCAACGTTTTCAACTGCTCGCCAGTGAACGTTACAGCCGTATCGAAGAACGTTTTGAAGATCAGGAGCAGCGCCTCGACGACCTGCGCCGGTTCTTTGTCTATTCCGGGACGGTGTCCCGCGAAGAATTCGACGGCTATACCAAGCTTCTTTTGCGTCGCACCCAGGCCTATTCCTGGGCGCCACGGGTTTCCCGCGCTGAACGACCTCTACTTGAGCGCGCAGTGCTTGAAGAGGGTTTGAGCAATTTCACCTTTCGCGAACTCAACGCCGATGGCCAGTTGCAACCGGCCGCGGAACGAAACGAGTACGTGCCGGTGCTTTATACCCAAACCCAGAGCCGACTGCCCACGCCGCTGGGTTATGACCTGCTGGCGCAACCCCTGCGCCGCTCGACTCTGGAGCGAGCCGATCACAGTGGCAGCATGGCCGTGTCGCAACCGTTGCATCTGGTCGGCATCGAGCCCGCCTATGCGCGCGGTGTGTTGCTGGTGGCGCCGGTCAACCATCGGAACCTCCCGAGTGCCACGCCCGCCGGGTACGTCATGGCGGTGATCAGCATGCGTCAGCTGCTGGCGGACGGGTTGCCGGAGGAGAATCACGACTCTCTCTCAGTGCGAATCCTCGACTTGTCCACCGATGATCAGCACGAAGTGTTGTACGAGTCGACCAACACGGCGGGAGCCAGTGACTTGTCCTCCACGCGATTACTGCGTCTGGCCGACCACGATTATCAAGTGGACATGCGCCCCAGCGCCGCGTTCCTGAAAGCTAACCCTTCCTCGGTCGCCAGCCTGGTGGTGCTCGGCAGTTTGCTCAGTCTGTTGCTCAGTGTGTTGCTCTATGTGTTGGTCAGCCAGCGCCAGCGGGCGCTGAAAATGGTGGAACAGCGGACCCAGGAACTTCACGACCGTGAGCAAGAGTTGCGCGGCACCCATGGGCAGTTGCGCGGCGTGCTGGATGCCGCGACTCAGGTGGCGATCATTGCCACTGACTTGCGCGGGATTATCAGCACCTTCAATGCCGGCGCAGAGCAAATGCTCGGTTACTCCAGTGCGCAGGCCGTGGGCCACATGACCCTGGAAAATCTGCACCTTCCCCGGGAGCTTGAAGCGCGCTCGGCGGAGTTGAGCGCGCGCTATGGCAAGCCGATCCCGACGTGCCAGGCGATGTTGGTCGAAGGCGGGGAAGAGGGCGGTCACGAAGCCCGGGAGTGGACGCTGGTCCGACGCGACGGCAGCCATTTGCCGGTGAACATGCTGGCGACCCCGGTCCTCGACGAGCAAGGCTTGTGGGTCGGGCACCTGGCGATCTGTATCGACATCACCGAGCGCAAGCGCGTCCACGAAGCCCTGGCGGCACGGGACCTGTTGTTGAAGAAGCTCAGCGCTCATGTGCCCGGCGGGATTTACCAGTTCAAGATGGAATTCGATGGGCGCTTCAGCGTGATCTATGCCAGCGACGGCATCCGCGAAATCTATGAACTCGAACCGGACGTGCTGTTGCACAACGCCGAGGCGGTGTTCGCGCGGATTCATCCTCAGGATGCGCGCCGGGTCCGCACGTCGATCCAGGCATCGGCGAACACCCTCAGCCCCTGGCGCGAGGAATACCGCGTGCAATTACCCCAGCGTGGTCTGCGCTGGGTCCGCGGTGAAGCGACCCCGGAGGAGCTGCCCGGCGGCGGTGTGCTCTGGCATGGCTACATTTCGGACATCTCCGACCTCAAGCGCGTGGAAGAGGAATTGCGCGCACTGTCGGTGACCGACTCCCTGACCGGAATCCATAACCGTCGCTATTTCCAGGAGCGCCTGACTACCGAAATGGCCCGGGTCGAGCGCGGCGGCGGCGAGTTATCGGTGATCATGCTCGACATCGATCACTTCAAGCGCATCAATGACCAGCACGGTCATGCCGTGGGCGATCGGGTTCTGCAGGCCGTGTGCGAGCGGATTGGCGGTCGTTTGCGACGCACTGATGTGTTCTGTCGCCTGGGCGGTGAAGAGTTCATGGTGCTCTGTCCGGATATCGACAGCGAACAGGCTCATGTGCTGGCCGTGGAGTTGTGGCAAGGGTTGCGCAGTGCGCCGATCGACGAGGTCGGGGGTGTATGCGGCGAAGCAGGCGGGAAGGGATCGGGTTGAAGGACAGACGAGCTAACCCAGGCTGCATGCAAACCCTGTGGCTGAGCGCAATGCTGTGCTTTGACCCAAATTAATGTGGGAGCGGGCTTGCTCGCGAAAGCGGTGTGTCAGGCAACGGTAATGTCGACTAACACGCCCTCTTCGCGAGCAAGCCCGCTCCCACATTTTGATCTCCAGTGTCTGGACGATCGGGTTACAACACCGAAGCCGTAGTTGGCAGTTTCGGCTGGCGATACAGATCCAGCAGCACCTGATCCAGCACCGAGGAAGCGCCAAACGGTGCCTTGTCGTTGAGGATTGCCACCACTGCCCAGGTATTGCCATTGATGTCGCGGCTGTAGCCGGAAATGGCGCGCACGGTGTTCAGGGTGCCAGTCTTGACGTGGGCTTCACCGCGCATCGCGGTGGTCTTCAGGCGTTTGCGCATGGTGCCGTCGGTGCCGGCAATCGGCATCGAGCTGATGAATTCGGCGGAATACGGGCTGCGCCACGCAGCTTGCAACATGGCAGCCATCTCACGCGCACTCACCCGCTCGGCACGGGACAGACCAGAACCATTCTCCATCACTAGGTGCGGCGCGGTGATGCCTTTCTGCGCCAGCCATTGACGCACCACGCGTTGGGCGGCCTTGGAGTCGTCACCATCAGCATCGGTGCGGAACTTCTGGCCAAGGCTCAGGAACAACTGCTGAGCCATGGTGTTGTTACTGTATTTGTTGATGTCGCGAATGATTTCCGCCAGATCTGGCGAGTAGGCCCGGGCCAGCACCTTGGCGTCTTTCGGCGTGGGTGCCAGAACATCCTTGCCCTGAATGCTGCCGCCCAATTCCTTCCAGATCGCCCGCACGGCGCCGGCGGTGTAGGTCGCGTGGTCGAGCAGCGACAGGTAGGTCTGGGAACTGCAACCTTCGCCCAACTGGCCGCCGACGGTGACGGTGACGCTGCCATCAGCCTGGGTCACCGGGTTGTAGCGCACGCCACCGGTGCATTGCTTGGAGTTGAGCGCCTTGACCTGATTGTCGATACGGATGCTGGCAATCGGCGGCTCGACCGATACCAGAACCTTGCCCGAGTCGTTGCGAGCAACAAAACGCAAGGCCTTGAGGTTGACCAGCAGCGCGTCGGGTTTGACCAGGAACGGTTTGTTCTCATCATTGCCGTCGTCGTTGAATTCAGGCAGTTGCGGTTGCACGAAGAAACCGCGGTCCAGCACCAGGTCGCCAGTGACCTGGATCACGCCGTTGGCGCGCAAATCGCGCATCAGCAGCCAGAGTTTTTCCATGTTCAGCTTCGGATCGCCGCCACCCTTGAGGTAGAGGTTGCCGTTGAGGATGCCACCGCTGAGGGTGCCGTCGGTGTAGAACTCGGTTTTCCACTGATGGTTCGGGCCAAGCATTTCCAGCGCGGCATACGTGGTCACCAGCTTCATGGTCGAGGCCGGGTTAACCGAAACATCAGCGTTATGAATGGTTGGGGTGCCCGGGCCATTGAGCGGGATCATCACCAGCGACAGAGCACTGTCCTGCAACTTGCTGGCCTTGAGAGCCTTTTCGACGTTGGGCGACAGGGCGGTGTTGATCGAAGCAGCGGAAACGGGAAGGGCCAGGGGCAGAAGAAGACTGGCCAACAGCAATGGACGCAAAGATTTGATCATCTGAAATAAAACCCTACAGCCGAGGGGAAAAAGACGAGGGCATGGAGATAAATTCCCTCAGCGGTCATGAAAGTGTCGGCATTATGCCCCAAGGTGTAATGGCTTGTGCCTTACTCCGGTCTTCTAATCCGCTATTTTTTTACCGACGGTAGGCATAGCGCCGTTCTGAGGCGGGCAATCGGCGCCTTAAACTGCTAAAGTGCGGCCCGTTATTACTTTTGAGGATTGTTCCAATGGCGACTAACCGTTCCCAGCGTCTGCGCAAAAAATTGTGCGTCGATGAATTTCAAGAGCTGGGTTTCGAACTGAACCTGGATTTCAAAGAAGATTTGGCTGATGAAGCCATTGATGCTTTCCTCGACGCGTTCCTGAAAGAAGCCATGGAAGCCAACGGTCTGGGCTATGTGGGCGGCGACGACTTCGGTCTGGTTTGCCTGCAGAAGCGTGGCTCGGTTTCCGAAGAGCAGCGTGCCGCTGTTGAAGCCTGGCTCAAAGGCCGCAGCGAACTGACCGAAGCAACCGTCAGCCCGCTGATCGACGTCTGGTACCCGGAAAAGCCGATCAATCCGGTAGCTTGATGTTCTAAAAAAACGGCGACCCAAGGGTCGCCGTTTTTTTATGTTTTTTTGTAGGAGCGAGGCTTGCCCGCGAAGGCGTACTATCATTCAAAATTGATATCGACTGACACGACGCTTTCGCGGGCAAGCCTCAATGCCAGTCAGTTAAGACACGGAACCCTGTAGGAGCGAGCTTGCTCGCGAAAGCGGCATATCTGGCGACATCAATGTTGACTGTACCGCCGCCTTCGCGGGCAAGCCCGCTCCTACAGAATTGCGCTTAACTGACTGGCATTGGGGCAAGCCTCGCTCCTACAAGGCTTTACGCCAATTCAAGATCATCAACGTCAACACTCCCGCCACAATCCCCCAGAACGCCGAACCGATGGAAAACAGCGTCAGCCCCGACGCCGTCACCATAAAGGTGATCAGCGCTGCTTCCCGTTCCTGCACTTGCGCCATGGCAATGCTCAACCCATTGATGATCGAGCCGAACAGCGCCAGCGCGGCAATCGACAGCACCAACTCTTTAGGCAATGCGGCAAACAACGCCGCCAGCGTCGCGCCGAACACTCCGGCAATCCCGTAGAAAATCCCGCACCAGACCGCTGCGGTGTAGCGCTTGTTGCGATCTTCATGGGCATGCGGCCCGGTGCAGATTGCCGCGCTGATGGCGGCCAGGTTGATCCCGTGGGAGCCGAATGGCGCCAACAACAACGAGGCAATGCCGGTGGTGGTGATCAGTGGCGAGGCCGGCACGTTGTAGCCGTCGGCGCGCAATACGGCGATGCCCGGCATGTTCTGCGAGGTCATCGCTACCACGAACAGCGGGATGCCGATGCTGATGGTCGCGGCCAGGGAGAAATGCGGCGTGGTCCAGACCGGCGTCGCGACTTCCAGATGGAAGCCACTGAAATCCAGCAGCCCCATGAATCCCGACAGTGCGGTGCCGATCAACAGCGCGGCCAGCACGGCGTAGCGCGGCGACAGGCGTTTGACCACCAGATAGGTGAAGAACATCCCCAAGACCAGCGCAGTGCGGTGCTGGGCGGCGATGAAAATCTCGCTGCCGATCTTGAACAGAATTCCCGCCAGCAACGCTGCTGCCAATGAGGCAGGAATCTTTTTCACCAGCCGTTCGAAACTGCCGGTCAGGCCGCAAATGGTCACCAGCACCGCGCAAGTAATATAGGCGCCAATGGCCTCTCCATAGCTGACCCCGCCCAGGCTGGTGATCAGCAACGCCGCGCCGGGGGTCGACCAGGCGATGGTGATCGGGGTGCGATAACGCAGGGACAGGCCGATCGAGCACACCGCCATACCAATCGAGATCGCCCAGATCCACGACGAAATCTGCCCGCTGGTCAGGCCCGCCGCTTGCCCGGCCTGGAACATCAGCACCAGTGAGCTGGTGTAACCGGTCATCATGGCGATGAACCCGGCGACGATGGCTGAAGGCGACGTATCCGTCAGAGGGCGAAGCTGCGTGTGGGTGGCATCGGTCATGACAGCGGTGTTCCTTGTTCATATGAAAATATCCGAACCAGCGCTGAATCCTGTGGGAGCGGGCTTGCTCGCGAAAGCGGTGTATCAGGCGATATCAATGTTGACTGTGCCGCCGTCTTCGCGAGCAAGCCCGCTCCCACAAGGGATTGCGTTCAGGCTGCGGATTCTGCGTTCAAGCCTAAACTGAAAAGTAACCGGTCGTTGCAATACAGCGAAGGCGACAAACAGCCGTACAGTCGTGTTGCCACCGTCCATTGTGTACAATCGCGGTGTTTTTTACGCGATACTTGCCAGCGACCCACTGTGCCGTATTACAGTCACGGTCAATTCGCCGCAGTTCTCCCGACTCGAGTGCCCATGAACGAACAGTTGCAACCCCTCAAGAAACAACCGCGAGCAGGCAAAGCCGGCCGCACCGGTACCCAGGACGATATTGTCTACGCGCATATCTTCGAGGCCATCCTCGAACAGCGTCTGGCGCCCGGCACCAAGTTGAGCGAAGAAGCGCTGGGGGAAATTTTCGGGGTCAGCCGCACCATCATTCGCCGCGCGCTATCGCGTCTGGCTCATGAAAGCGTGGTATTGCTGCGACCGAATCGCGGTGCGGTCGTCGCCAGCCCGAGTGTCGAAGAGGCTCGTCAGGTGTTCATGGCCCGGCGTCTGGTGGAGCGTGCGATCACTGAACTGGCCGTTCAGCACGCCACCGCCGAGCAAATTGCCGAACTGCGGCAGATGGTCAGCGACGAGCGTGATAGCTTCTCCCGTGGCGATCGCGGCGCCGGTATCCGTCTGTCGGGCGAGTTCCATCTGAAGTTGGCAGAAGCTGCGAAAAACGCGCCGCTGATCAGCTTTCAGCGCAGCCTGGTGTCCCAGACCTCGTTGATCATCGCCCAGTACGAGAGCGGCAACCGTTCCCACTGTTCCTACGATGAACATACCCAATTGATCAATGCCATCGAAGCCCGGGACGCGACGCTGGCGGTGGACCTGATGATGCATCACATGGACCACATCGACAGCAAACTCAATCTCGACGAAGAAAGTGCGTCGGATGATTTGCATGCGGTGTTTTCGCATTTGTTGCAGACCAAGAAGCCTGGGCGGCCGGTCGCGAAACTCTGAAGTACCGATGATAAAAAATCCCCCGCAGCCTTCCGGTCGCGGGGGATTTTTTTGAGTATCAGATCGTTCCCACGCTCTGCGTGGGAATGCAGCCCGTGACGCTCCGCGTCACTGGACGCGGAGCGTCCCTAGAGGCATTCCCACGCGGAGCATGGGAACGATCAGTGTGGAGAGACTCTCAGCGCTGATGCACCAGGTTCCCCGCCGCATACGTTTGCAAAACAGTCCGGTCATCCCCCAGCGTCATCAATACAAACAACGTCTCGGCAATGTTGTTGGCCTGCTTCAGGCGATAACCAAGCAACGGCGTGGCGTTGTAGTCCAACACCAGGAAGTCCGCGTCGGTGCCCGGTTGCAGGGTACCGATCTTGTCCTCCAGTCGTAGCGCGCGGGCACCACCAAGGGTGGCCAGGTACAGCGACTTGAACGGGCTCAGTCGCGCGCCTTGAAGCTGCATGACTTTGTAGGCTTCGTTCAGGGTTTGCAGCAGCGAGAAACTGGTCCCGCCACCAACGTCCGTGCCCAGGCCGACATTCAGTTTGTGCTTCTCAGCCATTGGCAGATTGAACAGGCCGCTGCCAAGGAAGAGGTTCGAGGTCGGGCAGAAGGCGATCGCCGAGCCGGTCTCGGCCAGTCGCGCACATTCGTCGTCGCACAGGTGCACACCGTGGGCGAACACCGAGCGCTCGCCGAGCAATTGATAGTGATCGTAGACATCCAGGTAGCCTTTGCGCTCCGGAAACAGCGCCTTGACCCATTCGACTTCCTTGAGGTTTTCGCTGATGTGGGTCTGCATGTACAAGTCGGGGTATTCGCTGAGCAATTGACCGGCGAGGGTCAATTGTTCCGGGGTGCTGGTCGGCGCGAAGCGCGGGGTGACCGCGTAGTGCAGGCGACCCTTGCCGTGCCAGCGCTCAATCAGCGCCTTGCTTTCGACGTAACTCGATTCGGCAGTGTCGGTCAGGTAGTCCGGCGCGTTGCGGTCCATCATCACTTTGCCGGCGATCATCCGCAGGTCCAACTGTTCGGCGGCCTCGAAGAACGAGTTCACCGATTGCGGATGCACGCTGCCGAACACCAGCGCCGTGGTGGTGCCGTTGCGCAGAAGTTCCTTGATGAAAATATCCGCGACTTCATCTGCATGGGCCTTGTCGGCGAACTGGCTTTCGCAGGGGAAAGTGTAGGTGTTCAGCCAGTCCAGCAGTTGCTCGCCGTAGGCGCCGACCATGCCGGTTTGCGGTAAATGGATGTGGGTGTCGATGAAACCGGGGGTGATCAGTGCGTCCTGATAATGAGTGATCTCGATGTCGGCTGGCAGCGTAGGCAGCAATTCGCTGGCGTGGCCGATGGCGCTGATCTGGCCGTTATCGACCACCAGCAGGCCGTCTTCGAAATACTCGTACGAGGCTTCGATACCCACTTCGGCGGGGTCGGCAATGCTGTGCAGAATGGCGGCGCGGTAGGCTTTGCGAGTCAGAGGCATGGGGTTCTCAGTTTTCAGGCTTATCAATTAGAAGCTTGGCTGCGGCGTGAAGCAGGCAGCAGTTTGGCGATCGATGATCCGGCGCTGGCGGTGTGCTGGCCGAAGTTCGCGTTATAGGTGGCGATGATTTCGCCGGCGATGGAGATGGCGATTTCCACAGGCAACTTGCCTTTGACTTCGCCGATCCCCATCGGGCAGCGCATGCGTTGCAGCACGTTGCTGTCGAAACCGCGATCACGCAGGCGGTGTTCGAACTTCACTCGTTTTGTCTTCGAACCAATCAGGCCGAAGTAGGCGAAGTCGTTGCGCTTGAGGATCGCGGCGGTGAGTTCGAGATCGAGCTGGTGGTTGTGGGTCATGACGATGCAGTAGCTGCCGGCGGGCAGATCATCCACTTCATCCAGCGGTTCTTCGCTGACGATCTTGCGCACGCCGTGGGGAATCTGTTCGGGGAATTCGGCTTCCCGTGAGTCGATCCAGCGCACCCGGCACGGCAGGCTGGCGAGCAGCGGCACCAGCGCCCGACCGACGTGGCCAGCGCCGAACACGGCAATCTGCGCCTGGACCTGGCCCATCGGTTCGAACAGCAATACGGTCACGCCACCGCAGCACTGGCCCAGGCTGGCGCCGAGGCTGAAGCGCTCCAGGTGGGTGTCCTGTCGGCCGCTGGCCAGCATCTCGCGACCGATCTGCATGGCCTTGTATTCCAGATGCCCGCCACCGATGGTGTCGAACGTTTGCGTGGCGCTGATGACCATTTTCGAGCCAGCATTACGCGGCGTCGAGCCGAGCTCTTCGATGATGGTCACCAACACACAGGGTTCACCCCGGGTTTGCAGGTCGGCGAGGGCGTCGATCCAGTTGTACATGGTTCACCTCTCAAGATCGTTCCCACGCTCTGCGTGGGAATGCATCTCTGGACGCTCCGCGTCCGCTGTTCACAATGCGACGCAGAGCGTCGCGGGCTGCATTCCCACGCAGAGCGTGGGAACGATCAAACCACCACCTCGGATTCGGCTTCCACGGCCTTGGCCACCTTCAACTGCCGCATCTGCTCACAGCCCCACAACACCCGCTCCGGGGTCGCCGGTGCGTCGATTTTCGGTTGATGCTGGTAGTCGCCCAAACTGGCCACGGCGTCCTTGATCGCGCACCAAGCGGCGATGCCAAGCATGAACGGCGGCTCACCTACAGCCTTGGAGTGGAACACCGTGTCTTCCGGGTTCTTGCGGTTTTCCACCAGCTTCACCCGCAAGTCCAGCGGCATGTCTGCCACCGCCGGGATCTTGTAGCTGGCCGGGCCGTTGGTCATCAGTTTGCCTTTGTCGTTCCACACCAGTTCTTCCATGGTCAGCCAGCCCATGCCCTGGATGAAGCCACCCTCGACCTGACCGATGTCGATCGCCGGGTTCAGCGAGTCGCCGACGTCGTGGAGGATGTCGGTGCGCAGCATCTTGTACTCGCCGGTCAGGGTGTCGACGATCACCTCGGCGCAGGCCGCACCGAAGGCGTAGTAATAGAACGGCCGACCACGGGCCTGGCTACGGTCGTAGTAGATTTTCGGGGTCTTGTAGAACCCGGTGCTCGACAACGACACCTGAGCGAAATACGCCTGCTGGATCAGCGATTCGAACGTCAGAATGTGATCGCGAACCCGCACGTGACCGTTGTGGAATTCCACGTCTTCTTCGCTGACCTTGTATTGCCGCGCGGCGAATTCCACCAGGCGTTTCTTGATGATTTCCGCCGCGTTCTGCGCCGCTTTACCGTTGAGGTCAGCGCCGCTCGAAGCAGCGGTTGGCGATGTGTTCGGGACCTTGTCGGTGTTGGTCGCGGTGATCTGCACGCGGTCCATTTCCACCTGGAAGACTTCAGCCACGACTTGCGCAACCTTGGTGTTCAGACCCTGGCCCATTTCGGTGCCGCCGTGGTTCAGGTGGATGCTGCCGTCGGTGTAGATGTGGATCAGTGCACCGGCCTGATTGAGGAAACTGGCAGTGAAGGAAATACCGAATTTCACCGGGGTCAGTGCCAAGCCTTTTTTCAGGATCGGGCTGTTGGCGTTGTAGCGACGGATCGTTTCGCGGCGCTCGGCGTATTGGCTGCTTTGTTCCAGTTCGGCGGTCATTTCCTCGAGCATGTTGTGCTCGACGGTCTGGTAGTAATGGGTGACGTTGCGCTCGGTCTTGCCGTAGTAGTTGGCCTTGCGCACGGCCAGCGGATCGAGGCCCAGATGGCGGGCGATGGCATCCATCACTTCTTCGATGGCGACCATGCCTTGTGGGCCGCCGAAACCACGGTAAGCGGTGTTCGACGCGGTGTTGGTCTTGCAGCGGTGACCGTTGATAGTCGCGTCACCCAGGTAGTACGAGTTGTCGGCATGGAACATCGCGCGGTCGACAATCGATGCCGACAAATCCGGCGAGCAACCGCAGTTGCCGGCCAGTTCCAGGGCGATGCCGTGCAGGCGGCCGGTGCTGTCGAAGCCCACGTCGTACTCGACGTAGAACGGGTGCCGCTTGCCGGTCATCAACATGTCTTCGACCCGCGGCAGGCGCATTTTGGTCGGTTGGCCGGTCAGGTGCGCGATTACCGCGCACAGGCATGCCGGGCTTGCGGCCTGGGTTTCCTTGCCGCCGAAACCACCGCCCATGCGGCGCATGTCGACGACGATTTTGTTCATCGACACGTCCAGCACTTCCGCCACCAGTTTCTGCACTTCGGTGGGGTTCTGGGTCGAGCAGTAAACGATCATGCCGCCGTCTTCAGTGGGCATCACCGAAGAGATCTGGGTTTCCAGATAGAAGTGTTCCTGGCCGCCGATGTGCAGCGTGCCTTGAATGCGATGTTCAGCAGTGGCCAAAGCAGTGGCCGAATCGCCACGCTGATGCGTATGACTGTCGAGCACGAAGTGGCGTTTGCGCAGGGCTTCGACCACATCCAACACAGGTTCGAGGTCTTCGTATTCGATGATTGCGGCCATCGCGGCTTTACGGGCGGTTTCCAGGTCTTTCGCCGCCACGGCGAGTACCGGTTGACCGACGAATTGCACATCATCGATGGCCAGCAACGGGTCGCCCGGCAACAGTGGGCCGATGTCTTTCAGGCCTGGCACATCTTCGTGGGTGATGGCGATGCGCACGCCTTCGAAGGCGTAACAAGGCTTGGTGTCGATGCTGAGGATTTTCGCGTGGGCGCGGTCCGACAGCCGTGCGTAAACGTGCAGCTGATTGGGGAATTCCAGCCGATCGTCGATGTACTGCGCTTCACCGGACACGTGCTTGTCGGCGCTGTCGTGCTTGACGCTGCGACCGACACCGGTGGTCAGGTCCTTGGCGAACAATTCAGCCAGTTCGGCTTGGGTCTTCTCTACAGCGTGATGATTAGACATAAGCGGTCACCCGAGTCTCGATGTGCGGTGTTTGCAGTTCGATGAAGTATTTACGCAGCAGATTCTGCGCGCTGAGCAGGCGGTATTCCTTGCTGGCGCGGAAGTCCGAGAGTGGCGTGAAATCTTCGGCCAATGCAGCGCAGGCGCGTTCGAGGGTGGCGTTGTTGAACGGCGCACCCAGCAGGGCGGCTTCGCAGTGTTTGGCGCGTTTTGGAATGGCCGCCATGCCGCCGAAAGCAACGCGGGCGTCGGCGATCACGCCGGTGTCGATGCGCAGGTTGAACGCGGCACAAACGGCGGAAATGTCATCGTCCAGACGCTTGGACACCTTATAGGCGCGGAACAGTTGTTCAACGCTGGCGCGCGGCACGATGATCTTTTCGATGAACTCGCTTTCCTGACGCGCGGTCACCCGGTAATCGATGAAGTAATCTTCCAGCGCCATCGTGCGGCGAACGTCGCCTTTGCACAGGACGATCTGCGCGCCGAGGGCGATCAGCAGCGGTGGCGAGTCGCCGATTGGCGAGGCGTTGCCGATGTTGCCGCCCAGGGTGCCCTGGTTGCGGATCTGCAAGGAAGCGAAGCGTTGCAGCAATTCGCCGAAGTCCGGGTACTCGGCTTTCAAGGCGTCGTAGCAGTCGGAAAGGGCGGTAGCGGCGCCGATTTCCAGACGATCGTCGAAGCGTTCGATGCGTTTCATTTCGGCGACGTTGCCAACGTAGATCATCACCGGCAAGGTACGGTGGAACTGGGTGACTTCCAGCGCCAGATCGGTGCCGCCGGCTAGCAGGCGAGCCTGTGGATAAGCGTCGTAGAGGTCGGCCAGATCGGCCACGGTCAGCGGCACCAGGCAGCGCTTGTCGCCACTGTTGAGTTCGCCGATGTCGGTGGGAGCGATGGCTTTCAGGCGAGCGATGGTGTCCGCTTCTCGCGCATCGAACTGGTCGGGTTGTTTTCCGCAGCAGGATTGCTCGGCGGCGGCCAGGATCGGCCGATAACCGGTGCAGCGGCAGAGGTTGCCGGCCAGCGCTTCGTGAGCTTTATGGGCATCGGGCGCGTCGCTGTTCTTTTGCAGTGCGAACAGCGACATCACGAAGCCGGGTGTGCAGAAACCGCACTGCGAGCCGTGGCACTCGACCATGGCTTTTTGCACGCTGTGCAACTCGCCTTGGTGCTTGAGGTCTTCGACGCTGATCAGTTGCTTGCCGTGCAGCGACGAAACAAAGGTCAGACACGAGTTGAGGCTGCGGTAGCGAATGTGTTCGCGACCATCGTCGTCCGTCTGCAACTCGCCGACCACCACGGTGCAGGCGCCACAGTCGCCGCTGGCGCAGCCTTCTTTGGTGCCGGGTTTGCCCACCTGTTCGCGCAGGTAATTGAGCACGGTCAGGTTCGGGTCCAGGGCGTGCTCGCTACGGAGTTCCTGGTTTAATAAAAACTGGATCACGGAAGGCCTCGCAAACTCATTATTGTTGTTAACCGACATGAGCCGAATTTATCAGGTCTGACTTTTCGGTCAATGATTTTCTGACTTAAAGGTCAGGAAATAACATTTTGTCGATCAACGACTCGTTCCTTCATTATTGACCCTCACGGGATAGCTTGCCTTTTGCTTGAATCGTGCCAAAAACCGCTGGGTGGGCACTCCGCCATGAACCATCAATTGCGCTACACTGCGCCGCTTGTGCAGATCGAAGAGTTTGAAGGACAACCATGACGTTCAAGGCGCCGGACAGCCTCGCCGAGCAAATCGCTCACCACCTCGCCGAACGTATCATTCGCGGCGAAATGAAGCCGGGGGAGCGCATCCAGGAACAGAAGGTCACGCTGGCGCTCAATGTCAGCCGCGGTTCAGTCCGTGAGGCCTTGCTGATCCTCGAGCGCCGTCACTTGATCGCGATTTTGCCGCGACGTGGCGCCCACGTGACCGAACTTACCGCGCACAAGGTGCAGAGCCTGTGCACGCTGATGAGCGAGTTGTACATTCTGCTCGGCAACGCCGTGGCCAGCGGCTGGCAAGTCCAGGCCGACATGGTGCCGTTCGTACAGATCCAGCAGCGCCTGACCGCCAGCTATGAGCGCCAGGACATCCGCACGTTCGTCGACGACAGCTTCAGCGTGATGCGCGCCGCGTATCCGTTCGCCAACAACCCGTATTTGCAGGAAACCGTCGAGAATTTGCAGCCGGCCATGAGCCGCGCGTATTTCCTCGCCCTGGATCAGCGCAAGGCCTCGATGAGTGAATTCCTCGAGTTGTTCGAACGTTTGCTCGCCGCCGTGCTGGCGCGTGACTTACCGCAGATCCGCGTGGTGCTGACGGCGTATGCCCAGCGCAGTTGCGATCTGGTGATTTCTGCCCTGACGGTCGCTTAAGCGTGCGGCTCAAGTGCATCAAACTGGCGGGGTTCAAATCCTTCGTCGACCCGACCACGGTGAACTTCCCCAGTAACATGGCGGCAGTGGTCGGGCCCAATGGTTGCGGCAAGTCGAACATCATTGACGCCGTGCGTTGGGTGATGGGCGAGAGTTCGGCCAAGAACTTGCGCGGCGAGTCGATGACTGACGTCATCTTCAACGGCTCGACCAGCCGTAAACCGGTGAGCCAGGCGAGCATTGAGCTGGTGTTCGATAACTCCGACGGCACCCTTCTCGGCGAGTGGGCTGCCTATGCGGAAATTTCCATTCGCCGCAAAGTGACCCGCGACAGCCAGACCACCTATTACCTCAACGGCACCAAATGCCGGCGCCGCGATATTACCGACATCTTTCTGGGTACCGGCCTGGGCCCGCGCAGCTATTCGATTATCGAGCAGGGGATGATCTCCAAGCTGATCGAGTCCAAGCCCGAAGACCTGCGCAATTTCATCGAAGAAGCCGCCGGTATTTCCAAGTACAAGGAACGTCGGCGCGAGACTGAAAACCGTATCCGCCGCACCCACGAAAACCTTGCCCGCCTGACCGACCTGCGCGAAGAGCTCGAGCGTCAGCTTGAACGCTTGCACCGTCAGGCCGAGGCCGCGAAGAAGTATCAGGAATACAAGGGCGAAGAGCGCCAGCTCAAGGCCCAGCTGTCGGCCCTGCGCTGGCAGGCATTGAACGAACAGGTCGGCCAGCGCGAAGCGATCATCGGCACTCAGGAAGTGACCTTCGAAGCTCTGGTGGCCGAGCAACGCAATGCCGACGCGGCCATCGAACGCCTGCGTGACGGTCATCACGATCTGTCTGAACGCTTCAATCTGGTGCAGGGGCGTTTTTATTCGGTCGGCGGTGATATCGCCCGGGTCGAACAGAGCATCCAGCATGGTCAGCAGCGCTTGCGTCAGCTGCAGGACGACCTGAAGGAAGCCGAGCGCGCGCGGCTGGAAACCGAATCCCACTTGGGGCACGACCGCACCTTACTGCTGACCTTGGGCGAAGAGCTGGATATGCTCACGCCGGAACAGGAAGTCACCAGTGCCGCCGCCGAAGAAGCCGCTGCGGCATTGGAAGAATCCGAAACCACCATGCACGGCTGGCAGGAGCAGTGGGACACGTTCAACCTCACCGCCGCCGAGCCACGCCGTCAGTCTGAAGTCCAGCAGTCGCGGATCCAGCAGCTGGAAACCAGCATGGAGCGTTTGGCCGATCGCCAGAAACGTCTTGGCGAAGAACGTGCGTTGCTGTCGGCGGATCCGGAAGACGCGGCGATCATGGAGCTCAGCGAGCAGTTGGCTGCGTCCGAGGCCACTCTGGAAGACTTGCAGGCCAGCGAAGAGGCTCAGGTCGAACGGCTTGAGCAACTGCGTCAGGAATTGCAACTGGCGCTGCAAAATCAGCAGCAAGCCCAAGGTGATTTGCAGCGGCTCAACGGTCGATTGGCGTCGTTGGAAGCCTTGCAGCAAGCCGCGCTCGATCCAGGCACCGGCACTGCCGAATGGCTGCGCGAACAGCATCTGGCGGATCGTCCGCGTCTGGCCGAAGGCCTGAAGGTCGAGGCCGGTTGGGAGCTGGCGGTGGAAACCGTGCTCGGCGCCGACCTGCAAGCGGTGCTGGTGGATGACTTCGGTGACTTCGATCTGGCCGGGTTTGCCCAAGGCGATTTGCGCCTGCTCAGCCCGGCCGGCGATGGCGTGCGCGTACCCGGCAGTTTGCTCGACAAGGTCGAGGCGCAGATTGATTTGTCGCCATGGTTGGGGCAGGTCAAACCGGTCGAGAGCCTTGAACAGGCCTTGGCCTTGCGCGGGCAATTGGCCGCCGGCCAAAGCCTGATCAGCCGCGACGGTTACTGGGTCGGCCGACACTTTTTGCGTGTGCGCCGGGCCAGCGAAGCGGAAAGTGGTGTACTTGCCCGTGGTCAGGAAATCCAGCGGTTGGGCGTTGAACGCGAAGAGCGCGAAGCCACGGTCGAAACCCTGGAAACCCAACTTCAAAATCTCAGGGCGCAACAGCGCCAGCAGGAAAACGGCCGCGAACATTTGCGCCGTCTGCTACAAGACGAAGCCCGTCAGCAAGGCGAATTGAAAGCCCAGTTGTCCGCCGGCAAAGCCAAAGTCGAACAGTTGACCCTGCGCCGCACCCGTCTCGATGAAGAACTCACCGAGCTGAGCGAGCAACGCGCCCTTGAACACGAAAACATCGGCGAAGCACGCCTGCAATTGCAGGAAGCCCTCGACAGCATGGCGCTGGACACCGAGCAGCGCGAGTTGCTGCTGGCCCAGCGCGACAGCTTGCGCGAACGCCTCGACCGGGTGCGTCAGGAAGCCCGGCAGCACAAGGATCACGCGCATCAATTGGCGGTGCGCCTCGGTTCGCTGAAGGCGCAACACGATTCCACTCGTCAGGCCCTCGAACGGCTGGAAATGCAGTCCGAGCGTCTGACCGAGAAGCGCGAACAGCTCAGCCTCAACCTGGAGGAGGGTGAGGCGCCGCTGGAAGAGCTGCGGCTTAAACTCGAAGAGCTGCTCGACAAACGCATGACCGTCGACGAAGAACTCAAGACCGCGCAAATTGCCCTGGAAGACGCCGACCGCGAACTGCGTGACGCCGAAAAACGCCGCAATCAGGCCGAGCAGCAATCGCAATTGATCCGTGGCCAACTCGAGCAGCAGCGCATGGAATGGCAAGCGCTGACGGTGCGGCGCAAGACCCTTGAAGATCAGTTGCTGGAAGACGGCTACGACCTCCACGGCGTGCTCGCCACGCTGCTGGCCGGGGCCAACGAGAAAGATGCCGAAGATGAACTCGAGCGCATTGCTGCACGAATTCAGCGCCTCGGTGCGATCAACCTCGCGGCCATCGACGAATACCAGCAACAATCCGAGCGTAAACGTTATCTGGATGCTCAGAACGACGATCTGGTGGAAGCGCTGGACACCCTCGAGAACGTGATTCGCAAGATCGACAAGGAAACCCGAAACCGCTTCAAAGATACCTTTGATCAGATCAATGGCGGTTTACAGGCCCTTTTCCCAAAAGTTTTCGGTGGAGGACGCGCGTATTTGGAACTGACGGGCGAAGATCTACTCGATACAGGGGTAACGATCATGGCGCAGCCGCCAGGAAAGAAGAACAGCACCATCCATTTGCTCTCCGGTGGCGAAAAAGCCCTGACCGCATTGGCCCTGGTATTTGCCATCTTCAAGTTGAACCCGGCGCCGTTCTGCATGCTCGATGAGGTTGACGCGCCATTGGATGACGCTAACGTTGGACGCTACGCAAGGCTGGTCAAAGAGATGTCGCAAACGGTGCAGTTCATCTACATCACCCACAACAAGATCGCCATGGAAATGGCCGATCAATTGATGGGGGTGACGATGCACGAACCCGGTTGCTCGCGTCTGGTGGCAGTGGATGTGGAGGAGGCGATGGCCATGGTGGACGCCTGAGTCATTGTGTGTAAGGCAAGTAATTTTGAGCTGTAGTGCTTTTTACTTGCCTTCACTTGCTGGCCAATCGACATAATTCGCGCAAGCCACTGTGACAGACGGTGTAAAGTTGTCTTTGGTCGTGCTAGTTTAATGTCAATTTTTCGTATACGTGGGCAAAACGCCTGTCAGAACATAGAGTTGGCGCCACGTTTTAAAGCGGTTTGCACAATGTAAACCCCTTATTTTTCAGCATTTTTTATAGAGGCACGGGATTACATGGAAATCGGTCTGCGCGAGTGGCTGATCGTCATCGGCATTATTGTCATTGCCGGTATTCTTTTCGATGGCTGGCGTCGCATGCGCGGCGGCAAGGGGAAACTGAAATTCCGTCTTGACCGAAGTTTGTCCAATCTGCCGGATGAGGACACCAGCGCCGAGCTGTTGGGCCCGCCCCGCGTGCTGGATAACCATAAAGAGCCGCAACTGGACGAGCATGATCTGCCGTCGGTGAGCATGCCTGCCCGTGAGCCTCGCGAGTCGGGTTCCAAGCGTGGCAAGCGTGGTCATGGCGAGCCATCGCAAGGCGACTTGAACCTCAACCTGGACCTGGACGGCGGCCCGAGCTTCAACAGCCGTGACGACGATTTCCCGGATGACACCAAGCCCGCCAGCTCGGTCGATAAAGATCAGCCGCAAGCCGAAGAAGTGCTGGTGATCAGCGTGATCTGCCGCGACCCGGCCGGCTTCAAGGGCCCGGCACTGTTGCAGAACATTCTGGAAAGCGGTCTGCGTTTCGGCGAGATGGACATTTTCCACCGTCACGAAAGCATGGCCGGTAACGGCGAGGTCCTGTTCTCCATGGCCAATGCGGTCAAGCCAGGTGTCTTCGATCTGGATGACATCGATCATTTCAGCACCCCGGCAGTGAGCTTCTTCCTCGGTCTGCCAGGCCCGCGTCATCCCAAGCAAGCCTTCGACGTGATGGTGGCTGCGGCACGCAAACTGTCCCAGGAGCTGAACGGCGAACTGAAAGACGACCAGCGCAGCGTGCTGACCGCCCAGACTATCGAGCACTACCGTCAGCGCATCGTCGAGTTCGAACGTCGCGCCCTGACCCAGAAGCGCTGAAATTGGTAACGTGTGGAAGATTGAGTCGCGACTTCCATGCCCTGTAGGAGCCCGGCTTGCCGGCGAAGGCGATCTCAACTACGCCTTCGCCGGCAGGCCGGACTCCTACAATGAATCTGCACCGCATCAACAAATTGAGCAGCCTCGGCTGCTCTTTTGCTTTATGAGAGAACACCCATGACCGCCGCCAAAACCCGCATTCTAGAGCTGCGCGCCGAGCTCGATCAGCACAACTATCGCTACCACGTGCTGGACGAGCCGAGCATTCCGGACGCCGAATACGATCGCTTGTTCCACGAGCTCAAGGCCCTCGAAGCGGCCCATCCTGAACTGATTACCAGCGATTCGCCGACCCAGCGTGTCGGCAGCGCGGCGCTGTCGGCGTTCACTCAGGTGCGTCATGAAGTGCCGATGCTCAGCCTGGGCAACGCCTTCGAAGAAACCGATATGCGTGAGTTCGATCGCCGGGTGACGGAAGGTCTGGACTTGCCGGTCGGCGACCTGGTCGGCAGTGGCGCAGCGGTGGAGTACAGTTGCGAACCCAAGCTCGATGGCCTGGCGGTCAGTCTGCTCTATCAGGATGGTGTGCTGGTGCGCGGCGCCACCCGCGGCGATGGCACCACCGGTGAAGACATCAGCGTCAACGTACGCACCGTGCGCAATATCCCGCTCAAGCTGCATGGCACCGGCTGGCCGGCAACCCTGGAAGTGCGTGGTGAAGTGTTCATGTCCAAGGCCGGTTTCGAGCGACTCAACGCCACGCAACTGGAAGCGGGTGGCAAGACCTTCGCCAATCCGCGTAACGCGGCGGCGGGCAGCTTGCGACAGCTGGATTCGAAGATCACCGCCAATCGTCCGCTGGAATTCTGCTGCTACGGCATCGGCCAGATTTCGGCCGATATCGCCGACACGCACATTGGCAATTTGCAGCAACTCAAAGCCTGGGGGATGCCGATCAGTCATGAGCTGAAATTGGCGCATGGTATTGAAGAATGCCTGGATTACTACCGCGACATCGGCGAACGCCGCAATGCGCTCCAGTATGAAATCGATGGCGTGGTGTTCAAGGTCAACAGCATCGCGTCCCAGCGTGAGCTGGGTTTTCGCGCTCGCGAACCGCGCTGGGCGATTGCCCACAAATTCCCGGCCATGGAAGAGCTCACCGAACTGCTCGACGTGGAATTCCAGGTCGGTCGCACCGGTGCCGTGACGCCGGTGGCGCGCTTGAAACCGGTGAGGGTCGCAGGCGTCACCGTGGCCAATGCGACCTTGCATAACATGGATGAAGTGGCGCGGCTGGGCCTGATGATTGGCGACACCGTGATCATCCGTCGCGCCGGTGACGTGATTCCGCAAGTGGTGCAAGTGGTTGCCGAGCGCCGTCCGGAGGATGCCCGGCCAGTACAGATTCCCGAGCAGTGCCCGGTTTGTGGCTCTCATGTCGAGCGTACGCAACTGGTCAAGCGCAGCAAGGGCCGCGAGACCATCAGCGAAGGCGCGGTGTATCGCTGCGTCGGCCGTCTGGCCTGCGGTGCGCAACTCAAGCAAGCGATCATTCACTTCGTTTCGCGCCGCGCCATGGACATCGAAGGCCTGGGCGAAAAGAGCGTCGAGCAACTGGTGGACGAAGGCCTGGTGAGTTCGCCGGCCGATCTCTATGCCCTGACGTTCGAGCAGATCGTCGACCTGGAAGGCTTTGCCGAACTGTCGAGCAAGAACCTGCTCGGTGCAATCGAAGACAGCAAGCAGCCGAGTCTGGCGCGGTTTATCTACGCCTTGGGCATTCCTGATGTCGGCGAAGAGACGGCCAAGGTCCTTGCGCGCTCTCTCGGCTCGCTGGAGTGGGTTCAGCAGGCATTGCCGCACGTGCTCACGTATTTGCCGGATGTCGGGCTGGAAGTGGCTCACGAGATTCACAGTTTCTTTGAAGACGCGCATAACCGGCAAGTGATCAAGGATCTGCTCAAGCATGGCCTGCAGATTCAGGATCAGGGCGAGCTGGGTGCCGAATTTTCCGCCAGTACCACACTGGGTGGTTTCCTCGACAAGTTGCACATTCCGTCGGTCGGGCCGGGCGGGGCGCAGAAGCTTGCGGATAAGTTCGGCTCGCTCGAAGCGGTGATGAGTGCTGATTGGCTGGACATGCGTCAGGCACTGCCGGAGAAACAGGCGACCTCGGTTCGGGAGTTCTTTGCGGGGGCGGAAAATCGTCAGCTCGCCGAGGCGGCCGAAAAGCAGCTGCGTGATTTCGGTATGCATTGGCAGAGTGAGAAAAAAGTCGTCGAAGGGTTGCCGTTGGCCGGACAGACCTGGGTGCTGACCGGTTCGCTGGAGCTGATGAGTCGCGATGTCGCCAAGGACAAACTTGAAAGTCTCGGCGCCAAGGTGGCCGGTTCCGTATCGGCCAAGACCCATTGCGTGGTCGCCGGCCCAGGCGCGGGATCAAAGCTGGCCAAGGCCAATGAGCTGGGGTTGAAGGTGCTCGATGAAGAGGCGTTTGTCGGGTTTCTTGGCAAGCATAATATTTCGGTTTAACTGATCGTTCCCACGCTTTGCGTGGTAACGCATCCCATGACGTTCTGCGTCACAGCGGACGCGGAGTGTCCGGGGCGGCATTCCCACGCAGAGCGTGGGAACGATCATGTCTGAGGAATGATCTAGTCTTGGCAGGCTTCAGGGAGAGATCGCCATGTACCGCTTCTTCGAACAGCTCAGTTCACGTATCGCCGCGCCTTTCATGGGTGAGCGTTCGCGCAACAGCAAGGTCTGGCATTGCAGCTGTGGGCAGTCGTTGTTCTTTCGCAACAGCCAGTGCCTGGCCTGTTCGGCGGCGCTGGGTTATCAGCCGCAGCAGAGCCGCGTGTCGTCGTTGCAGCCCGGCCCGCAAGCGGGTACCTGGTTGCTCGATGCCGATCCCGA
The DNA here is from genome assembly GCF_022014505.1 of Pseudomonas sp. PGPR40. NCBI lineage: Bacteria > Pseudomonadati > Pseudomonadota > Gammaproteobacteria > Pseudomonadales > Pseudomonadaceae > Pseudomonas > Pseudomonas sp. PGPR40. The sequence continues at coordinate 9,887 of NZ_JAKLSP010000016.1, read as the reverse complement.
CGCCGGTGTATTTCGCCGCTGCGCCAATCTCGATTCTCCGGCCGCATGCAACTGGCTGCTGCCGGTCAATGATCACGCTACGTTGTGCATCGCCTGCAGCCTGAATCGCACCATCCCCGACCTGTCGATCCCCGAGAATCACGAGCACTGGCGCAACGTGGAAATCGCCAAGCGTCGTCTGGTGGCACAGCTGATCAGTCTGGGCTTGCAGGTCATTGCGAAATCCATGGACGAAGACATCGGTCTGGCCTTCGATTTCATCGGTATCGACCTCGAAGGCAAACTGCCGACCACCGGACATGCCAACGGACTGATCACCCTCGATATCAAAGAAGCCGACGACGCCCATCGCGAGCAAGTTCGCGTACAAATGCACGAGCCCTATCGCACGCTGCTCGGTCACTTCCGTCATGAGACAGGGCATTACTACTGGGACCGCTTGGTCGCCAACAGTCATTGGCTGGAGCCGTTCCGCGGCCTGTTCGGCGATGAGCGTGAAAATTATGCCGAGGCCCTTGAGCGGCATTATCAGCAAGGCGCGCCGCTAGACTGGCAGCAGCATTACGTCAGTGCCTACGCCACCATGCACCCTTGGGAAGACTGGGCGGAAACCTGGGCTCACTACCTGCACATGATGGATGCGGTGGACACCGCCCTGGGTTTTGGCATGAGTGCGCAGGAAATGGATTTCGATTACCAGCCGTTTCCGCCCAGCGCGCTATTCGACCCGCAGCACCCCGGCGGCCCGGCGTTCCTGTCGTTCGTCAACGCATGGATCGAGCTGGCCGGCATGCTCAACGAACTGTCACGCAGCATGGGTCAGCCGGATTTCTATCCGTTCGTCCTGCCGTCGGCGGTGATTGCCAAGCTGCACTTCATTCACCTGGTGATTCAGCAGGAGGGCGGCAGGGCGGATGAGGTGTTGGCGCAATAGGATCAAAAGATCGCCCCTGTAGCAGGAGCGATCTTTTAGGCCAGCGCATGTCATTGAAGCCGCTCATATTTTTTAATATCCCCGAACGGTTGTAACTTCGTCTCAGATAGGTACAATGGCGCGGCTCGCCGTCAGGTGAGCGTCGTTATGGTGACCCCATCGGTCCCCCCGCAACGATCAGCCGTGAACCCGGTCAGGCCTGGAAGGGAGCAGCCGCAGCGGTGACATTGTGTGCCGGGGTGTGGCTGGTGGGGTCGCCACCATAACGCAGCACGAATCCTCTTTCGTGTTTTCTATCTGGAAATACTGTTTTGTCTTTGCTGCCATGGGACTCGTCCAGGGCGGTTTTTCGTCGTTTCCGAATTAAGGAACGGGATACAAAAAAAAGGAGGCCGATCTGTCGTATTCGACAGGTCGGCCTCCTTTTTTCATTACTGGCACTAAGGCTTGGACAAGGCCTGGTCAACCGCTGCGATCAGCTTTCCCAGATCCTTCGGGGTGGCTTTGTGTATGACGCTGAACAGATACGCCCGCTGTTCATCTTCGTCGCCCATATCTGCGAAAAAGGCTTTCAGCTTCACGCCCAGCACGTCGGCAAGCAAAAACAATGCTTCCACGCTGGGGGTATAGGTGCCCGTTTCGAAGCGGCTGATGGTTTTGGGGTCAAAACCGGTTTTTTCGCCGAGTTCAGCCTGAGTAAGCCCTGCGACCTTGCGGTAGCGTCGGATGGCTGGACCCAAACTTGAAATTTGCATCGCTCAATTCCCATTTAGAATCAAGAACTTAACGATAGATTTTTGCATTAGACAACTGCATGATCCATCACCTTGCTTTGCAAAATGTGATGCATTTCGTAGAATCGCCGCTTCGGAAAGGTTTTTAATGATTTACTTTCTGAAGTTTAGGCGATATGAAAAAGCCAGCATTGTCTTCTCTTGCCCGGTGTGCGGAGATGCTCTTGGCGGTCTGAAACCCCTCGAAAAATCTTACCAGGGTCGGTGTTGCTACCTTGCCCAAGGCCTTTGAGCCTGGTTGTTCTGCGGCGATCCGGAGGCCATCAAATGTTGTTCATGGAGTGATAACGTGTCTCTGCGCTGTAATTCTCAAAATATCTCTTCCGGGCATTCTGCGCTGGTCGAGCGGTACCTCCGCTAGCGACAGTGAGCCTCACTCATGGATGAGAAATACCGCAGGGCCGTGGATGCCGCCGCTATTTTTTCCGAGACCGATCTGGATGGCCGGATTACCTATGTCAACGACCAATTCTGCGCTGTATCCGGCTACAGCCGCGAGGAGTTGCTGGGGCAGAACCATCGTCTGCTGAACTCCGGCTTGCATTGCGCCGATTTCTTCGCCGCCATGTGGCGCACCATCGCCCTGGGTAATATCTGGAAGGGCGAGATCTGTAATCGCGCCAAGGATGGCAGCTTGTATTGGGTCGATAGCACCATGGTGCCGGTGTTCGATGAAGCCAAAGGGCGCATTGATCGATACCTGTCGATTCGTTTCGATATCAGCGAAAAACGTCAATTGCTGCAATCTTTGCAATGGCGGGTCGGGCATGACGTGCTGACCGGGCTGCCCAATCGCGCATTCCTGTCGGATCTACTGGATCAGGCGCTGGAGTTCTCCCAGCATGAAAACATCCCGTTGGCGGTGTGCATGCTGGACCTCGATGGGTTCAAGGCGGTCAACGACGGTTACGGGCACGCCAGTGGTGATATGTTGCTGGTGGAGGTGGCCAAGCGATTGCGCGATATTGTGCGCGGCGAAGACGTGGTGGCGCGACTGGCCGGTGACGAATTTGTGCTGGTGTTGCGATATGTGCGTGATCTGCCGGAATTGCACGCAGCATTGAATCGCGTGTTGAGGGCGATTTCCGCGCCGTACGCGCTGCACGGCAAGGACATCAATGTGTTTGCCAGTATCGGCGTCACCCTGTTTCCCCATGACCATGAAGATGCCGAAACCCTGCTGCGTCACGCCGATCAGGCGATGTATGTGGCCAAGCAAAGCGGGCGAAACCGCTTTCATCTGTTCGATGTGTCCCGGGATCAGGAGGTCAAGGCCACTCACCAGACCGTCGAACGGGTGCGTCAGGCGCTGGCCGCCGGTGAATTGCGCCTGCATTTTCAGCCCAAGGTGAACATGCGCCATGGCGTGGTCGTCGGTTTCGAGGCGTTGTTGCGTTGGGAGCACCCGCAAAACGGCTTGGTGTCACCTCGGGAGTTTTTGCCGCTGGTGGAGGATACGGACCTGATCATCGATATCGGTGAATGGGTGATGGATCAGGTTCTGTCGCAGTTGCACCGTTGGCACCAGGCGGGGCAGGACTGGCCGGTGAGTATCAATATCGCGGCGCGACATTTTCAGCGCGCCGATTTCGTCGACCGACTCAAGCACGTACTCGCTCGACATGCTCAGGTCGCGCCGCAGATGCTCGATCTGGAAATCGTCGAGTCGGTGGCGATCGAGAATATCCAGCATGTCAGCACCTGTTTGCAGGCCTGTCAGGCGTTGGGAGTGCAGTTTTCCCTGGGTGACTTTGGTACGGGTTACTCGTCCCTGAGCTACCTCAAGCGTTTACGCACCCAAACCATCAAGATCGATAAATCATTCGTGCGTGACATTCTGATCGATCGTGATGATCTGGCTCTGACCACGGCGGTGATTGGCCTGGCCCGGGCGTTCGGCCGGCAAGTGATAGCCGAGGGGCTGGAAAGCGTTGAGCACGGTGAATTGCTATTGCGGCTAGGATGCGAAGTCGCTCAAGGTTATTTCATCGCCCGCCCGATGCCGCCCGGTGAGGTGCCGGACTGGGTGGCGGGGTTTGTCGCTCCGTCGCAATGGCAAGCGCTCGGCCAGACAGCCTGAGCCATCATGCGCTACAGGTTTGCATCAGGGTTGCCGGTATAGAGCCGGATGATGTCATCGATCTCCTCGGACGTTTTCATATGCTGCAACGTGCGCAGAATACGTTGCACAGGCAGCTTGGGGTCGTTGCGCACGTAGCAACCGACGCTTTGTTCCTGCACCAGCGCTACGCTTTGCAGTTGCTGGTCGGGCAGCAGGCGCTGGTTGAACCAGTCCAGGGTCCATTGGTTGCTCACCGCGTACTGGTAACGCCCGGCCAGCAGTTTTTCCAGTACTTGTTCCTGATTGCGCGCGTCATCGCGGTGCAGCCGGTCGGCGTCAAACAGCGGTTGCAAGGTCGGGTAGCTATAGCCACGCACGGTGCCGATCGACTGTTGCGGCAGGTCTGACGGATTGATCAAAGGTGAGACTCGCCGACCAATCAGCAAGTCGCGCTGAACCAGCAGCGGAACGCTCCAGATATAGTCTTCAGATTGATTCGGCAGCCAGGATTTCGAGATATAACAGCGCACATCGACTTCGCCGTGCTCCATGGCGTTTTGCACCCGTGCCCTGGGCAAAATGTGAAACTCGGCCGGTACGCCGACCTGAGTCGCCAGGCTGATCATCATGTCGTGCAGGATGCCTTGGGTCGGTTGGCCGCGCTCGATTTGCACCATGGGCATGGCCCAGCTGTCGGACACGACAAAGCGCAACGGCGCCTCGGCAGCCGCGACGCTCAGGCTGATCAACAGCAATGCCCCCAAGGCAAAACGCATAAACGCTCCGGTATGAGCCAATAAAAGCCTCCACAAAGTGCAGCTTAGCCAGATTAGACGAGCGCACCGGATGCAATTTTGGCCTTGCTCCGCTAGCATTAGCCGCTTGTGTTCCTTCGTTGCGACGGTTTTCGATGAGTTATCAGGTTCTTGCACGTAAATGGCGTCCGCGCTCGTTCGGCGAAATGGTCGGCCAGACCCATGTGCTCAAGGCTCTGATCAATGCCTTGGACAGCCAGCGGCTGCACCACGCCTACCTGTTTACCGGTACACGTGGCGTCGGCAAGACCACCATCGCGCGGATCATCGCCAAATGCCTGAACTGTGAAACAGGTATCACTTCGACCCCTTGCGGCGAGTGCTCGGTGTGCCGCGAGATCGATGAAGGCCGCTTCGTTGACCTGATCGAGATCGACGCCGCGAGCCGGACCAAGGTCGAAGACACCCGCGAACTGCTCGACAACGTGCAATACGCGCCGAGCCGCGGGCGCTTCAAGGTCTACCTGATCGACGAAGTGCACATGCTCTCCAGCCATTCCTTTAATGCGCTGTTGAAAACCCTCGAAGAGCCGCCGCCCTACGTCAAGTTCATCCTGGCGACCACCGATCCGCAGAAACTTCCGGCAACGATTCTTTCGCGTTGCCTGCAGTTCTCCCTGAAGAACATGACCCCGGAGCGGGTGGTCGAGCATCTGACCCACGTGCTCAGCGTCGAGAACGTGCCGTTCGAAGACGATGCGCTGTGGCTGCTGGGCCGCGCCGCCGACGGTTCGATGCGCGACGCCATGAGCCTGACCGACCAGGCCATCGCCTTCGGTGAAGGCAAGGTCATGGCCGCCGACGTGCGGGCGATGCTCGGCACCCTCGATCATGGTCAGGTCTACGACGTCCTGCATGCGCTGATCGAAGGCGACGCCAAGGCGTTGCTCGAGGCGGTGCGCCATCTGGCCGAACAAGGTCCGGACTGGAACGGCGTGCTCTCGGAAATTCTCAATGTGTTGCACCGTGTCGCCATCGCCCAGGCTCTGCCTGAAGGCGTTGACAATGGCCATGGCGATCGTGACCGCGTATTGGCTCTGGCTCAGGCATTGCCGGCTGAAGACGTGCAGTTCTATTACCAGATGGGCCTGATCGGTCGCCGGGACTTGCCGCTGGCACCGGACCCGCGCGGTGGCTTCGAAATGGTCCTGCTGCGAATGCTTGCGTTCCGGCCGGCAGACACTGCGGACGCGCCGAGGCAACCGCTAAAGACAGTGGGGATCAGCCAGGCCACAGTTGATTCCGCAAACTCAGTGGCTGCTGCGCCGGTTGTAGCGCCGGTAGTCGCTGCGGCCGTTGTCCCGGTTCCGGTTGCGGTTTCTGTTGCGCCCGTGGTTGCACCGGCTCCTGTCATGGCAGCCGAGCCTGAGCCAGTTGCGGTCGTGCTCGTTTCTGATCCGGTCGCGCCTGAGCCCGAGCCTGTTGTCGAGCCCGTAGCGGTCGAAGAAATCGTCGATCTGCCGTGGAACGACCCGATAGCGCCCGAAGTTGTTCAACAGCCCGCCATTGAGCCGGTGCTGGAAACGGCTGGCGAACAACCAGAATTGCCACCGATGCCCATGCCGACGCCGGACAGCGTGGTGCCGGATGCGCCGCAATGGGCTGCTGCGCCGATCCCGGAACCGTCCGTGGCCGAAGTCGATGCCGCTACGCCAGGCATGGATCTGGACGACGAGCCGCCGCTGGACGAGGACTATATCGAGCCGGACATGGATTCGGCTTATAGCTATCTCGATGAACTGGCCAGCGAGCACACCGCCGAACCTGCGCCGGAACCCGAACCTGAACCGGCCGCGATGCCGGCCACCGGTCTGGCCCTGCAATGGCTGGAATTGTTCCCGAAACTGCCGGTGTCCGGCATGACCGGCAGTATTGCCGCCAACTGCACGCTGATCGCCGTCGATGGCGACAATTGGCTGTTGCACCTGGATCCGGCCCATAGCGCCTTGTTCAACGCGACGCAACAACGTCGCCTCAACGATGCGCTGAATCAGTTTCACGGGCGTACGCTGACCCTGAGCATGGAGCTGATCAAGCCCGAGCAGGAAACCCCGGCCCAGGCCGCCTCCCGCCGCCGTGCCAACCGTCAGCGCGAGGCCGAGGAATCGATCCACGGCGATCCGTTCATCCAGCAAATGATGCAGCAGTTCGGGGCAGTGGTCCGTCACGATACTATTGAACCTGTCGAGGCCCTGGTCAGTCAGGGCTAATAACTGAAGGCGCTTGGCCGCATTCGCCGGGCGCTGTTTTTATCCAAGTACTTTTGAGGTGATTCCCATGATGAAAGGTGGCATGGCCGGCCTGATGAAGCAGGCGCAGCAGATGCAGGAAAAAATGGCCAAGATGCAGGAAGAACTGGCCAACGCCGAAGTCACCGGTAAAGCCGGCGGCGATATGGTCACCGTGGTCATGACCGGCCGTCACGACGTCAAGCGTGTGACCATCGATCCAAGCCTGGTCGAAGGCCTGAGCGAAGACGACAAGGAAATGCTCGAGGCGGTATTCGCCGCAGCCGTCAATGATGCCGTGCGCAAGATCGAAGCCAACAGCCAGGACAAAATGTCTGGCGTGACCGCTGGCATGCAATTGCCACCGGGTATGAAGCTGCCATTCTGATTCGCCAAGGCGCATCGGATGGATTAAAAAATGCCAGGCATCGCGCCTGGCATTTTTGTTTCTGGCTGAGGGCAAGCGACGTCTATCAGGACGCCTTCGCGGGCAAGCCTCGCTCCTACGGTCATGCGAATATTCGCGAATAACCGATATCCGTAGGAGCGAGGCTTGCCCGCGAAGAAGTCGACTCGGTCCCCCTGAAAAAACATCGAACGCGACACAGCCACAAAGGTCTGCTCTCTATACAGCCGAAATTCGAACTGCGGGTTACGCAAGACTGAATAATTGACGCTCATTCGAGGCGCGGGTATAAACCGCGTCTCGTTGTTATGTCGGACTTTTCCCCATGAGCTTCAGCCCTTTGATTCGCCAACTGATCGATGCCCTGCGAATTTTGCCGGGTGTGGGTCAGAAAACTGCCCAGCGCATGGCGTTGCAACTGCTTGAGCGTGATCGCAGCGGCGGTTTGCGACTGGCCCAGGCGCTGAGTCAGGCCATGGAAGGGGTGGGTCACTGCCGCTTGTGCCGCACGCTGACCGAAGACGATCTGTGCCCGCAATGCGCCGATCCACGCCGCGACGACACCTTGCTGTGTGTGGTGGAAGGTCCGATGGATGTTTATGCGGTGGAGCAGACCGGTTTCCGCGGTCGCTACTTCGTGCTCAAGGGCCACCTGTCGCCCCTCGACGGGTTGGGGCCGGACGCCATCGGTATTCCACAACTGATGTCGCGGATCGAAGAGGCGGGCACGTTTACCGAAGTCATCCTCGCCACCAATCCGACGGTAGAAGGTGAGGCCACTGCGCATTACATTGCTCAGTTACTCAGCAACAAAGGCCTGATCGCCTCGCGCATCGCCCATGGCGTGCCGTTGGGTGGCGAGCTGGAATTGGTGGATGGCGGGACGTTGGCGCATTCGTTTGCGGGGCGCAAGCCGATTACCTTGTAGTGTCTGAACTGGCCTCTTCGCGGGCAAGCCTCGCTCCTACGGTTTTGCGTATTCGCGAACAACCGATACCTGTAGGAGCGAGGCTTGCCCGCGAAGAACACGCCTCGGTCCATCTGATTCACACAATCCTGTTGAAAACCAAGCAAGCGCTCGGTTAACTTCGCTGAACCTTCAGTGGAGTTCGCCGATGCCTGCCTTTCAGGAATACTTCGACCCTAGCCACCAATTGGTCCGCGACAGCGTCAGACGTTTCGTCGAGCGCGAGATTCTTCCGGACATCGACCAGTGGGAAGAAGCCGAAAGCTTCCCCCGTGAGCTCTACCTGAAGGCCGGCGCGGCGGGGATTTTGGGCATTGGTTATCCCGAAGCCTTGGGCGGCAGTCACGAAGGCGATGTGTTCGCCAAGATCGCCGCCAGTGAAGAGCTGATGCGCTGCGGTTCCGGTGGTCTGGTCGCGGGGCTGGGCTCGCTGGACATTGGTTTGCCGCCGATCCTCAAGTGGGCCAGGCCTGAAGTTCGCGATCGCGTTGTGCCTCAGGTGCTGGCGGGTGAGAAAATCAGCGCCCTGGCCGTTACCGAGCCCAGCGGCGGCTCCGACGTCGCCAACCTGCAAACCCGTGCCGTACGTGACGGCGACTGTTACCGGGTCAGCGGTAGCAAAACCTTCATAACCAGCGGCGTTCGGGCAGATTTCTACACCGTAGCGGTGCGCACCGGCGAGCCTGGGTTTGGCGGCATCAGTTTGTTGCTGATCGAGAAGGGCGCGCCCGGTTTCACTGTCGGTCGTCAGTTGAAGAAAATGGGCTGGTGGGCGTCGGACACCGCCGAGCTGTTTTTCGATGATTGTCGGGTGCCGGTGGGCCATTTGATTGGAGCCGAAAACAGGGGCTTTGCCTGCATCATGGGCAACTTCCAGAGCGAGCGTCTGGCCTTGGCGCTGATGGCCAACATGACCGCGCAGTTGGCACTGGAGGAGAGCCTGAAGTGGGGTCGTCAGCGCGAAGCTTTCGGCAAACCCATCGGCAAGTTCCAGGTGCTCAAGCATCGACTGGCGGAAATGGCCACGATGCTGGAGGTATCACGGGAATTCACCTACCGCCAGGCGGCGAAAATGGCTGCTGGGCAGAGTGTGATCAAGGAGATTTCCATGGCCAAGAACTTCGCCACCGACACGGCGGACCGCATCACCAACGACGCCGTGCAGATTCTTGGGGGCCTCGGTTACATGCGCGAGAGCCTGGTGGAGCGGCTGTACCGGGATAATCGGATTCTGTCGATCGGCGGCGGGACGCGGGAAGTGATGAACGAGATCATCAGTAAGCAGATGGGGCTCTAATCTGCGGTGTAGCGGCTGAAGTCTTCGCGGGCAAGCCTCGCTCCTACAGGTTCAGTGTGAATCCGCGAATGACCAGAACCTGTAGATACTCTGTTCACGGTCAAGCTTTCGCGAGATGTTTTTCGCTGAAAAGCTTGGCCGTATCAAATTCCTCTCCAGAACGCATGCACGCCCATAACCCGGTCAGGTATTTACGCATCACCGCTCCGATGGCCTGCATTTTTTTCTTGCCGCGAGCAACCAGAACCTCATAAAAGGCCTTCACATTCTCATCGCAGCGGATTGCCGTCATCGCGGGCATGAACATCGCGGCACGCAAGTAAGCGTTGCCACACTTGGACATGCGCCCTGGGCGGTTCACGCTCGTGCCTGATTGGGTCAGCC